>NZ_SPPZ01000189.1 GCF_004570525.1 Streptococcus sp. WM07 | reverse complement strand
ACTGTAGGTGGTCAAAAGCTAGATCTATCAGCCTTGACAGCAGATACAGGCTCAATTACAATAAATTTTGAACAATAAAGGTTTTATATGAAAAAAGAAAATATTCCAAATGCATTGACGATAGGTAGGATTTTGGTAATCCCAATTTTTATCTTGTTACTGACCGTTTGGGATTCAACAATTAGTCATGTCTTAGCAGCACTTATTTTTGCATTAGCTAGTATTACGGATTATCTAGACGGCTACTTGGCTCGTAAATGGCAGGTTGTAACAAACTTTGGAAAATTTGCGGATCCGATGGCAGATAAGATTTTGGTGATGACAGCATTTATCATGCTTGTAGAGCTTGGCTTTGCTCCAGCTTGGGTAGTTGCAATTATTATTTGTCGTGAATTGGCAGTGACAGGTCTTCGTCTACTCTTGGTGGAAAATGGAGGAAC
>NZ_SPPZ01000188.1 GCF_004570525.1 Streptococcus sp. WM07 | reverse complement strand
GATTTTTCTAGACTTAGCAACACGCTTTTTACGTTCTAAATGCCCTTGTTCTCGTTGTTGCTTTTCCCAGGTGTATAAAGTATTCGTACTGATATTAAATAGTTTTGCAGTTTCTTGACGTGTATGTCCTTCTTTTACATAAGCAAGGACACGTTTTCTAAAATCGATTCCGTATGCCATAGAATAAGTATATCATATTCGGTTTATAAACTAAACAACTATACCGCAATCGTAAGAAACGATTTGGTTTAAGAATGAACCTAATTGCTGGTATTATCAATTTTGAAAGGCTATAAACGTTTCGCAGGAAGTCTAATGGTGATTTAAAAGAAATTGGTAGCCACCTACAACGCCAAGAATTGGTCTTTATACCTGCTCAATTAAAACGAGTGGATCACATCCAGCACGCCTATAAATGTCAGGAATGCAGTGAAAAATCA
>NZ_SPPZ01000187.1 GCF_004570525.1 Streptococcus sp. WM07 | reverse complement strand
GGCGCGCGGCGCCGATATCGCCCTGGTGTTTTACGCGGGCCACGGCGCGCAGGCGGGCGAGGCCAATTACGTGCTGCCGTTGGGCGCCAACATGAATGCGCTCAGTGCTGCCGCCATCGCCGCCCAGGGCGTGTCCGTTTCCAGCCTGGCGGGCGACTTGCCGCCCGTGCCGCCGGGTATCTTCGGCAGCCACACGCTGGCGCTGGACATGATGTATGGCGCCCAGCCCACCGTCTTCATGGACTTTGCCGCCCAGCATGGCGCGCAGGTGCGCGACGGCCTGGGCATGCTGGTGGAGCAGGCGGCCGAAGCGTTTTACGTGTGGCGCGGCGTGCGGCCGCAGACGCAGGATTTGCTGGCGCAATTGCGGGGCAGCCTGTGAGCGGCGGCAAGAAGGGCGCGCGCAAAGGTGGTAGCGGCAGCCGCTACGGCTGGATCAAG
>NZ_SPPZ01000186.1 GCF_004570525.1 Streptococcus sp. WM07 | reverse complement strand
AAGCATACATGCCATGCCCCTGAGCCCCTGCATATGGTCCCCTCTCTGTCTGGGATGCCACCATCATCTTCTCCTTCAAGGCCTTGCTCAGCATTACCCTATCTCTGCGGCACCTCCTCCTCTCCATCCCACCCCAGCAGCATTGTTTTTGGTTCCCCCATCATGCTTTACACATACTTCTCTAATAATACTCACTACATTCAATTATTGTCTGGTGTTTTTTTTTCTTTTAAAAGATGTACATAAGCAGTACATGAATACATTCACTTTATTAAATATTCAAACAATATAGTAAGTGAAAGATCTCCTCTAGGCTACTCTCAAAATCTACCTTTCCTTTCCAGAAGTAATCTTGTCTGGGAATTTACATACACATACATGGATAAAAAAGTAAAGTTTTGTTTTGAGTGTGCATGTGTGTGCTTTATTATACCTATGTTC
>NZ_SPPZ01000185.1 GCF_004570525.1 Streptococcus sp. WM07 | reverse complement strand
CGCGATTCGACCACGTCGCCCAGGCGCAGGATCAGCTCGGCCTGGGTATCGGTGATTTCCTGCGTCAGCAGGATGTTGTCGAAGGCAATCGCCACGCCCGAGCAGAACACTTCCAGCAATTGCGCGTCGAGGTCGGAAATTTCTTCCACGCCCTTTAAGACCAGCAGCGAAGCCTTGCCGCTGCTATTCGGAAAATAGCCGACATAGGTGTCGCCGTGCAGGCGCGAGATTTTATTGCTCTTGGCGTCGTCCAGCTGTGACAGCAGGGAAGGGCTGAGGATGCCGTCATCGGCTTCATGGTCGCCGATCTGCGCGAGGATTTCATAGTCCTGCTCGCCCGAGATGGCGCTGGCGCCGCGCAGGCGCAGCAGCATGCTCGTTTCCAGGCGCAGCAGGGCGACGACTTGCTGCAGCAGGCCGCTGGCGAAGTCGCGCAGGTTGCGCTG
>NZ_SPPZ01000184.1 GCF_004570525.1 Streptococcus sp. WM07 | reverse complement strand
ACTTATGAGATATTGGTCTGTAGTTTTCTTTTCTTGTAATGTCTTTAGCTGGGTAATTCATGTCTCATAGAACAAATGAGGAAGCGTTCTCTCTGCTTCTAATTTCTGGAGGAGATTAAAGAGATCTGGGATCATTTCTTTTTTAAATGTTTGATAGAGTTCACCAGTGGAAAAATCTGAGTCTGGTGCTTTCTCTTCCGGAAGGATAATTAATGTTTGAATTTCTGTAATAGATGTGGCCCTATTCAGATGATCTATTTCTCCCTGTGTGAGTTTTAATAGGTGGTGTCTTTTAACTGTTAGTCCATTTCCTTCAAAGTATCAAATTTGTGATTATAAAGTTTTATGTAATATTCTATTATATTCTTAAATGATGAACTCTCTTTCATGTCTGATATTGGCAATTTATGTTTTCCCTCCATTTTTATCCTTAGCCAGGCTATAAG
>NZ_SPPZ01000183.1 GCF_004570525.1 Streptococcus sp. WM07 | reverse complement strand
GTGCGAGCTTGGGAGACAGACGTCGGGTGCTAACGTCCGGCGTCAAGAGGGAAACAACCCAGACCGCCAGCTAAGGTCCCAAAGATTGGCTAAGTGGAAAACGAAGTGGGAAGGCTAAAACAGTCAGGATGTTGGCTTAGAAGCAGCCATCATTTAAAGAAAGCGTAATAGCTCACTGATCGAGTCGTCCTGCGCGGAAGATGTAACGGGGCTAAGCCAGTCACCGAAGCTGCGGATATCCTTTATTGGATATGGTAGGAGAGCGTTCTGTAAGCCTGCGAAGGTGTCTTGTAAAGGATGCTGGAGGTATCAGAAGTGCGAATGCTGACATGAGTAGCGATAATGGGGGTGAAAAGCCTCCACGCCGTAAGCCCAAGGTTTCCTGTTCAACGTTCATCGGAGCAGGGTGAGTCGGCCACTAAGGCGAGGCAGAGATGCGTAGCTGATGGGA
>NZ_SPPZ01000182.1 GCF_004570525.1 Streptococcus sp. WM07 | reverse complement strand
CGCCACACTGATTGAGGTGGGTGGTGAAGCGGATGCGATCCGCAACACCGCTCCAGAAAAAGTAGCCCCACCCGTCGTTCTGTCCAGTAGTGCAGGCTGAGGAACCCTATGAGCGCTTTAGGCGAAACCTTACGGGCGCTCAGAGCTCGTGGCTTTACACCGGTAGCTGCCAAGCTACCGGTGCGTGCCTTTAAAGGGGGGCTGGCGTGTAAAAAAGGCGACGTGTCAGTCAAACTCACAATCAAAGATTGGGATTTCCTGAGCTATCCCGCGATCTGCATATTGGATCGTCCTGATTTCCTCCCTGAACTGATGCCGCACATCGATGTGCTGGGTAATCTCTGCTACTTCGCACCCGGCTCCGTAACGCTTGATCGATACGATCCCGCGACCGCTGTGTTGCAGTGCCTCAACCAAGCGACGGCGATACTCGATCGAATCGCTACGGAACC
>NZ_SPPZ01000181.1 GCF_004570525.1 Streptococcus sp. WM07 | reverse complement strand
TAAGGAGTGCCTCTAAACCTCCTTCTAGATAACGGTTCAATAAGTTTCGTACAGTTTGATGAACAAAACCTACTGATTTAGCTACTGCTGTTAAATTCTGACATTCAGAGTAGAGAATGAGAGCTTGAATTTTCCTATGGTGCTGTGCATTCTTTTTATCTTTCAGGGCTTGCTTCAATTCGCTAATTTGATATTCATTTAGTTCGACTTTCATACCTTATAGTATACAGCTATTTTTGTTTTTTGTTAAGTATAAAATAAAAAAGCGAGCAATTCCAAACTAGAATTGCTCCTTTTCCATTTTATGCTTTATAATTACAATAACTACAAAACAACTAGAAAGACATAAAATGTATAAACAGTATAACACAAATCAACTCAGCCTTGAACTATCTATTGCTTGGGACATCCCTGAAACTCATGAAGCACGTCTCATTAGCCAGTTTGTAGACT
>NZ_SPPZ01000180.1 GCF_004570525.1 Streptococcus sp. WM07 | reverse complement strand
TCGCATAAATTTATCCTAGTGAACGAGCGAGAATCTACCATATCAATCTCCATCCTGATGATTTATAAGATTAGTATAGCTAGATTTCTAGTTCGGTTAAAGATACCTTGTTATTGGGCGCTTACGAAATAACAATGATTTCCTGCGTTTTATGGTTTCTTCAAGACACACAAAAAGAGCACACAATCTACATCGCTTAGGGCTGCTGGATTCCTCCCCTGACCCGCTTCACGCAAGATTGTTGCTCCACTAAGTATTATACCATAACTCTGTACTTTGTCGACTATTTTTCGCTCTTTACTGTAAACGATTCAGATTTTAGAAACATAGCTAAATTTCAAGTTGAAGTTAGCCACCGCTAAGAAATTCCTTCGGCGACTTGTAGCCCAAGCATTTTTTAGGATAGTTGTTTATCCAATTTTCAATAAAGGCTACCTCTTTTGGGGTCGTTTCTTT
>NZ_SPPZ01000017.1 GCF_004570525.1 Streptococcus sp. WM07 | reverse complement strand
TACTGGATGCAGACTCCTGCTGTCCACTCTATCTAAAAATCCCTCCCCTCTAAGGAGGGGAGGAAGAAGATTGTCTTTATTCTACATTGTCAGTTTTCAAGGATTCCACACAACTTGACAAAGAACCAGAAAACTTCAAGAAGATTTGGATTAGTAATGCATAAGAACTTTATAGTCGTAATCGCCAATAGCCTCGCGACCCTTCAAGTCATCTAACTCAATTAGGAAAGCACAACCTGCAACAATACCCCCTAAACGCTCAATCATTTCGATGGTCGCTTTAACAGTTCCACCAGTCGCCAATAAATCATCCACAATGAGGACACGTTGACCAGGCTTAATGGAATCTGCGTGCATTGTCAAGGTGTCAAGTCCATATTCTTTTTCATAGTCTGCAGAAATCACTTCACGTGGAAGCTTGCCGGGCTTCCGTACAGGAGCAAAACCGATACCAAGTTCATAGGCAACCGGACAACCCACGATAAATCCACGTGCTTCAGGACCTACAATCATATCAATCTTCTTATCAGTCGCGTATTGAACAATTTCCCGAACTGCATAAGAATAGGCATTCCCATTAGCCATCAAAGGACTGATATCACGGAAGGTTACCCCTTCTTGCGGATAATTTTCAATTGTAGCAATATAATCTTTTAAGTTCATAATAGACTTTCTATCAAAATGTTTTTACAACCCATTCTACCATACTTCTATCACAATAGCTAGAAGTGCATCACAAATAAATCTAGGTTTAGGATTTTTCTAGGGGAAAATGCAGCAAATAGTCATAGATATCCTCAACAGAATCTAAGGCCATTTTTTCTTGAAAACGAGCTAAATCTTTCAAGTTTTGATAAACCTTACTCTCCTCGATAGACCGTTTAACAACATTTGGATTTTCCTTAAGAACGCCATCTTCAATGGTAACAAATTCCAACTCTTGAAAAATTTGCAACATCTTGATCAGAAGTGGGCGTTGGATTTTTAAATAAGTCGCCAGATCATTTAATTTGTAGCGCACATCAAACTCTGGAACCTGCCGAATAGTCTTATACAACAGAGCAAATTGCTCTCTCGTACCTATACCCGTTAAATAATAAGCTTCTTGAATAGTGTTTTTAAAATAAAAAACCTGTGGTTGTCGTTCTTGCACAAAGCGAGCTAAGGGCTCCACGGTTTCCGGCAACTGGTCTAAAACGTAAGCAGCTGCTTCTGGAATATTAGTTGGGAAATCTTCCGTAAATTCTAAAACTGGAACAGAATCCGGTAAAGGCAGTTTCCCCGCACGAATATTATAAAGCTGTAAACCTTCAATCCTTGCATCTACCATCATTAATTGAAGACTGGTCTGGCCATTCCATTGATTTACGGACAAGGTCACTAAAAGCTCAAGTCTCTTAGACTGTGAAAACTCTAAGGCTAAATGTCCATAACCAAAACCAACAACCTCAAACTCTGCTTCACCTTGAGATATCTTTAGTTTGAGGTGGGCATTTCCTTGTCCCATAGTTCTAGTAGCTTCCACCTGAAAATCAGAAATATAAAAAACAGGTTGCCGATTCTCCATTCCAAATGGAGCTAATTGCCGGAACTGTTCAAGTGTTTTTAAACTGAGATTCTGTAAATCTAAAGTTTCATCCACCTGATAGGCCGGCTTTTCATTGGAATCTAATCCAAGACTAGCAATGTAATCTTCTAAAACAGCCTTTAAAGCTGGTAACTGTTCCAATTCCAATGTCATTCCAGCTGCGCCTGCATGCCCCCCGAAAGCTAGAAACAAATCTCGATGGGGGTCTAAGGCTTCAAACAGATGAATTGATTCAGGACTACGTGCAGAACCTTTAGCCTTTGTACCATCACTACTCAAAACAAGTACTGGCTGACCCGTTTCTTCTAACAGTCGACCAGCGACAATTCCTAGGACTCCTGGATTCCAACCCTCTTGCACCAAAACTTGAGCCCTAGCCTCCGGATCCAATTGGGCACGCGCTTCTTCATAAATAGTTTGAACTAGCTCTTTACGCTCTGTATTTTTAGCATCAATCATCTGAGCTAACTCGTGAGCCAGCTCATCATCAAATCCTGTAAGCAGTTCTAAAGCTGGATTTGGATCATCCAAACGTCCTAAAGCATTCAAGCGAGGAGCAATCTGAAAACCAACCGTCTCCTCATCGGCTTCATCCAGCTTCAGAGAGGCAACTGCAGCCAATTCTTGCAACCCAATCCGTTGAGTTTGTTGCAAGATCTTAAGACCGTAGGAGACTAGAATCCGATTCTCTCCCACTAAAGGTACCATATCTGCAATGGTACCGATAGCTACTAAATCTAGGAAATCTTGGACTACATCTCCGAGTAAGGCACAGGCCAGTTTAAAGGCCACTCCAACCCCTGCCAAATGATGAAACGGATAGGAATCCCCTGGTAATTCAGGATGAATAATAGCATAGGCAGGTGGCAAGATTTCTGGTAGTGCATGGTGATCTGTCACAATGACATCCACCCCGACTTGGTCCGCATATTCCAAGGCCTCGTGGCCAGCCACACCATTATCAACCGTAATAATAAGGGAAATATCTTGGTTTTCGATGAAATATTTATAGACACTCTTATTAGGTCCATAACCATCCGTAAAACGATTCGGAAGATAAACTTGAACCTCTGCTCCCATTTCTTCCAAAACTTCTTTCATAATGGAGGCACTGGTCATACCATCAGCATCGTAATCTCCATAGACCAGAATTGACTCATTATGTTGAATGGCCTCTTCAATTCTAGCCACCGCTTTTTCCATGTCTTGAAAAAGAAACGGGTCAGAAAGATTCTCTAAATTTGGCTGTAAAAATTCCTCTAATTCATCCTTGCTTTGGATTCCACGTTGGTAAAGGAGGCCTGCAACCGATTCTTCCAAACCAAATGTTTTAGCTTCCACGATAAAATCCTGATCTTCGACTTTTGGTCGAAATTGCCAATCGTACTTTGCTTCTATCATCTAGCTCCCCTACTCTACAGTGGAATTTCTTCTAAATCTTTGACAACATGAACATTTGGAAATATGCTAGCAGCATCATCTCGCATTTGACTAATATCCTTGGCCAAAAAGCGTGGGCTAATATGGTTCAATATAAGACGTTTGGCACCAGCTTCCTTGGCTACTTTAGCAGCATCCATATTGGTAGAGTGACCGTGATTGCGTGCCAATTTTTCATCACCCTTACCGTAAGTAGCTTCATGAACCAAGATATCAGATGCAACCCCCAAGCGGACACTGGCATCTGTTTTACGAGTATCACCAAGAATCGTAATCACCTTACCGGGTCTAGGAGGGGAGAGATAGTCCTTGGCTCTAATAAGGCGACCGTCCTCTAGAGTAATATCTTCCCCTTTTTTAATTTTTCCAAATAAAGGACCAAAAGGAACTCCCGCTTGCTTCAATGCATCGGCATCTAGGGTTCCTTCCAAATCTTTTTGAATAACCCGATATCCTACACAGAAAATGCTGTGGTCTAACGCATCCGCATACACTTTAAACTGATCTGTTTCCATAATCAATCCGAGATTATCTGAATCAAACTCATGAAAATGGATGCGGTATGGGAGACGCGAACCCGATAAACGTAAACTATTTAAAACATAATTTCGAATCCCCACTGGACCATAAATATCCAGATCGGTCTGTTCTTCATTAGCTTGAAAAGCCCGACTAGACAAGAAGCCAGGTAAACCAAAAATATGATCGCCATGCAGATGAGTAATAAAAATCTTGCTGACCTTGCGCGGGCGAATACTGGTATGCAGAATCTGGTTCTGAGTGCCTTCCCCACAATCAAAAAGCCAAACTTCATTGATTTCATCTAGCAATTTTAGGGCTAAACTGGAAACATTTCGGGCTTTTGAAGGTTGACCTGCACTGGTCCCTAAAAATTGTAAGTCCATTCTTTCTTCTCCATTACTACCATGAGTTGACGTTCCCTGGAACCATACCAGAGGAGGGTTTCAACTTTTTCTTTGTTTAATTGTTCAAGTAAATCTTCCTGACTATAGGAACTAAACTTCTGACTTCCATCACTCAGCATCAAGCGATCCGTTAAAGGAGTCACTGCCTCTTCTCCAACCACTTTCTGTGCCACTTGTGGACGTAATATAATTCGGCCTTGAACATACCCAATCAAATGATCTGGAAAAATAGTTGCAATTTCCCACAGTAATTCAGGTGTTACAACTTCCTCTACTTGAGCAAATATCTGTCCCAAACCACTCTCATCAAGAAGAGCTAGACCATATGCCTTGCCAGACAAATTTAAACGAATAAATGGCCTAACTTCCCTAAAGGAAGGATCTTTTTGAAACAAATCAAAAGCCTGACTCATTTCGTAAAGGTAATCCATAGCCTCTTTAGGACCTTTTTTCTGATATAACTCAGCAAAATAAGCATTCAAGACACTTGGTGGTGGAGTAATCCAAGCTAGGATTTCGCTGTCTGTTTTTCCTTGTAAGACATGCTCAAGGTAATTCCGATCAAGGGAGGTATAACCTCCCAATGAAATGGCACGTTCAATCCATTTATTCATAAAAAGCCTCTAATCTCCATTTATTTTTTTCAGCAATCCAGCCAGAAACATACACTCCTGCTTGATCATATTCGAGAGTTCCGATCAAAGCAAGTTCTTCCAATTCGTGTAACCTGTATTGTTTGGATAGTGGCCAGCGAATTTCAAAAGGCTCCCACAAGGCCTTCAATTTATTGACTATAATTTCTTTTAGCTCCTCTTTAGCGGAAGGAGAATGGGCAGAAATACTACTAGACGGATTCAGAGTAGGGACAAAATCATTGACTCTATCCAACTTATTATAAAGAGTAATACGTGGAATCTGATCCATATCTAACTCTTGCATCAACGAAAGCACTGTTTTCTCTTCCTGCTCATGATACGGATCGCTCGCATCAATCACATGGATTAGCAAATCCACATGTCTACTTTCTTCCAACGTTGACTTAAAACTAGCAACTAATTCTGTCGGTAAATCCTGGATAAAACCGACTGTGTCCGTCAAAGTAGCCTGTAATTGTTGATCAAGATGAATTTTTTTGGTTGCAGCATCCAAGGTCGCAAAAAGCTCATCAGCTTCATACTGGGGGCTTTCACCAAGAATATTCATAATTGTGGACTTACCTGCATTGGTGTAGCCAATTAAACCTATTTGTAAGTCGGGACTCGCCAGACGTTTTTGACGAATCCGATTCCTGTTTTTTTCAACTGCCTTCAATTGTCGTTCGATATCTGTAATCTGATTACGCACAGCACGTCGATTTAGCTCTAACTGACTTTCACCCGGTCCACGGGAACCAATTCCTCCCCCCTGACGACTCAGCATAATCCCTTGGCCAACCAAGCGTGGTAAGAGATATTGGAGTTGAGCAAGATGAACTTGAAGCTTCCCTTCATAGGATTTAGCTCTTAGCGCAAAAATATCCAGTATTAATTGCATCCGGTCAATGACCTTCACACCCCACTGTGTTTCTAGATAAGTATTCTGGCGAGGGGTAAGCCGGTTATTGACAACCACACTGTCAATTTCTTCTGCTTCTATCCAGTTTCTAATTTCTTCTACCTTACCACTACCAATCAGACTGCGAGCATCAGGGCGCTCTCTTTTTTGAACAATTTCTTTGATAACCTTAGCTCCAGCGGTTTGGGTAAGACGGGCTAATTCTTCCATGGACATTAAAAAATGATCCATTTTCGGTAGTTCCACACCGAGTAAGAGGACTCGCTCTTGTTCTTTTTCCGTATTAATCATTTAAAAAATCCTCAATCAATTTCTGAATCTCAACTTTAAAGTTTGGAGTTGAAACTACAAAGAAGTTCGGATTCATGCGATTACGAAACCAAGTCAACTGCCTCTTGGCAAAACGGCGAGTATTCTTCTTAATCGTTTCAAGGGCTAATTCTAAGCTAGTCTCCCCTTCAAAATAAGGAAAGAGCTCTTTGTATCCAATTCCACGAACTGCTTGTGCATGGGGATGATTCTTATACAGCCAATGCGCTTCCTCTAACAATCCCTCCTCAACCATCTGATCAACTCGTTGATTAATTCTTTGATAAAGAAGCTCACGCTCGTCGTCCAGTGCAATCAAAAGAGCTTCAAAATCTTGCTCTTGATTGACCAAATTTTGTCCAAATTTATCTAATTCGAGAACTCTGATAGCACGACGCCGATTAATTTCTCGAATCGAGATCCCCTTCTGATTTACCAAATCATATAAGGTTTCAGTCGCTAAGGCCTCTAATTCTTGGCGGTAGGCTAAAAGAGCTTCTTGATCCAAATCCCCACCCAAATGATAACCTTCCAAGAGACTCTGTAAATAAAGACCTGTTCCACCCACCAAAATCGGTAAGGCGCCTCTTTGTACGATTTCCTCTATCTTGATTTTAGCTTCTTGAACAAAATCAAAAGCCGAATACTCCTGATCGACTTCTCTTACGTCCAGCAAATGATGAGGAATCAATTCCTGTTCGGCCTTACTAACCTTGGCAGTACCAATATCCAGTCCACTATAGACTTGTTGACTATCACCTGAGATGATTTCCCCATTATACTTTTGAGCCAACTCAATTCCCAAAGCAGATTTACCTACCGCAGTTGGCCCCATGATAACAATTAACTTGGTTTTCATTTTTTTCCTTGAAAAATTCTAACATTTTCTGTACCATATATTATAACACAGAAAAAGGAGATAGACTTATGGCAAATAATTTTGGTAAAGGTCTTTTGACAGGAATTGCAGGAACTGTAGCTGCTGTTGCAGGAGCTGTTTACGCAGTCCACAAAACCATCATTGAACCTGAAGAACAAAAAGCTGCTTTTATCGAAGAAAATCGCAAAAAAGCTGCCCGCAAACGCGTATCCCACTAATCAAAAGAGGTTGGAAATTCTCCATCCTCTTTTTATCGTCTATCTATTCAAAAATCAATAAAAAAAAAGAGGGATAGTACCCTCTAAAATATACGGAAGACATGGGATTCGAACCCACGCACGCTGTTACACGCCTACCGCGTTTCCAACACGGCCTCTTAAGCCTCTTGAGTAATCTTCCATATTTACTGACCTAATAAGTATACCACATTTTCAAACAGGTGCAAGCTTTTTTTCAAAAAAATGTCAGTTAACATCGTGGTTTTTTCTAGCTTTTCAAGTGAAAGAATGGTATACTTATCAAGTAATGTAAGGGGTCGTTACGGATTCGACAGGCATTATGAGGCATATTTTGCGACTCATCGGCAGATGTAAAAATGCCAGTTAAATATAACTGCAAAAAATAACACTTCTTACGCTCTAGCTGCCTAAAAACCAGCAGGCGTGACCAAGGTTTGATTGCTTGTGTTAAACCGCGGTCTTATTATTAGCAAGCTACGATGAAAGTCAGCCTAGTACTTTCATAAGAGATGAATAGGCTCGCAGCTACTTCACTTGAGCTATGTGTGGAGTAACTGTTAAATGAAGACATAGCCTATGGTTGTAGACAAATATGTTGGCAGGTGTTTGGACGTGGGTTCGACTCCCACCGGCTCCATCTTAACTTCTTGTAAGTTTCTAAAACTTCTTATAACTTCTTGAAAACCTTGAGAAATCAAGGTTTTTCTATTTTCCTTCTTAATTCCTTCTTATAACTTTCTATAACTTTTTGAAAAAGTCCGACTGTAATTCCGACTGTAAAAAATAATCATTATGTTTCATTTTGTTGTAGATCAAACTAAGAAAAACCACCCCAAATCCAGGGCGGTTAGCGTTAGAGAATCAATGGAACCTTTAGCTTGTATGATAATCTCTTTAATGACTTCTCTAATACGAGAAAAGTCAGCCTCCAACAGGAAACTAGTGGAATTGCTACTCCCTTAAGTTTTCCCAAAGTATAATCTGCTTCGCTGCAAGTGACTTGGGGACATCTATGATTCGTTGATTGGATGAGCCTCTAAATTGAAGAGCCATATTTCGTTTACTCATATCATAACGTCCATCAACCAAGATGTCGATATGCTTCAAAAGTTCCAACTTGTCAGGTGTTTCAAGGGCAAGTTCCTCCCATGTATAGCCTGTCCAAGACCAGATATCTTTGGTTGGTAATTCATTTCGAATTCGCTTAACTAGAGGTAGGATAATTCCGGTGTTCAGAAAGGGTTCTCCACCTAAAAGCGTTAGGCCTTGAACATACGGTTGGGCAAGATCTTCCATGATCTGTTCTTCTAGATCCAAAGTATAAGGGATTCCTGCAGAGAAGGACCAAGTTGCGACATTGTAACAACCAGAACAATGAAAAAGACAACCGCTAACATAGAGAGAACAGCGAACTCCTTCTCCATCTACAAAGTTAAAGGCCTTGTAATCCATAATACGACCTTGACTCAGTTCCTCACTTCTCCATTCTTGGGCTTTTGGATTTTTCATAAGTCCCCCTTATTAAAGACTTGAGCCATTCATGTGTTTCACACGGGCTGTAATCTCCTTGTGTCGCCCTCGAACCATGGGTCTAGCCTGCGGATTCCCTAAATAACCACAAGTTCGCTTTACTACATCAACCATTTTAGGATCTGTCATGCCACAAGAAGGACAGCGAAATCCCTTCTCAGTTGGTTCAAAATCGCCAGAAAAATCACAGGCGTAACAATGGTCAATAGGAGTATTGGTCCCTAAATAACCAACCCGATCATAAGCGTAATCCCAAACTGCTTCTAAGGCTTTAGGATTTTGTTGGAGAACAGGGTATTCACAATAATGAATAAAGCCACCTGTTGCCCCGGCTGCTGGATAATCTTTTTCAAAATCTAATTTTTCAAAAGGAGTTGGATTTTTCCGCACATCATAATGAAAACTGTTTGTGTAATATTCTTTATCGGTCACATTTTCAATGAGGCCAAATTTTTCAGTATCTAAACGACAAAAGCGATCTGTTAAACTTTCAGATGGAGTTGAATAAATTGAAAAATGATAGCCGTATATCTCTGACCAGGTCTCGGTCAAGGATTTCATCTCACGAATAATATCCAAGGTAAATGTTTTCGCTTCTGGATTATCTTCCCAGTCTCCACCATAAAAAACACTCGCTACTTCATACAGACCAATATATCCAAGGGAAATAGTGGCTCTGCAATTTCGAAATACCTGATCCACAGAATCTTCCCGTGCTAAGCGTTTCCCGAAAGCACCAAATTGATAGAGAATAGGCGCATTAGCCGGACTTGCCTCCTTAACCCTCTTAATTCGATACACCAAAGCATCTTTGGCAAGTTCCATTCGCTCACGAAAGAGTTTCCAAAAAGCAGCTTTATCACTACTGGTTTCCAAGGCAATTCTAGGTAAATTGACAGTAACCACACCAAGATTCATCCGTCCAGCGTTCACTTCTATTCCTTGCTCATCTTTCCAACCTTGGAGAAAAGAACGGCACCCCATAGGGACCTTAAAGGAACCGGTTAAATCCACAATCCTATCATAAGACAGAATATCCGGATACATACGCTTGGTCGCACATTCCAGGGCTAACTCCTTAATATCATAGTTGGGGCTTCCTGGCTCTAAGTTCAATCCTTTTTTTAAGGTAAAAATCAACTTAGGAAAGATAGCTGTTCGCCCTTCTCGTCCCAAGCCCTGGATGCGAATATTCAAAATTGCTTTCTGAATTTCCCTTTCAAACCAAGATCTACCCAAGCCAAATCCAAGTGATGTAAAAGGAGTCTGTCCATTGGAGGTAAAGAGAGTATTAATTTCATACTCTAAAGATTGCATGGCATCATAAATATCTTTTTTCGTTTTTACACGGGCATAATGTTCTAACTTTCCTTCCTGAACCCATTCCTTTGCATCTTTCAGATGCTTCTGATAATTGAGTTCCGCATAAGGAGCTAGAATTTGATCAATTCGATCTGCAGAACAGCCGCCATACTGACTGGAGGAAACATTGGCAATAATTTGAGAAATTTGTGCAGTTGCTGTTTGAATAGATTTAGGGGGCTCAACCTCTGCATTTCCAATTTTAAAGCCCTTCGCAAACATTCCTTCAAAATCAATTAAACAACAATTGGTCATAGGAGTATAGGGGCTATAATCCAAATCATGAAAATGAATCAGTCCTTTTTGGTGGGCATTCGCTATATGTGGCGGTAAAAGTTTCAGGCCAATAGCTTTTCCGACAACACCTGCTGTCAAATCTCTTTGAGTGTTGAAAACTTCCGCATCCTTATTTGCATTTTCATTGACCAAATGACTATCTTGATCTAAGAGCTTATAAATGGCTTGATTGATGTCTAGGGACTCTAAGCGCTCTTGCTCTTTTTTCTCCGCATACAATTGGTAAGCCGCAAGTAGCTCTTCTTGTTTCACATTTAAGAGAAAGTCTACCACCAATTGTCGAAGATCTACCGCAGAAAGGACATCTCCATCCAACTGCAAGAACCTCTCTTCTAAACCTTGCAGGACTTCCAGGAAGTCCTGCTGGGACAAAAGTCTTTCCAAGTCTTGATTACTACGTTCGAGGCTTAGAAATAACTTTTGAAAGTCAAAAGCAATCGATCGACCATCACGCTTCTTCACAGTTAAGCGTTGCAAATTGTCTACACGATTCTTCATCTAATAATCCTCCTTTTTACGAATAGAACTAGTGTATCACTTCACAAACAAAAAATCAATATCTGGTGTTGTTTTGAATTTTTATACTATATCTAGTGCCTTTGTTTAGGAGAATGAACTTACATATTAAACAATAGCTAGGTATACCCCAACATCTAGCATCAAAAAAGAGGCTGAGCTCAAGCTGCAACCTCAAAATGTTAATGAGTCATAAATATGTGACACAGGGGTGATTGAACCAAGCAACAATCACCCCTGTGTTCTAGAAAGACCTTACTCTCTTTTAGTCAATACAATCTACTAACTCTATGAGCCGTCTCTATCTGATTTAATAAACCGTGGGGGAGTTAGAAAACAAAACTGTTGCAAGTGTCAGAATTCCTTTCTGCTCCCTCCTCATTTCTTATTTAATCCCCAATGCAATCCGTGCGTAACGACTCATTTTTTCAACTGTCCAAGCTGGATACCAAACAAGCTTGACATCTACTTTCTGAACCTCTTCAAGTGGTCGAAGAACATCATAGATCTGTGAGGTTAATAAGTCTGCTAAAGGACATCCCATCGTCGTTAAGGTCATATCAATTTCCGTATGACCTGTTTCTGGCTCAAATCGAATTTCATAGACTAGACCCAAATTTACAATATCAATCCCTAATTCTGGATCCATGACCTCTTCCAAGGCATGAAGAATCTTGGTTTTAATTTCTTCCACTTTTACTTCTGTATAAACCATGGATTCTCCCTAATCTTCAATAAAGTCACGCAGTGGTTTTGAACGACTTGGTTGTCGAAGTTTACGCAAGGCTTTTGCTTCAATTTGACGAATCCGTTCGCGAGTAACATTGAAAACTTTACCAACATCCTCAAGTGTGCGCATTTTGCCATCATCTAAACCAAAACGAAGACGGAGTACATTCTCTTCTCTGTCTGTAAGCGTATCTAAGACTTCATCCAATTGTTCACGAAGGACAACACGGGTCGTATAATCAACTGGATTTTCAATGACCTCATCTTCAATAAAATCTCCCAAATGGCTGTCGTCTTCTTCTCCAATTGGAGTTTCAAGTGAGACCGGTTCCTGAGCAATTTTCAAAATTTCACGAACCTTATCTGGCGTCATATCCATGCGTTCAGCAATTTGTTCTGGAGTAGGATCCTGCCCTAATTCTTGAAGCAATGTCCGTTGCTCTCGGACCAGTTTATTAATTGTTTCAACCATATGCACTGGAATCCGAATGGTTCTTGCTTGATCTGCAATGGCCCGAGTAATGGCTTGGCGAATCCACCAAGTTGCATAAGTCGAAAATTTAAAGCCTTTGGTATGATCAAACTTATCCACCGCTTTCATCAAGCCCATATTTCCTTCCTGAATCAAATCTAGGAATTGCATACCACGTCCTACGTAGCGTTTTGCAATGGACACGACTAAACGTAGATTGGCTTCAGCTAAGCGTTGCTTAGCCTCTAAGTCACCTTGTTCCACTAAAATAGCTAATTCTTGTTCTTCGTCATTTGTTAAAAGAGGCACAACCCCAATTTCTTTCAAATACATCCGGACAGGATCGTTGACCTTAGCTGAATTGCTTCCAAGCAACTCCTCATCCGACAAATCCTTTTCCTCTTCCTCGGCTGCCAAAACACGTTGGCTCGGATTTCCATCTTTATCAGTGATTGCAATACCTGCATCTTGAATTCGTTGCAAAAGATTATCAATCCCATCAGCATCTAAACTAAAAGGAATTATAAGAGAGCTATTAATTTCTTCATCTGTTGCAGTTCCGGAAAGCTTATGATTCCGAATAAAATCTGCTATTTGAACATCTAATGTTGTTACTTCTTTTTGTTTTTTAGCCATTCCTTACTCCATTTTTCTTTTTTGGGCAATTAGTTCATTTAAATCAAGTGCAGCCTGATCATGCTGTCCAAGCTGCGAGGCTGCTTGAATCGTCTTAACAATTTCTTTATTTTTTTGTCTATACTTTTCTAATTCTTGGGTTTGTAATAATTGCTCAATCTCCTCATCCCCAATTTGAGGAGGTAAATTCATTTCTAGAATTTGATACCATAAGCGATTGATTTCTTCGGTCTCTTCATCCAAATCTTTGCTGGTTAATTGCCCTTTTTTTAACAATAGTTGATAGAGATCTTCATGATCTTTTTCAACAAAGTGAAAATTTTCCAAAAAACGAAATTCATTTAATAGGGAGCTATGGTGGATGAAGCGATGAAGCAGCTGCCTCTCGGTATGAATTAACCTACTCTGAGGAAGACTTATCGGTATCTCTACCGGAGCTATTCGCACCTGATTCACTGAGCCAGCTGCTCCTTGAACACGAGCTTTAGCGACTAACTGCTCCACTTGGATTTGATCAAAAGCTGGAGCCTCTTGGATTAGCTTCCTGATATAAACTTCTCTCAGTAAATCGGTCGGTAGACTTGCAATATAGGGAACCAACTGCTCAACATAAGCTAATTGAGCTTGAACTCCTTGAAGGTTTGCCGGACGGTAATAGTCCATCAAAAACTCAACGGAATCCATACGAGTCTCCTCCAAGCAGGAACGCAACTCTCCTGGAGAATGCGCTTGAAGAAATTCATCCGGATCCATCCCTTGGGAAAAGCGTACAACCTCTACTGAAAAACCTTTTAATTCTTGAATGGATTTCTCAATAGCTGCCTGTCCGGCATCATCTCCATCATAAGCTAGAATCACAGTCGGGTTATAAGCCCGTAAACGTTGGACATGTTCGGAAGTCAAGGCTGTCCCCATCGTTGCGATGACATTAGGAACACCTGCACGATAAGCAGCAATGACATCCATAAATCCTTCCGTTAGATAAACTTCTTTACTCTTCTTAATGTGAGGAAGTGCTTGATTCAAATGATAGAATTCAAAACTCTTATTAAAAATCTTAGTCCGTCGGCTATTTTTGTATTTAGCCTGTTGGTCTGAGGAATTTCCAAAAATCCGACCGGAGAAACCAATAACTTGACCCTTCACATTCGTTAAAGGAAACATGATACGATCATAAAACGAATCAACCAAACGATTCTGCTCAATATGAAAGAGACCTGAATCTAAATAGCGGTCTTCCGCAAAATCAAATTTTTGACTCACCCGATCATAAAGAAAACTTCCTCTAGCAGGTGCTAATCCAATTCCAAAATATTCAATATCCTTGCGAGACAGGCCACGTGCTTCCAAATAAGCTAGCGCTTCTTTCCCCATAGTCGATGTCAGCAAAATCGCTTGGTAAAATGTCGCAGCTTCTTGGTGCAGAGCTATCAAGTCTCCTTCAATAGAAGGTGGCTTGGCTTTCGTTTGTCTTGCAAAAGAAACGTCAATGGTTTCTCCATTAAACTGTGCCACCTTGGCAACAGCTTCCATAAAAGGAATTCCATCGATTTCTTCAATAAAACGGAAGACATCTCCTGACTTGCCACAACCAAAACAATGGTAAAATTGCTTTTCCTGGTTGACGTTAAAAGAAGGCGTTTTTTCTCCATGAAAAGGACAAAGTCCCAAATAATTACGGCCAGCCTTGGTCAGTGGAAGGTAATCTCCGATAATATCCACAATGTTCACACGATTCTTTAAATCTTGAATCTCTTGTGTTGAAACCATATGCCCTCCTTCCGACTACTATTCCTTCATTTTATCCTAAATAGCAACTTTTGTAAAACATACCATTCCTTGTTTTCTCTTAAAAAATCAAGCAAATTCATTGTTTTTTTAATCTTAGTTAGCTATAATGAATTCGTATCAAATAAAAGAATGGAGATTCTGATGTTAAAAGAATTGAAAGATTTCCTCTTACGTGGAAATGTTGTTGACCTTGCTGTAGCCGTTATTATCGGGGCTGCTTTTGGACAAATTATTACTTCTTTGGTAGAAGATGTATTGACACCTCTCTTCTTGAATCCAGCTTTGAAAGCAGCTCAAGTTGAAAAAATCGCTGACCTTTCTTGGAATGGTATTGCATACGGTAACTTCCTAAGTGCCATCATTAATTTCTTGATCATCGGTACAGTTCTCTTCTTCGTAGTGAAAGCTGTTGAAAAAGCACAAGCATTTGGTGCTAAAAATGCTGAAGAAGAAGAAGAAGAAGAAGCTGGACCATCTGAAGTTGAATTACTTCAAGATATCAAAGCTCTTCTTGAGAAAAAATAATAAGATTCAATCAGTTGGGACCTAGGTTCCAACTTTTTTTGCAATGAATAGCAGAAAAAAGCAATCCCAAAGGACTGCTTTCACTATTAGAATTTCTTACGTTTACGAGCTGCTTCTGATTTACGTTTACGTTTTACAGAAGGTTTTTCATAGAATTCACGTTTACGTGTTTCTTGAAGAGTACCAGCTTTAGTAACCGCACGCTTGAATCGACGAAGTGCATCATCTAATGATTCATTCTTACGTACCACTGTTTTTGACATTCCATCTCACTCCCTTCAAGTTAAAATCTATTATATTATACAGAACACTAGGAGCCTTGTCAAGGAATTCCTTAAAAGAATTCATCGATTTCTCGATTTTCTTTGATAAGCTGCAAAAATTTCTCTTCTTCCTTGGATAAGTCATAGCCTTCTAATAAATCTGGTCGTCTATTCAAGGTTTTTTTCAAACTTTGGAACAGACGCCATTGACGGATATGCTCATGGTGTCCACTCATTAAAACGTCAGGTACAGTCATCCCTCGGAAATCATAAGGGCGTGTATACTGAGGATATTCTAAGAGGCCTGATGAGAAACTATCATCTGTATGACTACTTTCTTTGCCAATAACTTGTGGAACAAGACGGACAGTGGCATCAATAATAGTCATGGCCGCCAATTCTCCTCCTGTTAAGACATAATCTCCCAAGGAAATTTCATCAGTCACCAAGGGCTTAATCCGCTCATCATAGCCCTCGTAATGCCCACAAATAAAAATAAGCCGCTCTTCTTTAGAGAGTTCCTCTGCATAGGTTTGGTCAAAAGAACGACCAGCAGGATCCAAAAGAATCACCCGTGCCTGTTCGCGACCTTGGATTCCTTCAATAGCATCATAAATGGGTTGAGCCCGAAGTAACATCCCCTGACCTCCTCCATACGGCTCATCATCAACATGACGAGCTTTCTCTGCTGATTCCCGAAAATTATGGTAAGTTATCTCCAAAAGACCTTTATCCCTAGCTTTCCCCACAATGGAGTGCTCCAAAGGCGAAAACATTTCCGGAAAAAGGGTCAAAATATCAATTTTCATCATCCAATCCTTCCGGTATCTCAACCAGTACCCGACCAGCTTCCAAATCTACCTCTAGGACTACTGATGGGATATAAGGTAGGAGTAGATCATTCTTTCCTTTTCTTTTCACGACCCAGACATCATTGGCACCAGGTTGTAAAATTTCCTTGATTTCCCCTAGAAATTCTTCATTTTCATAGACTGGAAGGCCAATAATTTCATGGTAGTAAAAGGCTCCTTCTTCTAAGTCACTCAAATCTTCAACCGCAATTTTTAATGTATAGGTTTTATATTTCTCAATATCATTGATGTGGTACATTCCCTTAAATTTAATGATATCGAATTGTTTGACTTTACGATGGCTATGAATCTCTACCATCTGAACAAATTGACCCTTGGGATCAAATAGAGCTAACTGACTTCCTTTTTTAAAGCGTTCTTCTGAAAAATCGGTTACTGATAGAACCCGCATTTCCCCCTGTAAACCTTGGGTATTGACAATGGTTCCAACATTTAGATATTCCATCTATTCTCTCCAATTTGAATAAAAAAGCTGGGACCGTGGTCCCAGCAAAGTAGCTTCTTCAAAGATTCGAACTGATTCAAGCAAGATTAGTCTTGCTCATCAATGACAATCCGAACTTTTTTTGAATCGATTGGGACCGAATAAACAATCGTCCTTATCGCTGAGATAGTCCGACCTTTCCGACCGATTACACGTCCTACATCTAATGGATGCAAGTCCAAATGATACTCCAGAAACTCAGGCGTATCTTCGATACGGATAGTCAATTGATCTGGATGTGAAATCAAGGGTTTCACAATTGCAATAATGAGATTTTCAATCGTGTCCATAAGCTAACCTTTATTTAGAGTATTTTGACTCGTGGAATTTCTGCATGATTCCAGCTTTTGAAAGAATGTTACGTACTGTATCAGATGGTTGTGCACCATTAGCCAACCATGCTAAAACGCGCTCTTCTTTAAGAGTCACTTGATTTTCTTCAACAAGTGGGTTATAAGTTCCGACTGTTTCGATGAAACGTCCATCACGTGGAGCAAGTGAATCTGCAACATTGATACGGTAGAAAGGTTTCTTTTTAGAACCCATACGAGTCAAACGAATTTTAACTGCCATTTTATAAATTCTCTTTTCTAAACTTTTTCTTTTGTTAAGGAAACTCAACAATAGTTATTCTAACACCTTCTTAAAAAGCTGTCAAGAAAAAAAACTTGACAGCTTTTACTTTTTTAATCAAAGCCTTGGTGAGTATACAGAGGACGTAACTTCAAGCTTCGAATTTCTGGGCTACCGTAAAGTTTATCAGGTTTCTCCAACAACAATACTTGATCAATTAATTCTGGACTTAAGGGTTCCAAATATTGCTTCATGCCAGCCTCCAAAGGGCTATTGCTACCGACTAAGATAGATTCCTTCCAAAGTTCTTGTCCTAACCAAGGATCTTGATCTGAGTAAAGAAAAACCGTACTTGGATGAATACTTGGCTCAGCCTCATTTTCTAGTTCATAACTCGAGTAATAAGCTGTGGTAAAACCAACCCATCCCTCAATTTCCTTATACGTCGGGAGAATGCCTTCTGACACACGCAATTCCCAAATCGTCTCCTCTGCTTCATCCCATAACTTAGCAATCCGCAAATCCGATAGACCTACAACCTTAGCTTGTCTCAGTAACGTTAAATCCCCAGGATTTTGAACCAATCGTTCTTCTAAGGCTACAACAGACTCTAGGGCTTCTAAAAATAGCGGATCGATATGGGTTAGTCCTTGAATGTAAGAAGCTGTCAATCCCCTTCGCAGCCCCTCCAAAAGATATAGCAAACGATCCGATTGTTGACGAACAAGATGGTCCACTAGGTCTTCCTCACTCATTCGCTCCAGAGGATGCTCCAATCTCGCCTCTAATACCGCTAAACCTTTCAAAAGAACTGCTTCTAAATTACGGGCATAAGCATAAAATTGTCCTGTCGACTGCCGTCGTAAAGCTCCAGTTAGCAACCGGGGATGGTGAAAGTCTAGTGGAAAGCGAGCTACTAAATAATCCATAGCCGGCTCACCTGCCTTCCAACTCGGCATCGTTTGAAGCGACTGACCTTCCAAAATATGCAACATTAGCTCTGCCATCGGTAAGCGTAAAATTTGACTCATCATCAAGGCACTATCATTTAAACCCAAACCAACTTGTAATAAAAAGGCTTGCTTTTTATCTGGATTCCATGCAAAACGTAAGGAGATAAATCCTTGTAAACGAAGTCCTCTAGCAAGACGAATCGAATAATTTCTTAAAAATTGTAAGTCGGAATCTGACAATGTCTGAGCGGGAAAAACAAGCGTCGCATCTTCTCGGTGTTGCCCAACTGGTTCAATATGTTCTGCAGTCCCTACAATAAAGCTAGAGTCAAATGAATCGCGTACCAATACTAGCTCAATCTCCCGTAAGCTTTTCATTGGACTCTCTATATAATAAGGAAGAGGCAACACTAGGTCTTGGAAATGTTCATAGGCAGCTAAAAGTTCCTCCGTATTGGAAACTGTCATCGGCTCTTGACCATGCATTTGAAGAGAGTCTCGCAGAAGAACAGGGAAAGAGAGTTCTTGCAAACGTTCCTTCAAATCTTCCCATCCGTAAATCAACTGACTATTCGTCATATTCAAATCTAATTGCTTCAATTGTGCCTGAAATAATTCTGGATGTAGAAGATACTCTAAAGATTTAGCGGGATAAATATGCCAGCGATCCTTCATCTGCGTCCAAGCTTCTAATTTTTGCACTTCGATCAGAACATCAATTAAATCACGATCTAAAAACAGAGGAACAATTGTATAATCCGGTTGCTCCACTAAAGCTTGAAGTAAGTTCTCTAAATTTTCAAAAGAATGATGAATCCAATTTTTATGCTTTTGCAATAGACGATTCAACGTTCGTTCTTGGTTCTGATTCAATTCCCTTGGTGTCAAGACTAGCTTCTTCATTCAAATCCTCCTTACTCCAATAAGGTGAAAAATTCATCCATCAAATATCTAAAATCATGAGGGCCTGGTGATCCTTCTGGCGAGAACTGAACAGAGATAACCGGGCGCCAACGATGACGATACCCCATAACATAATCTTGATCTAAGGTTATATGGGTAGCTAATAGATGCTTGGGAAAATTCTTCCTTTTGATCGGGTAATGATGGTGGTAATCTGCAATAGTAACTTGATTGGTTAAGGGCTCATACAAGGCTTGTTTCCCCGTCTCTCCATAGGGAAGGTCAGCTACATCTGCTTGATTGGCTAAAGCTAAAAGCAGATGTCCCAAGCCGATAGCTAACATTGGATAGGTCTCTTGCAGACGCAACAATTTCTCCAATAAATCCTGACTTGCTAAATAACGAGGATTTCCTGGACCACTCGATAAAACGATCGCATCTGGTTGGTACAGAAGAATTCGTTCAAGAGAGGTGTCAAACGGTAAGACAATAAGATTGCTCTCCCGCTTGGACAATTCTCTTAACAAAGAATGCTTAACACCAAAATCTAAGAGAACAATATTTTTCCCCACTCCTGGAACAGGGAATGGATCTCTTGTGGAGGCTTGCCGAGCATCATCCTTGGGTAAAACTGTTGCTACGAGTTGATCCAAGATATGATGTAGACTATCTCCTTCATCAGCAATCGTAGCCTTCATCGGGCCTTGTTTGGTTAATATTCGGGCCAAAGCACGGGTGTCTACCCCCTGAATCCCCGTAATTCCCTTAGCTTTGAGGTACTCATCAAGATCTTGCTCCTGTTTCCAAAAGGAGCCCTTGCGACGATAGTCCGCTACAATAACGGCACGACAGGAAGGCTGAAGGGACTCATCTAGTTCACGCTGAAAACCTGTATTGCCCACTCGCGGATAAGTGAAGGTCAAAAGTTGTCCACTATAGGTTTGATTGGAAATAATTTCCTGATGACCACTTGTATGATGTGACAATACGATACTACCTGTAACATCCTGATCTGCTCCTAAAGGACTCCCCTCAAAGACCTGCCCATTTTCCAAAATCAGTAGTCTTTTTGTCATCACTTACCTCCCTCCATTTAGTTCATTCGTAACTCTTATTTAAAATTTGCGAAGCGTAGTGTCAGCCAGCGAGCTAGTCTTGGACACATACGATGTCCCAGATAGGCTAGACGCATGGCAAAAGGTAAATTCACCTCATAAGGTAGCTTTTTCGTTTGCCATACCAACTCTGCTAGGAGTTTAGCTACCTGATGAGCTTCTAGGGCAAATCGCTCTACATTTTGAATATAAGTCTGCATGGCAGGACTATGATCAAAAAACGCAGTTTTAACAGGTCCTGGATTCACAACTGTTACTTGGACACCAGAATCCTCCAATTCCATTCCCAATACTGCTGCATAAGTCATCATCGCACTCTTGCTTGCTGCATATACAGAAGACTGAGGTGTCGGTAATTTTCCAGACATAGAAGCTACAATGATAATTTTACCACCACCTTGCTGTAACATCTGTTGAGCAGCTACCTGTGATAACCGAATTCCAGATAAAGTATTCAGTTGAAATTCTCTTTCTACTTCTTGTGGTGTAAAATCTAATGCAGCCTTAAAATCAGCAGCTCCAGCTACATGCAATACTACATCTAATCGACCGAAATGCTGAAGGGCTACCTGTAAGCATTCTGAAATTGCATCGACTTGTGTCAAATCGAAAGGATGGACGACAACATCAACTGCATGCTCAGAGGATAGTTCCTGGGCCAACTGATCTAATTTTTGTTGATTTCTTGCAACTAAGACAAGGTCCAAGGATCCTTGTTGAGCCAAATGTCTTGCCGTCGCTTCTCCTATCCCACTGGAAGCTCCCGTAATTAGAACGACTGGCTTAGACATAGGCTACCTCAATCGTAGATTCTAATAAAACTGGTTGGGCAAAAAGCTCTTGCCAGGGTAGGCTCGGACAACTACTTATCCGAGGCCTCACCCATCGCTCAGACCTCGTTTTCTGAGCCATTTTATTCCCCCTCACTTAGCAGCACACAATCTTGTCCATCCAATTCACTCAACTGAACCGAAATTTTCTCCTTGGAACTAGTTGGAATATTTTTTCCAACATAGTCGGGCCGAATCGGTAGTTCCCGATGTCCTCGATCCACGAGAACTGCCAAGGAAACCTTATTAGGTCTACCACGATTAATGAGGGCATCAATGGCTGCTCGAATTGTCCTTCCTGTATAGAGAACATCATCCACTAAAATAATATTTCGTTTATCAACATCAAACGGAATATAGGAGGTATCTTCTCCCCCTTTTTGGTCATCTCGAAAAGGATGAGTGTCCAATTCACCCAGAGGAATTTGAATCCCTTCCAACTGTTCTAAGCGTTCTTGAATACGTTTGGCCAAATAGACCCCTCTACGTTTAATTCCTACTAAGACAACTTGGTCCAAATCCTTATTGCGTTCCATGATTTCGTAGATAATCCGTGTGATTGCACGTTTAAGTGTTACATCATCGACCACTTCCTTGACCCGCATGACTCAATTCTCCTTTTTTCAAAACTAAAAGCCTCCTTATTCAAGGAGGCTCCACAAAATAAACTGTACTCAGTTTCTTCCATCTGACTCTCCTTGTCTGCCTCACAGGACAGAATTAAAGGAAATTTTTCTTAAACTAGAGTAGCATCTTTTAGTCTTTTTTGCAAGACATTATACAATCTTATCGGCTTTCTTCCTCATTTTATTTTTTAAAACAAATAAGAGATAGCCTACAAGCAGATAAGCTAGAAAAATAAAAACTGCATACTGAAATACATAGGTCCAACCATATTCCGTAACATCTAAAAAGAAATAAGCGAAAGGACTGTGTTTAGCCCCTGGAATCGGCCATTTCAGAACTAAGCCATTCACCAAAGCAAAAGCTAAGTAATAAATCGGAAACAAGGTCCAAAGCCAAGGATCTACCAGACGGTATTGTCCACCCTGATCCCAAATTAAGGTATCTGCGACAAAAGCTAGAGGTACCACATAATGCACAAGAAGATTTTTCAAGGTATAAAAATCTTCTGACGAAACACTTGGTGATAAGAGGATGTGGTAGACTACAAAAGTGATTAAGATAGCCATTGTCACACCGGCCTTAAGCCGATAAAAATTCTGAGTTCGTTTCTGATTCCAAGTCCACAAAGTAGCGTAAAGAAATCCCCAAACAAGAATATTAGATTGAACCGTATAATAGAGCAACATTCCCCAACCATCTTCGAGGAGCTCCAAACTAATGCCAATTGTTGAAAGGATTAGTAAGAGGAGTCGATAAAATAGGATTATTTTTCTTCGACTAGCCATTAGACTTTTTTCACAAATTCAGATTTCAACTTCATGGCTCCAAAACCATCAATTTTACAATCGATATTGTGGTCGCCTTCAACCAAGCGGATATTTTTCACTTTGGTTCCCTGTTTCAAATCTTTCGGAGCCCCTTTAACTTTTAGGTCTTTGATTAGGGTCACTGTATCCCCATCAGTCAGTTTTACTCCGTTCGCATCGAGGGCAACCACACCTTCTTCTACTTCAACATTTGGATCCCATTCATAAGCACATTCAGGGCAAACCAAAAGAATACCATCTTCATAGACATATTCAGAGTTACATTTTGGACAATTTGGTAGAGTATTCATTCTCTTCCTCCATCTTTCATTTTAGTACATGAAACATTATAGCAGTAGAGTTGAAATTGGTCAAAATTTTCTAGAATGTCAGATTTTCTCTGTAATCTTTAAGGTAGAATATACCCTTGGCATGGTATACTAATTGGGAAAGGAGGATACCATGCCAATTCACCAATCCTTTAATGCACTTGCTGGAGAAAATACCTATTACTTAGAATCTCAAACTTCTGTAATCTTGGTCGATCCTGGGAGTGATTTGCAACAAATTCTAATGCAATTACAACGAATCAATAAACCCCTAATTGCTATCTTTTTAACCCACACCCACTATGACCATATTTTTTCCCTGGAGGAAATTCGCAACCGCTATCAAAATCCGCCTGTCTATGTCTCACCTCTTGAAGCTGATTGGCTTCAAGAACCAATTAAAAATTTATCAGGCTTAGAGCGACATCAGGATTTACCAACTATCATCTGCCAACCTGCGGAAGTTACATTTGAGACTGATAAGGAACTCGTCTTACAAGATTTCTCTTTTAGAGTTCTTGCTACCCCAGGACATTCCATAGGGGGAATCTCTCTGGTTTGGGATGAGGAGGAAGCAGTTTTAACAGGGGACTGTCTTTTTAAGGAAACGATAGGTCGTTGGGACCTTCCAACTGGAAATCAAGAACAGCTACTAAACTCCATTCGGCAACAGCTATTCCCTCTCCCAGATCATTACTTGGTCTTTCCAGGTCACGGTCCCAGCACTTCTATCGGACATGAAAAAAATCATAATCCTTTTTTCTAAAACAAGCTATATTTTTATTGTATTTACCCTTAAATTTTGCTATAGTAATGGAAAAATAAAGTGGGAGTAGCTCTATGTTTGATAGTAAAAAATTAAAAAAACGTCGCTTAGAATTGAACCTTCGTCAAGAAGATATCTATCAAATCCTGGCTATTCCACGGTCTTTATATGTCCAGTGGGAATCGGGAGCACAGATTCCAACCTATCAACAAGTGTTGCAATTGTCCAAAATTCTATCAGTTGAAGATACCTATCTGATTGACCCCAAGGATATTTTTAATATCTATCTCAAACTCTCTAAGAAAAACAAAAAAAAGGTAGACGAATTCGCCTACCATCTCTATCGGCAACAGTAATGAGGCTGAGAAAAACTAATAATTTCCGGCTTCACTTGAAATTTGAATAGATAAAACAGCTTAGAATCAACGTTTTAATGACGTAATTCTAAGCTGTTTTCTATTTTTAAGACTTTTTATCCAGCCTCATTATTTATGTAGAGCTGACAGCTTAACGAATCAATTCATAAATCGCTTCAGCATAAATAGCTGCAGCACGGAAAAGATCATCCACTTCAATAAATTCATTCGCTTGGTGCATTGTATCAGTATAACCTGGGAACATAGCCCCATAAGCAACTCCTCGTTTCAAGAGTCGACCGAACGTTCCACCACCAATTACTTTTTCATGCCCTTCCAAACCTGTATGTTTTTCATAAACTGAAAGAAGGGTCTGCACAAGTGGATCTTCAGCTGGAACATAGTGAGGAGTATGTCCATGCTGAGAAAGAGTTACTTCTACTCCAGATACTTGTGCCAATTTGGTTTGAATCATTTCTGGTGTCACTCCTTGCGGATAACGGAAATTTAAAGCGATATGACTTTGATCTGAGTCTTTTTCAAAATGAAAAATACCTGCATTCATAGACAATGCTCCCATACGATCATCTACAAAATTCAAGCCAAGAGCACGTGCGTCATGGTCATCTTTCAATATATGACCAGCCAAGTCTAGATATGCTTTTGCAATTCCTGTAAAAGAATAATTTGCCAAAAAGGCAGCTAAATAGGTCGCTCCATTGACACCAAGGTGAGGGGAGGCACCATGAGCAGATTTTCCAATTAACTCCAACTCTAAACCAGACTCTACTTCTCGAACTTGGCCCTTCAAGCCAACTTCTTGTAAATAATGTTTAAAATCTTGAGCCATTGATTCAGGTGCCGCTTTAATCACAGCCGTAGCTGCTTCAGGAACCATGTTCTCACGGAGCCCTCCCTTGAAAAGCAACAGTTCAAGACCTTCTTCTTGCTGGCCATGATAATGGAGATAAGCAGTGATATTTCCTTTTTCACCATTGATAATTGGAAATTCAGCATCAGGTGAAAATCCAAAATCAGGCTCTGGAAGACCGACATGCTCAAAATAATAGTCCATATCTGCCCAACCAGATTCTTCATCTGTCCCTACTACAAAGCGGACTTTTTTAGAAGTAGGAAGACCAAGCTCCTTAATAATTTTCAAACCATAATAACAAGCCATTGTTGGTCCCTTGTCATCACTAGACCCACGCGCGTAGAGTCGGCCATCTTTAATAATCGGTTTGTAGGGGTCTGTCTCCCAACCACTCCCAGCTGGCACAACATCCATATGGGCAAAAATGCCAAGAACCTCTTCTCCTTCCCCATATTCAAAGTGGCCGGCATAATTATCCACATTTAAAGTAGAGTAGCCATCTCGTTCCGCTAAGGAAAGAAAATGTTTCAGAGCTGCAACAGGACCAGGTCCAAAGGGATGTTCAGCATCTGCTAGGTCATCTCTCCGCTCAGAGTTAATTTCCAAGAGACTAAACAAATCTCTCAATAAATCCTCTTTGCGCAATTCAACTTCTTTTTGAAAATCTACTATAGGCATATATTTCTCCTTTACTTTCTATTCTACCACTTCTTTGAAAACTATGGAATTCTGCCATAAAAAACTAAGGTCTTTAAGACAGTTAATTCTCTTTATCCTCTACCTTATCCGCTAATTTGTCTTTAACACGCTGGGCAACGACCTGAGGTATACCAAGAGCTTGAATCTCTTCTAAACTAGCTGCTTGGATTTTCGGGATACTTTTAAAATGTTTAAGCAAGACTTGTTTCCGTTTAGGACCAAGTCCTTCAATACCGTCCAGCCTAGATGAGAAAGAATTCTTACTTCGAACTTGGCGGTGAAAGGTAATAGCAAAACGATGGACCTCATCCTGAATACGATGTAAGAGGAAAAACTCTTGCGACTGACGACCAAGTTCCACCACTTCCAGTGGGTCACCAAAAAGTAGTTCATGGGTTTGATGACGATCATTTTTCTTTAGACCAGCAATGGGGATAGAGAGGCCCAATTCACCATGAACAATTTCTTTAGCCACCGAAACCTGACCTTGCCCTCCATCCATAATAATCAAATCTGGTTTCGGAAGATTTTCCCGAATCACCCGACTATAACGTCTTCTGAGTACCTCTCGCATACTGGCGTAATCGTCCGGTCCCTCGACAGTTTTGATTTTGTATTTGCGATAATCTTTCTTACTGGCAACTCCATTGATAAAAACCACCATGGCTGAAACCGGGCTTGTTCCCATAATATTGGAATTATCAAAAGCCTCAATTCTATAAGGCGTGGAAATTCCCAACACACGTCCCAAATTCTCGACTGCTCCTTGGGTTTTCTCAAAATTCTTTTCAAGTAGATCAAACTTTTGCTGGAGTGAAACCCGTGCATTTTTACTCGCTAGACTCACTAGTTGCTTCTTTTCCCCTCTCTGGGGTTGACGAATTTTAGTCTCTACCAAGGCTTGGGCTGATTCTAAATCCACATCTTTTGGTAACAGAATCTCATTTGGGATAAGATGATTGGTCTCTTGATAAAACTGACCTAAATAGGTTAAGAAATCTTCCTCTGCGTCATTGTAATAAGGAAAAAGACTCACATCCCTCTCTATCAGTTTCCCCTGTCGTACAAAAAAGACTTGGACACACATCCATCCTTGATGAACAGCATAACCAAAGACATCTCGATTTTGTAAATCTTTAGCCATAACCCGTTGTTTGGTACGTAATGTAGCGATGGCTTGTAAAAGGTCTCGATATTCAGCTGCCCTCTCAAATTCCAAATCTTGCGCTGCGGTCTCCATCTTAACTTTTAATTCGTCCAAAATTTTATCATCCTGCCCCTTTAAAAAGTCGGAAACTTCTTGGGCCATATCCATAAAATGTTGATGCGTATAGCCGGTTATTGTGTGGGCATCACACTGATGTAGGTGATAATAAAAACAGACCTTATCAGCTGGATTACTACATTTTTTGAAGGGAAAAATCCGATCCAAAAGCTTCTTAATTTCATTCGCTGCTCCCACATCTGGATAGGGACCAAAATACATAGCACCATCTTTTTTAACCTGACGGGTTGTTATCAGGCGTGGATAATAGTCATTTGTAATTTTAATAAAGGGATAGGACTTATCATCCTTTAGCATAATATTGTACTTAGGACGATTCTCTTTAATAAGATTAATCTCAAGCAATAAGGCTTCAATATTGGATTCCGTTACAATAAATTCAAAATCGGCAATTTCAGAAATAAGAGCCTCTGTCTTAGTATCGTGACTCCCTCTGAAATAGGAACGAACACGATTCCGTAAATTCTTAGCTTTACCAACATAAATAATGGTTCCCTGCTGGTTCTTATGGAGATAGCAGCCGGGACTTGTTGGCAATAGTGCCAATTTATTCTCAATTAATTCCTTGCTCATAGTAAAATTGTACCACTGCTCTTTATTTTTGCAACTGAAAAAACTAGGAAGTTTAATACAGTCCTACTGAAATAGACAGTACTTCATGTATTTGTACTGTCTACTTCAGTAGGATTTTTAGTATATCTAGAAAAAGCAACATTGCTTTTGAAAGTAAGCTGAGAGCCGAGACACAAGTACATCCAAAACATCTAGAGATTCTTGGTAAGCGCCCAATAACAAGGTATCTTTAACCGAACTAGAAATCTAGCTATACTAATCTTATAAATCATCAGGATGGAGATTGATATGGTAGATTCTCGCTCGTTCACTAGGATAAATTTATGTGATT
>NZ_SPPZ01000179.1 GCF_004570525.1 Streptococcus sp. WM07 | reverse complement strand
ATGTGGATTTGAACTTCACAAGAATGAGCCTTCCTGGAAAATAGGGAGACACCTAAACATATAACATCAAACAGTTGATTCACAACCGCCTAAATATCTGGATCAAAAGGAAAATAATGTAGATGAGGATTCCAAAACATAATAACACATGTCAAGACTTCTAAAATGGAGCTGACATTAAGGGAGGTTTATGTGCGTCCACAGCCAGGTGTAGACTGAAGGTTTGAACTTTGCCTGACCACAGAAACCATATCCTGGAACAATTCCTCACCCAGAAATGAACAAAATGCTTAGGACCAGCTTAGGAATCAATCACCTACTGGCATGTCAGCTCTCTCCTTGCCAGAACTGATCATTAATTGTTCAGGACAACTTATGGAAGCTTGTGGGTTTGCTTTTATAAACCCCTGTTGCCTCCTTGGTCCACTTCAGAGCACATCTGAGTTCCTACTCAAATC
>NZ_SPPZ01000178.1 GCF_004570525.1 Streptococcus sp. WM07 | reverse complement strand
GGCAAATCAATCATACATTTATAGCACCGATGATCTATCAAGACAGCATGACCAGTGCTTTCTTTGTCGAATGGTTTAAGACACAACTTTTGCCTTCTTTGGCTGGTCCTCATGTTATCGTCATGGACAATGCAAGTTTTCATCCTAAGAAGATATTAGATGAGCTTTCTAGTTGTAATGGACACTTCTTTTTACCTCTACCACCTTATTCCCCAGAACTGAATCCTATCGAGAAAAGCTGGGCCATTCTGAAAAAGGTTGTGACAGAATCACTTCGAAAAACAGAGGATTTAACCGATGCAATATCATACTATTTAAAGACTAAATGACTATAAGTTGTTGAAAAGATGTTAAACACTTTGAACTTTGCAAAAATATTCTCAACCTTAATTCTCCGTGAAGATAAGTCTCGATTGTAAGATTTATCTCCCTTTGTTAAAGGATGGTACCTACTGGATT
>NZ_SPPZ01000177.1 GCF_004570525.1 Streptococcus sp. WM07 | reverse complement strand
ATTCCTGCGCGGACAGCTTGTCGCGACGGGGAATCTCGGGCGAACGCAACTGGTTCAGCTTGCGCTGGATATCGATCACCCAGTCGCGCTTGGCCAGGCGGTTCGACAGGCGCACGGCGCCCGCCAGATACGGGCTGTGCAACGCAAGTTCGATTTCGCGGCGCGCCAGGGGCTCCGCGATGCCGGCCTGTTGCAGCACCGGCATCAGCGCCGACGGATGACTGCCCAGCATGAGGTTTTCCGCGATCCAGCTGCGCCACTCGCGGCTCAGCTCCTGTTGCTGCTGCTCTTTCTGCTTGACTCCGAATGTCGATACCGCCGCCATCGCCCGTCTCCTGTTATTTATGTGAACAAGCGGCCGGGCAGCGTGTGTCGCCCGGCCGCCTCCTGCTCTAGCGCAGTATTACCGCACCTTCCACACCTCGGTCGCCAGCACGCCATTCGCGTCGCCATCGAGTTC
>NZ_SPPZ01000176.1 GCF_004570525.1 Streptococcus sp. WM07 | reverse complement strand
TTAAATTGGCTGACAGTGCCAATTGTAAGACCCATTCTATTTTAGAGTTATTAAAATGTGGAAAAATGAATGCCTTAGAATAAGTGAAATAGAGCATTTCTGACCACAATCTCTCCTGCTGTAAGGAAATCCCATCGCCCTGGCAGAAAATGGAATCCAGCTACTTATTTGAAATACACAACTCCTAGTAATACTTTCTCCTTGGCAATCCAATTATAATCTTTCTGTTTACTGACACTTAGTCAAAGATGGGACAGGTTTGTGAGAGGAACCTGGGTCCTGGGTGTTTCACAGATTGCCCAGAAAGGTATAACCATATAGATCCTGCGCACAACTCGCTTTGCTGGGCATCTTGGCATTTTCTTGTGAGAAGCTGACATCTGCTGGACACATAACACTCGAGCAAAGCTTTGTATTTTAGAGTAAATTAAATTCTTGGCAGGCAAACCTAGCTATGGAG
>NZ_SPPZ01000175.1 GCF_004570525.1 Streptococcus sp. WM07 | reverse complement strand
AAAGCTGCAGTAGATGCAGCAACAACAAATGCAGGAGTTGAAGAAGCTAAGACTGCAGGTGTTGACACTGTTAAAGCTATTAACCCAGATGCAGTTGCTAAGCCTGAAGCGAAGAAAGCCGTCGATGAAGCCGCTCAAGCCAAGAAGGATGAAATTGACGCTCGCTCTGATCTAACAGACGAAGAGAAAGCAGCAGCTAAGGCTCAAGTTGATGCAGAAGCAGAAAAAGCTAAAGCTGCAGTAGATGCAGCAACAACAAATGCAGGAGTTGAAGAAGCTAAGACTGCAGGTGTTGACACTGTTAAAGCTATTAACCCAGATGCAGTTGCTAAGCCTGAAGCGAAGAAAGCCGTCGATGAAGCCGCTCAAGCCAAGAAGGATGAAATTGACGCTCGCTCTGATCTAACAGACGAAGAGAAAGCAGCAGCTAAGGCTCAAGTTGATGCAGAAGCAGAAAAAGC
>NZ_SPPZ01000174.1 GCF_004570525.1 Streptococcus sp. WM07 | reverse complement strand
GTCGAGCAGGTGGCTCCGGCATGCTCGGCAGGTGCTTCCGGCGTCTCCAGCACTTGGTTCTGGTGTGTCTGAGAGCTGGTTCCGGCATGTCCGGCAGATGATTCCGGAGTGTCCGCCAAGTGGTTCTGGCATACCCGGCAGGTGATTTTGGCGTGTCAGGGAGGTGGTTCCGGCGAGTCGAGCAGGTGGCTCCGGCGTGCTCGGCAGGTGGTTCAGACGGTTCTGGCAGGTGGTATCCGTCTGTTCGGGGTGTGGTTCCAGCATCTCATGCACATGGTTCTGGCACGTCTGAGATGTGGTTCCGGCCGGCCCGACAGGTGTTTCCGCAGTGTCCGCCAAGTGGTTCTGGCGTAGTTGGCAGGTGATTTTGGCATGACCGGCAGGTGGTTCCAGCAAGCCCGGCAGGTGATTCCGAAGTGTTCCCCAACTGGTTGTGGCGTAGCCGGCAGGTGATTTTTGCG
>NZ_SPPZ01000173.1 GCF_004570525.1 Streptococcus sp. WM07 | reverse complement strand
TCTACCGTGTTGTATCAACGGATGGTAAGACTGTTGTAAATCCTGAGATTGCGAAATCTGAAGTATTGACAGGTAAAGCTGGCGATGCAATTAGCTACTCAACAGCTGCAACCTTGAAAGACTTGTATCTCAAAGGTTACAAACTTTCAGAGAACTCAACTGTTGCAGGAACCAAATACCGTGATGGCTTGACCTTCGATGGCCGTGGTGGAGTAGATGTTTATTATGTAGATGTGACAGCAATTGTTGTCCCTGTAACTCCGGAACAACCAGTTGAACCAAACAAACCGGTAAATCCAGATACACCAGATCTACCTAAGAATCCAGATCCAACAGATCCAACAACTCCAAACTATCCAACACCAGATAAGACAGACATTCTAACATTGACAGAAGAAGTTCTTCGTGATGTTCGTTACTATGTCCGTGGTAAGGATGGACAACTGACAGAAATGACGCCAG
>NZ_SPPZ01000172.1 GCF_004570525.1 Streptococcus sp. WM07 | reverse complement strand
CATTTGGAATAGCTGTAGAGATAGACAAAATTCCAATGAGTGAAAGAGGTTATGCAACTATGGCATTGTTTCTTCTTGCACTTCCTCAGTTTCTTTACACTATTTATTCAATAAGGTGGGTAGTCAAGAAACTATTCTTTAAGAAAAAATAGTAAAAAGCCACTTTTCAGTGGCTTTAATTTTTCATGAACTTTGGCCAGATTTCCACCTCATGATTTTTCCTTGAATATCACAAACATCATCTATGTTTGAAAAATTTGGGTTGGAATTTCCATTTTCCAAACTTCTTCTTATTTGACTCAAACTAAATGTCATGTGTCTAAATTTATCAAGTGCGGCTTCAAGTCCATCTTCATTTTTTATCTTTTCCAATAATTCAATTTGATTCATAGTTTTTTTCTTTTTTAATAAAATTTGTTTATGCAAGTTCTGGTGGGATAATTCCAGGTGGACATTTCCATAC
>NZ_SPPZ01000171.1 GCF_004570525.1 Streptococcus sp. WM07 | reverse complement strand
CTTGCTTGCCCATGGCGGCGATCGCCTGCGCCGACCACGGCGAGGGAATCTGCGCCATCGGCAACGCAAACTGTACCTGCACGGCCTGGCTGGCGCCCGGCTGCAGCTGGCGGATTTGATCTGGCGCAACGTGCAGCGGCGCGTTCTGGCCCGCCAGGCTGGCGTGCACCCTGGCGCTGTCGATCACGTACGGGAAAAACATGTTTTGCAAGGACGCCTGCAGCACCACTTGCGGCACCAGGTTCGCCGCATCGACGTCGAGCACGATGGTGCGCCCGTCGCGGCCCAGGCTGGCGTGCACATTGGGACTGTTCTTGACGGACTGGGGCACGATGCGCACGGCATCCTGGTCCACCGGTTTCAATCGCGCGGGCGGGCGCGTCAGCACTTGCGACAGCCGCCCTTCGGCCAGGATGCGGGTCAACGCCTCGGACGCCGGCTGGCCATACGCGAGCGCATACAC
>NZ_SPPZ01000170.1 GCF_004570525.1 Streptococcus sp. WM07 | reverse complement strand
CAGCTCAGTTACGCGCCCCAGGTAAGCACCCGCGGCATAGCCCAGATAAGGCAGGGGCTGACCTTGGCGGCCCGGCAAGACATAGATGGGGTTGCCATCTGCATCTGGCTTGGAATACGGGGCCAGGACTTCATGCCCCAGGCTCACCATTTCGTAGCGCGAAGCGTCCAGCTGAAAAGGCTGGGACGAGTGATAGTAGGCAATCAATAGATCGCAACCACCTTCAACCAAGCGCATCACCGCATCGTGCACGTTGAGCGCAAAAAGGCGACTGCGAAATGGGCCGAACTTCTCATGCACGGCCGAGACCCAGTTCGGAAAGAAGGTGAAGGCCAGTGTGTGCGGTACAGCAAAGCCCACCATGCCCTTGCCCGCACTCACATGGGCGCGCAGCATGGTGCGGGTGCTTTGCAGGGACTGCAGCATCTCGAGCGCTTGTTCATACATGGTCTTGCCCGCAGGGG
>NZ_SPPZ01000016.1 GCF_004570525.1 Streptococcus sp. WM07 | reverse complement strand
AAGTTCAAAGTGTTTAACATCTTTTCAACAACTTACCGCAATCGTAAGAAACGATTTGGTTTAAGAATGAACTTGATTGCTGGTATTATCAATTTTGAAAGGCTATAAACGTTTCGCAGGAAGTCTATTAGAGAAAAACGGAGGTTTTTAGAGGTTCCCTTAAGAATAAGGTGTTTAAAACATTGGATGATGTCATTGATCAGCTTCAAGAGGTCATTCAAAATCTATCAGCTAGTCAATTACAATCTATTGTCCGTAGAGAATGGATATCTGCTAACTTTGATTCTGAATGAGTATCAGTACCAATTTGAATAATCCGTCATACAAAGAAGTGGACTCCTTAGACTGTCTAAAGATTTAAGATTCACTACAACTAAATAGAAAAAAGAGTTTATTCCATTAACTAAGAAATAAACTCTTTTACCTATTAAATAGTAAATTCGACGTACTTTATACCGTTACCCAAGATGATCCATTAGGATTCAGTATCTGAATGAGACTGTTTTTCCGTTTCCATCTTGGAAACAACTTCATCAAAAGAGAGGGGATGCACATCTGTCTCCTCTTCCTCTTTACTTGTAGGCATCTGACCTGTTTCGTAAAGAGATTTGATTTCTTGGCTATCCAAGGTTTCATGTTCTAGGAGGGCTTGGGCAATCAAAGTATGCTTATCACGATTCTCTTCAATAACCTTACGGGCTGCTTCATGAGCTTCAACTAGAAGCTTACGAACTTCTTGGTCAATCTCACGAGCGGTTTGTTCTGACATAGATTTTTCAGGACTCACCTGTCCCGTCAACATAGCGTGATTACCTTCATATTGTACCGGTCCAAGTAAGTCACTCATACCGTACTCAGTCACCATGCTTCGAGCCATCTGTGTTGCTTGTTCAAAGTCATTAGAGGCTCCGGTAGTCTGAATACCAAAGATGAGTTCTTCGGCCACACGACCACCCATCAGACCAGCTAATTGTTCCTTCATATCATCCTTAGATAGAAGGGACTGATCCTCTTTAGGAAGAGCAATCATATAACCACCAGCACGGCCACGTGGAACAATCGTAACCTTGTGAACCACACGTGCATTCGACAAGACCAATCCAACGATAGTGTGACCAGCTTCGTGGTAGGCAACAATTTCTCGTTCTCGTTTTGAAACTTCCTTGTCCTTCTTCGAAGGCCCCGCAATCACACGATCTTCCGCTTCATCAATATCAGATGCATCAATTTCTTTCTTGTTACGACGGGCAGCAACCAAAGCAGCCTCGTTCAAAACATTTTCCAAATCAGCACCAACAAAACCTGGGGTCTGTTGTGCCACTAATTTCAGATCAACATCTTTTGCCAATGGTTTGTTCTTGGCATGAACACGGAGAATAGCCTCACGCCCCTTGACATCTGGACGACCTACCAAAATTTTACGATCAAAGCGACCTGGACGAAGAAGGGCTGGATCTAACACGTCACTCCGGTTGGTTGCAGCAATCACAATAATGCCTTCGTTTCCTGCAAAACCATCCATTTCAATCAAGAGTTGGTTGAGCGTTTGTTCCCGTTCATCATTTCCGCCTCCCATACCAACACCACGACGGCGTCCAACAGCATCAATCTCATCAATAAAGATGATAGCTGGTGCAGCTTTTTTAGCATCTTCAAAAAGTGAACGAACGCGACTTGCACCAACTCCGACAAACATTTCCACAAAATCAGAACCAGAGATACTGAAAAACGGAACGCCGGCTTCACCAGCTACAGCCTTGGCCAATAATGTTTTACCGGTTCCTGGAGGGCCCTCTAACAAGACACCCGCCGGAATTCGAGCACCTAGATTGGTAAAGCGTTTTGGATCTTTAAGAAACTCAACAACTTCAACCAATTCTTGTTTTTCTTCTTCCGCTCCAGCAACATCTGCAAAACGAACTTTAATTTCTTCTTTGGTAGTCGCTTTCGCACGGTTACGACCAAAATTCATGGCACCACGCGCTCCACCACCATTTTGGTTCATCATCGTCATAAAGAAGAAAAGAACGATAACAAATGGAACAATGCTAATCATGAACTGAATCCAAGCACCACTTGAACTTTCTCGCTTGATGCTAAGGTCAGCGCCATTTTCCTGAGCTAGCTCTTGAATTTTAGCAATGTTGGATTCTGCTGGCAAAATGATACTAGTAAAATTCTCAGCCTTGGTAGAAGTGGCATCAAAAAATTGAATCCCTAAATCATTTTCTACTTTTTGTGCTTCTTTATAAGTCCCTTGAATCTCAATTACACTACCATTTGGTTGGTAACTGATATCCTTGACGTTTCCCTTTTCCAATTGCTTAGTCAAGTCAGTAAAAGTAAGTTGCTGAGTTTGACTAGTGGAGTTGGATCCAAACAGCATCTGGAAACCAGTAATCACGGCTACAATCACGAGAAGATACGCCAAGGGATTACGACCGACGAATCGGTTTTTTTGTTTCTTCATGTACCTATGTTTCCTTTTATATTTTATTTATAAACTTCCTCTTTTAAAACTCCAATATAAGGAAGATTACGGTAATTTTCTTGATAATCTAGTCCAAATCCAACAACAAATTCATTTGGAATAGTAAAGCAAGAATAGTCCGCATCAATTTCAACTTTACGTCCTTCTGGCTTATCCAAAAGAGTCACAATTTTAAGGGAAGCTGGGTTGCGCTCCAAAAACATCCGCTTCAAAATATCGAGAGTCAAACCAGAATCAATAATATCTTCAATGATGACAATATGTCTATTTTCAATGTCAGCTGTTAGATCTTTGACAATAGTCAATTCACCCGTACTCGCTTTCCCACCTTGGTAACTAGAAACAGCCATATAATCTGTCTCCAAGTGAGCATCCACGTGATTGATCAACTCCGCCATAAATGGAATAGAGCCTTTTAAAATTCCAATGAAAATTGGATTTTTATCTTTATACTCAGCTGCTAAGTTTTGCCCTAATTTCTCAGCAGCAACAACAATCTCCTCATGAGAGATAAGAACCTTCTTGATATCCTGATCTAACATATATATTTCCTATTCTTTTCCTATCTTTTGGACATAAATTCTAGCCTTCATTATACCATGTTCATTCTGGATACTCAAACATGGACCATGAGTATTGAGAATTCCCTGAATCTTTTCATTCTGCTCCACAATGACAGCGTGTTCCCGCTCCTGAAGTGGCACTTTTTCATTAATAAACCAACGCCTTAATTTGCGTTGATGGCCATTCCATTCAAAGACATCCCCTTCCTGACGCCGTCGTAAGAGAACCGGTGCCGCCTCCACAAGAATTTCCAGCAAGATCGGACCTTTTGGTTTTTTTCCAAAGGAAAAATGAAAAGAACCAAAGTCAGTCACCTGACCGAATTCTAACCAAAAAGGATTTACCTCTTTTGGGGACTGGGGACAGGTCGTTATTTCAAAGCGATTATAACGTTTATCTAACCAGTAACCTTGACCAAGATAAGTACGATGACTCCCATCCTTCCTTAACAGATGCGCCAGAAATTCTAGACTTTTCGATCCCCTCTGGAGTTGGGGATAGTTTTTTAAATATTGGTCTAATAGGTACATTTGCAAAGATTTCGGTTCCTCTTGCCATTTTTCCAAATGATCCGGATCCAAAGGGGTGGTCAAGCTGTTCAAGAGACTATAGGCTTCTTCCACCTGTTGGGACAGGCGTAAAAGACCTTGAGCAATCTTGGGATTCTCCTCCTGTAATAGGGGCAGAAGCTGGTGGCGAATGCGATTGCGAAAATAAGTCGGCGAAGTATTAGAACTATCGTCAAAATAAACGTTCTGGGGTAGTTCATCCTTAGCAAAAGGAAGCAGAGGGCGAAGTAATTGCCCAGGACCAAAGTCCTGGCACTCGCTAATCCCTTGTAAACTTTCCAAATGGTTGCCTCGAATAATCCGCATCAAAATCGTCTCAACCTGGTCATCACGGTGATGAGCTGTAACCAAAGCCGTGTAGGATTCCTCTACCATCAGGCTTTTGAAAAAATCATACCGAAAGTCACGCGCAGTCACCTCTGTGAAATCGCCTTTAAAAGAGCGTCTATAAAAGGGAAGAGACAAGTCCTCAGCAAGCCGCTTGAGGGACTCCTCTTCCCAAACGGCTTCAGGTCGCTGGCCATAGTTAACATGGGCCAATCCCAGACGGATTCCTAATGCCTCTTGGTAGCGATAAAGAAAACTCAACAGATACAAGGAATCTTTACCTCCAGAAAGAGCCAATAAAACTTTGGTATGGTCTCGAAAAAACTGCCGATCCACTATATGCTGGAGTAGGTTTGCTTCAAGTGTCATTTCAGTACCTCGTAGATATCCTTGGAAATGTGAGAGATGAGGTTGTTGTCCTTATTCTCCGTAAAAACAACGAGAACATAAGGCGACTTGGTAAAAACAATAGACGCATCATGGTGAAACGCATCCGCATCCCCAATTTTATGGGCAACTGGAATCGGTAGTTCCTTGGGAATTCGTTGATCATCAAACTGAGTTTGCTTGAGCATCTCCAAAAGTTCCCCTTTTTGAAGGTAGATAGCTTCCATCAGCAATCCTGCCATCTCTGGAGTTACTTCGCGATCAACAACATCCCAAGTCTGGCCGACAATCTTTCGAATTGCCTGATGGAAGGTCGCATTCGAAGAGTCTGTTCCATAGTACCCCAGCATATTGTGAGCTACGTTATCTGATTCTTTAGCTGCCTTTTCCACCAACTCCTTCAGACTGTATTTTTGACCAGTTGGTTCTTTAGGAAGACTTCCAGTACCAGCTGGATCATAGGCCCCATCATAATCTTCCGTTTCCTTGGTATAGGCATAGTTATCTGTCCATTTTAAGTTCCCATCTAGGACTTGCTGCTGAACATAGTAAAGGTAGGGAAGTTTTGTAATACTCGCCGAGTACATGGGCAGATCTGCCTTCACACCTGCAACCTGATTCGTGGTTAATTGTTTAACATAGACTCCGACTCCATCTTCTTTGTACTTCTGCTCTAAGATCTCCTGCACGCGCTGAATTCGATTATCTTCTTGCGATAAGGACGACCAAGCTACATACTCTCCTTTATCCGTCAGTCCAAATTGACTTCGAGGATAACTTAGTTTTCCTACAATCCTCACCTGTTGATAGGGTTTGTAAGAAACTTGTATTGGCTTGGTCTGAGCAGAGGGAGCCTCTTTGTAAAATTGAGCACCAGGTTCAAGCCAAAACTGCGAATCAAAGGTTTCTGTCTTAAGCAAGTGATGGTCATATACCAAACTTCGACTCGCTAGGAGGTAGCCGCCATCCCTCAGTTTAAAAAGCGGCCTGCCATCCTCATGGTAAATCAAGCTTTGGATTTCCAAAGCTTGATTTAAAGGAATTTGTTTATCTACCTGCTTTAAGTCTTGATCTTTAAAGGTAACCAAGTCCTGAGCCGCTAGTGGCTTCCTCGGAATTTCCTGATAAAAAAGACCGAAAGACACTTGGGTTAGCAGTGCCTTCTCTCTTGGACTCACGTTTAGGTTTTCTGCCGGATCTAGTTCTAAGAAGGACCACATCGCAAACCAGCAAAGAACTGGCAGAATGAACCACTTCTGTCTACTTGTCTTCCACATGTTCATTTAAATAGAAGGATTTGTTCTTTTCCTCTAGTTCTATCAGTTTTTCTTCTGAAAACTGGAGGAAAAGAGCAACCTTTTTCATGAGTTCTGATTTTTCCATTTATTTAGGTAGGAGATCTGGAATCGTGTAAATGGTTTCTCCGTCTTTAGAGTAATAATAACGGGCACGCATATACTTGCTAGCATAGTCATCATCTTCTAACTTTCTTGCTAGCGTTGATAATCTCTCCTCTTCCTTTTCTAGTTGTTGGTATTGTTGGGTCATTTCTCGGTACTGTCTTTGCCGCTGTTCTAAAAGTTCCCGACTTCTAACTAAATTAAAAATAGGCAGAATAAAAAGCAATACGACTAAGATAAGGACCCAGCCTATAAAGCGATTCCGTTGGCGACGACGATCATACTGCTGGCGCCGTTGGGACGTTCCTTCATCAATATAGGCATTCTTCATTTGGAGTACGTTTTTAGGCATCTTCCTCGATCCTTACTTCTTCCAATAATTCATACATTTTAGAAGCATCTTCTTTTTTGGTACTATCGAGCATTTCTAATACACGCACTCGGACCAGTTTGTTTCCGAATCGGATTTCAACAACATCATCAATTTTTAAATCCGTTGATGATTTTGCAAGGATACCATTCACCTTAATTCTTCCTTTGTCCGCGACTTCCTTGGCAACTGGACGTCGCTTAATTAAGCGAGATACTTTCAGATATTTGTCTAATCGCATAACTGATTCTCCTTTTTTTCTATTGTAACACGTTTTGACTAGAATTCTGATCTTGTTCCGCCAGTTTCTGGTCCAAATTTTGGGCTAAAAAGCTGGTCAATTGGATTAAGGCTTCTAGAATTTCATAGTCTTTTTCGTTTCTAAGGTTGAAAATCACTTCCATCTTTCCTTGAACATCACTTAATTGTGCCTTCAAATTGGTCTGTGATAAGGATTGGAAATAATCTTGAGCTAGGAAATAACGACTTGCTTTAGGAGCAAAACGAAGGCAGATGGCTCCATTTCTAACTAGAATATTTTCTACAAACACCTTATCTGCATAGGATTTTAGAAGCCCAATCTCAAGTAGATAGGCTACTGAATCAGGATATTCCCCAAACCGGTCGATCAATTCTTCTTGTAATTCTTGATAAGCTTCCTGCCCATCAATATGACGAATCCGTTTGTAAATTTCAATTTTTTGCCGTTCATCCTGAATATAATCTGATGGCAAATAAGCGTCGATTCCCAGAGAAATTTCTGCATTGGTTCCCTGTTTGGCTTGAACCTTGCCTTGCTTTTTAGCAATGGCTTCTTCTAACAATTGGGAATACAATTCAAATCCAACCGAATCGATAAAACCACTTTGAGAACTTCCCAGTAGGTTACCTGCTCCTCGGATAGATAAATCCCGCATGGCAATTTTAAATCCACTTCCCAGCTCTGTAAATCCTTTGATTGCATCCAATCGTTTCTCAGACACCTCGGTGAGGCTCTTACCTGGTCTGTAAAACAGGTAAGAATAAGCAATACGGTTACTCCGTCCCACACGCCCTCTTAATTGATAAAGAGTTGACAACCCCATGTAATCTGCATTCTCGATAAAAAGAGTATTGGCATTAGGAATATCAGCACCCGTTTCAATAATCGTTGTCGTCACTAACACATCGTAGACGCCATTAATAAAGTCCAAGAGAGTATTTTCAAGACGAACTTCTGACATTTGTCCATGAACATAGCCAATAGAAGCCTCTGGAATAAGTTCCTGCAGCTCAGCCACCTTCAATTCGATGGTCTCTACACGATTATAGAGATAATAAGCCTGTCCACCTCGCTCAATCTCTCTAAGCACAGCATCGCGAATTACTTGAGGATTTGTTTCCATTACAAAAGTTTGAACAGGATAGCGATTGGTTGGCGGTGTCTCGATAACAGATAGGTCACGAATTCCTAGCATCGACATATGGAGAGTTCGAGGAATCGGAGTCGCTGTTAGTGTTAAGACATCGACTTTGGTTTTCAGCGCCTTTAACTTCTCCTTATGCTTAACGCCAAACCGCTGTTCTTCATCAATAATGATTAAACCTAAATCAGAAAAAATGACATCCTCTGATAAAAGCCGATGGGTTCCGATAATGATATCCACCTGTCCCTTGGCTAGTTTTTCAAGTGTAGTAGCCTGCTCTTTCTTACTTTTGAAACGACTAAGGCCATCGACCTCGACAGTAAACTCTGCAAATCGTTCTTGGAAGTTCACCAGGTGCTGTTGGGCTAGGACAGTCGTCGGAACCAATACTGCTACCTGCTTATGATCCTGTACGGCTTTAAAGGCTGCTCGCATGGCTACTTCGGTTTTTCCAAAACCGACATCTCCAACAAGGAGACGGTCCATCGGTTTATCTTTTTCCATATCTTCCTTGATTTCCTGGATACTCTTGAGTTGATCCTCAGTCTCTACATGAGGGAAATCATTATCAAATTCTTCCTGATCAGGACCATCCGGAGAAAAGGCAAATCCCTTGAGTTGAGCACGTGCTGCGTAGAGTTTCAACAAGTCATCCGCAATATCCTCTACTTGCTTTTCAACTTTCCGTTTGGTTTTCTGGAAACGACCATCATTTAATTTATTAAGTTTTGGAGTTTTCCCATCACTGGCCACATATTTGGACAAAAGGTCCAATTGGTCAACAGGCAGAGAAATCCGATCGCCATTCTCGTAGCGAACCGTCACATAGTCTCGGTGACTTCCAGACACTTCCAAGGTTTCAATCCCCAAGTACTGACCAATACCATGAATTGCATGGACTACATAATCACCTTTTTCCAATTCTTGGTAATTTTTGAGTCGTTCCGCATTGGAAATTGTTTGCCGACGAACCCGACGTCTATTCTTTTTATGGAAGAGCTCCTTCTCCGTGATCACCAAAATTTTTTGATCTTGGAGTTGAAATCCTTGGCTGAGTCCTAGTTGACACAGTTGGATCTCATTAAGCTTGATTTCGTCGGGTTTTGAAACTTCAATTGTCAACTTGTATTCCTGTAAAGAAGATTGTAAAGTTTGTAATTTTTCTTTCGAGTTGATGTCAAGTAGAATGGTATATCCTACTTTTTGAAATCGAACCAACTCATCCTTGATCAAAGGTAATTGATTAAAATAATCCTGTATTGGAAATTCTTGAAATTGATAGAGATTGCTTAATTTTAAGTTCCCAAAGCCTCTCTGAATATAGGAAAAGAAAGTTGTCGGCTTATAGAGTCGCCATTTTGAATAGCTATCTATATAATATTTTTGTGTTGACACTGCTTTGTCAACTTGTAATTGGTCTGTCAAGAACTGAGCAACTTCTAATTCTTGTTGAGCTTTTTTATCTGTCAACCGTTGAAACTCATCAAAAATGACCAATGTTTGCTGAGGGAGGTAGTCGAATAGACTCCATTCCTCAGCATAAAAATACTGAAGAAAGCTCGGATAGGCTTCATGATAGGAATAACTACGAATCGCTGCAAGAAGTTCCTGAAGATAGGAGAGAAGAGTTGGATTTGAGGGGGATTCCATCAGTTCCAGTAAGGCTTCCTCTGCCCGCTGATAATCTGCCTGACTGATTAGTTGATCGAGTACCGGTCTTAACTCCAAGCTTTCCATTTGCTCTTGGGAGCGTTGATGGTCTGGGATAAAGGTTCTGATATTATCCAATTCATCGCCAAAAAACTCTAAGCGATAGGGAAACTCCTCGCTTAAGGGATAAATATCGAGAATATCACCACGTTGACTGTATTCTCCCACTTGGGACACCTGACCAACTTTTTTATACCCCATTTCAGTTATGGCTTTTAAAAGCTGATCAAAGGGATAGGCTTTCCCTAGTTCCAATGGCATCTTATAGGAGGCATAATTCTCTGGCTTAGGCAAACGCAGACCAAGAGCAGCCAAGTTGGTAATCAAAATTCCTTCTTGATTACTTTGAAGAAATTGTAGACTTTGAGCCCGCATATAGCCCTTCTCCTTAGAGGCAAAGGCCAACTCTACTGCTGCTACATCCTCTGCTAGAAACGGGTGGACTTTTTCTGGTCCCACCAAGGCAATGAGATCACTCTCTAATCGCTCAGCCTCAACCATACTAGCCACAACTACCACTATTGTTGTTTTTTTCCGCCGTAAAAGACTCGCTATAGCGAGGGCTTTGCTACTAGCAGACAATCCTAAAATTAGTTGTCGAGAATCTTTCTCAAATCCTTCTTGCCAATCATTGATTTGCTTATTGTTCTCAAAAAGCGAAATGAGGTCTGTTTTAGCCATTATAACACCTCATTGTTGCTTCTAGGTCTCTTGTATCAAGATAATCATACAAGGCTTCTGTAACGCGTTCTAGGGCTTCTGTAATATGTACTTGGTCATCTGGAGTAAATTTCCCCAATACATAATTTGGTACAGACTGCTTTGGCTCTGGGCGACCAATCCCAATTTTAAAACGTAGAAAATCAGAGTGTCCTAATAAGTGAATGATACTCTTGATACCGTTATGTCCTCCAGCAGACCCCTTCGCACGCAAACGTACTTTTCCAACTGCCATGTCCAGGTCATCATAAATAACCAGTAAATCCTCAACATTTAAACCATAATAAGCCAACAGAGCTTCGACAGCCAGTCCACTTTTATTCATAAAAGTCGTAGGTTTTACTAAATAAATTTTCTCCCCTTTGTAAAAAAAGGAAGCTACTTCTGCTTGAAAAATACGGTCTTCTTTAAAAGTGACACCCTCTCTTTGAGCGATTTTGTCGACATATTGAAAACCGATATTATGGCGGGTATTTTGATATTTAGAGCCTGGATTTCCCAAGCCAACAATAAGTTTAGTCATGTTTCCTCCAATACGAAAAGAGGCTGGAAAAGGTACCAACCTCATTTTTATTCTTAAACGTTGAAACGGAACTCCATGATATCTCCATCTTGCACAATGTACTCTTTTCCTTCTTCACGGAGACGTCCAGCTTCTTTTACAGCTTTCTCGCTACCATAAGTCATTAAATCATCGTAAGACATTGTTACAGCACGAATAAATCCTTTTTCAAAGTCTGAATGGATAATCCCTGCCGCTTGTGGAGCCTTCATCCCTCGCTTAAATGTCCATGCACGAACTTCCTTTTCACCTGCGGTGAAATAAGTTCCCAAGCCTAGGAGATGGTAGGCCGCACGTGTTAATTTATCAACACCAGATTCAGTTAGGCCCATTGCTTCCAGAAATTCAGTCTTATCCTCATCATCTAACTCTGAGATTTCTTCTTCGGCCCGAGCTGAGATAACCACTACCTCAGCATTTTCAGTTGCAGCAAATTCACGAATTTGTTGCACATACTCAATAGCGTCTGGATCCGCTACTTCCTCTTCCCCGACATTGGCCACATAGAGAACTGGTTTTGTAGTCAAGAGGAAAAGACCTTTAACTACGGCTTCTTCTTCTGGACTAAAATCAATTGTACGAGCTGATTTGCCATCTTCAAGAACTGGTTTGATTTTTTCTAACACAGAAAATTCAGCGACAGAGTCCTTATCTTTCTGTGTTCGAGCCATTTTTTCAACACGCGCATAGCGTTTGTTAATACTTTCCAAATCGGCCAAAATCAATTCCAAATTAATTGTTTCGATATCTGCCATCGGATCGACAAAGTCAGATTCACGTCCTTGCTCACGCATAACATTTTCATCATTAAAAGCCCGAACGACATGAACAATGGCATCTACTTCACGAATATTAGCCAAGAACTTGTTCCCAAGCCCTTCCCCTTTAGAAGCTCCTTTTACGATACCTGCGATATCCGTAAATTCAAAGGTTGTCGGGACTGTTTTCTGAGGCTTAATAAATTCAGTCAATTTGGTCAACCGTTCATCTGGTACTTCTACTCGACCAACATTGGGATCAATCGTCGCAAAGGGATAGTTTGCAGCCTCTGCTCCCGCTTTTGTAATTGCATTAAATAAGGTGGATTTTCCAACATTTGGTAATCCCACAATTCCTGCTGTTAAAGCCATGTTTACTCTCCTCTTTTCAATTCAATCCATTATATCATATCAGACCAAAATAGGGAGTGTGATGCCAACTTTCCTGCTTTAGAAAGCGGTTTTCTCATCACACCCCCATTCGGTTCACTTATTTTAAGATCTTTTTCATTTTTCGTTCAAAGTCATACCGACTCATCATGGTTAAGTGCTGGCAATTATGACAGCGGAGTTTAATATCTGCACCTAGTCGTAAAACTTCCCAATCATTCGCTTTTTTTCCAGTTTCTTTTACCAAGCACGCATGAGGTTTCTTCATTTCGACCCTAGTTCCAACTTGATACATTTGACCTCCTAATTTGTACGAACTGGAGTTATTAATTGAATGAGATGATCATCTTCGATTCCTTTTAGAGTAAAAGGTCGAATAGAAGAAATAAAGCTCAATTCAACTTCTTCAGCCTTAATGGCTTTTAAGGCCTCAATCAGATAGTTAGGGTTAAAACTAATACTCAAGTCGTCTCCAACTAGCTTCACAGTTTCAAGCTCCTCATCCACTTGGCCTACCTCAGGTGAATGAACATAAGAACGTACCATTTGATCTTTAATCTCCACTTTTACAGTACCATTCTGAGTAGCGTTGGAAAGGAGACGTGCCCGTTCCATGGCTTGACGTAAATGGGCAACATTAAAGGTGATTTGACTATTGAAATCTTTTGGAATCAATCGATCAGTATCTGGATAGTTCCCTTCAAGTAGGCGTGTGTAGAAAGAAATATACTCACTCTTAAAGAGCATCTGGTTGTGAGCAAAATAAACTTCAACAGTTTCAATACTATCATCAAAGACCGCTGTAAATTCTTTCAAAGAGCGACTAGGGATGACTACGTCAAAATGATCACCAGCATTGTCTAGTTGAATCAGTTTTTGACTGAGACGATGAGAGTCTGTTGCAACTGTCTTCAATTCTTTTTGATCATTGAGGACAAAATGAACCCCTGTTAAAATTGGACGACTTTCTTGATTACTTGCTGCAAAAGCTGTTTCAGAAATCAACTCTTTTAAAACCTTAGTTTCTAACAAAAGAGGATTTTTCGCAGAGACTTCTTGAATGCGAGGATATTGATTACTGTCTTTTCCTTTTAGAGTGATTTCAGATTTCCCACTTTTTAAAACTAATTGCTGATGTTCAATTTCTTTTAATTCTAATTCAACAGAGGGAAGGCTGGATACAACATTAATGAAAAAATTCGCTTCTAAAAGGAGACTACCTGGAGCATCAATGACTAGTCCAGCATCTTCTTGATCGATAGGAATAAAATTTTCAATTGAAATTTGACCATTGGAGCCAATTAAAGTAATTCCTTCAGGTTCAACTTCCATTTTTAAAGTTGAGAGAATTGGAATTGCATTTTTGGGACTAATTGCTCGTTTAACGGTATTTAAGGCATGGAGGAAGAGATTTTTGTTAACTGAAAATTGAAACATGGCTTCTCCTTTATTTATTATTTTAGTTATAAATAGTTAAGTATTAGTAGTAGGTCTTGTGGAAGTTGTGGAAAACTAGCTGAATGCTAGGCAAATTCAGTCATTGAAGTTGTGCACAACCTGTGAATAACTGTGGGAAAAGTTCAGGAGTTATCCACAGGTCATTTTTTGAGGTTTTTCTTGATTTCCTCAATTTCTAAAAACAGACTTTGATCATCTTTGATTTGTTTCTTAATTTTTCGGTGAGCATGGATGACAGTTGTGTGGTCCTTACCTCCGAAAGCTTTTCCAATTTTAGGTTGAGAATTGTCGGTTAGTTCTCGACTGAGATACATGGCAACTGAGCGAGCCAAGACAATATGTTGTTTTCGAGAAGTTCCCTTCATCTCCTTGATACTGATTCCATAGAATTTTCCGACTTCTTCTTGGATACTTTCAATTGGAATAACAGTTATACGACGGACATCCTCCTTGCGGGAACGAATCGCTTGTGCTGCTAGTTCGACTGTAATCTTCTCAGCACCTTGGACGTCAGCGACTAAACGAATGTCATTTAGAGCTCCCTCTAGTTCTCGTACATTGCTGTCGAATTGATTGGCTAAATATTCGTAGGTTTCAATCGGGAAGGTATAGGGAAGATTTTGGGTTTTAGACTGAAGAATGGCAATCCGTGTTTCATAATCGGGAGGAGTAATATCAGAGATATTTCCCCATAAAAAACGTGTGACCAGTCTTTCATGGATTCCGTTTAATTGTTCAGGTCTTCGATCACTGGTTAAGACAATCTGTTTTTCATTATTGTAGAGGGCTTCAAAGGTGTTAAACAATTCCTCTTGGGTGCTTGTCATACTATCTTTATTAAGAGCCTGAATATCGTCTATAATGAGTAAATCAAGATTCCGAAAACGTTCTTTAAACTCTTCTTGCGTTCCAAGTCGAATGCTATCAATGAAAGAATTGAGAAAGTTCTCTGCAGAGATATAGAGTATGCGGTTTGTTGAATAATTCTCAAAGTAACGGTTTCCAATCGCATTAATGAGATGCGTTTTTCCCAATCCTGGTCCACCGTGTATAAAGAGAGGGTTGTAGGTGTTACCAGGTGCATCAGCAACAGCCATAGCTGCTGCAAAGGCAAATTTATTGCCATCTCCCAATACAAAATTTTCAAACTGATATTTTTTCAATAGACCAGTTTCTGTTTGAGTTTGAGGGCGAATATTAGTTGGAGTTTGATAGTTTTCTTGATCTTTGTAGGCTATGGAGCTAGGAAGTTCGAAGGTATAGTGTACTTGCAGCTCTTTCTGGAATAATTCAAATCCTACAATAATGATATTTTCTTGAATTTGGAGTTCCCAGAAATCCTGTTTAGCAGGGAGATCGAGATAAATAGTCACGACGTCATTATGAATTGAAACAAGCTTAGCTGTATCAACAAAGAAGCGCATGGTATTTTCATCGTGTGTTTTTTGACAGAGCTCTAAAAATCGTTGCCAAAATTGTTGATTTTTGTCCATAGCGATTCCTTTCTTGTGTATAACTCAATTAGTAGGATTATATCATAGACTCAAGTTTTCCACAACCTGTGGATTAGTTTCCACATGTTTAGAAACAGTTATCCACAGGTTGTGGATTTCAATTCTTTCTTTGTTAAATCAGCTTTTTCTCTGTGAATAATTTTGAGAATAAAAAAGAAAAACCCACAAGTCTATTTTAACTTGTGGATAATTCGTTCGTATTCATAGAGGTTTTTATAGAAGATGGTAATACTACCTTGCTTGTTGGATTTTTGTTGAATTTGGATGCGCGTGCCAAGAGCTTCTTGTAATTGGCGTTCAGCTTCAGCGAGAAAGGGATCCGCCTTGCTGGATTTCGGAGTCATGTGTTTATCTTTTAATTGTTTTTCAAGCTGGCGTACCGACCAGCCCTTGCTTTTTATCTCTTGGAGCAGGTAGATTTGTTCTTCTGCTGTCAAAGGTAACAAGAGACGCGCGTGGCCTGAACTAAGTTGTCCCTGGCTAAGGGCTTCCTGAAGGGAAGGGGCTAATTTCAGGAGACGTAGGCTATTACTAATATAGGGACGGGATTTGCCTAATTGTTGTCCGATATCTTCATGGGTTAAGCCGTGATTTACAAGCTTTTGGAAAGCTAGGGCTTCTTCGATGGGATTCAGATCTTCTCGTTGGAGATTTTCAATGATGGCTTGTTCCATCATTTGGGAATTGGACAGTTCTTTTACCAGGGATGGGATAGTGGTCCAGCCTAGTTTTTTACAGGCGCGTAGGCGCCGTTCTCCAGCCAGTAATTCATAACCAGTAATCGGAGATTGACGGACAATAATGGGTTGGATAAGGCCATTGACAGCGATGGATTGACTTAATTCTGTCAAGGCTTGATCCGAAAATTGACGTCTGGGTTGATAGGGATTGGTCTGAATATCCTGAATCTTAATGTCTGAGATGTAATCCATTAGTAAAGTATAACACCGCTTTACGAAAATGTAAAGCGGTGCGATGCTTATGGATTGAGATCTTTCGTAGATTTGTTGAGCTTGACGTCGACTTTCTCTAATTTACCATCACGGTAGTACTCAATACTAATGGTATCGTTGATGTTTTTACTGTAAAGGGCACTTTGTAAATCGCTGGTTGATTCAATATCGGTATCGTCAATCTTAGTGATAACGTCATATTGTTTCAATTTACCGTCAACAGGGAAACCAGCTTGAATCGAGCGTACTACGACGCCACCTTGTACCTCTTCAGGAAGTTTGAGTTGATTCCAGTCACTGGTGGAAAGATTTGCCAGGTTGAGCATGCTGATGCCAAGGGCAGGTCGGCTGATAGAACCGTTTTGTTCTAACTGTTCAACGATGGCGATGACTTCATTTGAAGGAATCGCAAATCCCATTCCCTCAACGGATACACCAGAAATGCTAGAGGCAATTTTACTGGAGGTGATTCCAATAACTTGTCCGTCAATATTGATGAGGGGGCCACCTGAGTTACCAGGGTTAATGGCAGCATCTGTTTGGAGAGCCTTTGTGGAGATGGTTTGTCCATCTTCTGAGCGAGAAGTTACAGTACGCTCTAGGCTTGAGATAATACCTTGGGTGACAGAGTTGGCATAGTCTGTTCCCAGTGGGCTACCGATAGCGATGGCAGTTTCTCCAATACTTAGCTGACTAGAATCGCCAAAAATTGCGACTTCTTGGACTTTATCAGCTGGGATACGAACAACAGAGATATCAGAATAAACATCTGAACCGACTACTTCTCCCTCAACCTTGCTGCCATCTGCAAATTGAATATCGAGGCGGCTAGATCCAGAAATAACATGGGTATTGGTGACTAGATAGGCATATTTGCCATCTTTTTTATAGATGACGCCAGATCCTTCTCCAGCGGCAGTATCTTCTCCATTATCATTTGGGCTAAGGTTAAAAATACTGCTACTTTGATCTGTTTCAGCATAATTAATGACGGATACAACAGCATTTTGAACCTTATTGACGGCAAGTGTTGTGCTGGTTTCATGTTTTTGTGTTTTTTGTGGAACGACTTGCGTTTGGTTGTTTAGCAAATGTTGATTTTGAGATAATTGATTGCCAGCATAGCCTCCTAAAAAACTAAGTCCGAGGATACCAGCAGCAATCACTGGTGTTTTTAATGATTTATTTTTCATGTGGGCCTCCAATTCACAAGTTGACTATATAAAATCAGACTTAATTATAGCTTAAAACAAAAAAGTTATCCACAAATTGTGGATAACTTTGTGTATAATGGGGATATGAAAGTAAAGTTTATCACAGTTGGAAAACTGAAAGAAAAGTATTTGCGAGAAGGAATTCAGGAATATCAAAAACGTTTATCGCGTTTTACACAAGTGGAGATGATTGAATTGCCTGACGAACGCATTCCGGATCGGGCTAGTCAAAGCGAGAAAGAGCACATCATTGAAAAAGAAGGCCAAAGGATTGCAGCTAAAATTCAAGACCGGGATTATTTGGTTGTTTTGGCGATTGAAGGTCGTTTACAGTCTTCCGAAGAATTTAGCAAGGAGTTAGCTCAGGCGACCCTTAAAGGCTATTCCACTTTGACTTTTGTTATTGGTGGGAGCTTAGGATTATCGGAAAAATTGAAAAAACGGGCCAATCTACTGATCAGTTTTGGACGTTTGACACTGCCCCATCAACTCATGAAATTGGTCTTAGTAGAGCAAGTTTATCGTTCTTTTATGATTCAGGAGGGGAGTCCTTATCATAAATAACTGTCCAACGGTAAAGTCACTGTCATAGACTCTTTCTTTAGAAATAAAAAATTTTAGGCTTCTTGCATGCTTTGGCTTTATTTGGTATAATAAGGAGCATTGGTCCCATAGCTCAGCTGGATAGAGCATTCGCCTTCTAAGCGAACGGTCGCAGGTTCGAATCCTGCTGGGATCATGTAGAGCGTCTATGTAAATGAGGGACTGGTTCAATTACCAGTTCTTTTTTTGACGGCTCTTTTAAAAATAGCTGCTTGTTTTTTTTTTGGAAATGATGTCTATTTTTTTCATTTCAGGCAGTTTTTTATACATTTTGGGGTTTGATTCCCTATAGGAGGCTATTTTAAGATATAGTATACAGTTGCTATGGAAGTTCATTTGTTTTTACGAGACGATAGTCCGTTTCATCTGCTTTTATTGTTTATCCGTGCTATGGGCCTGGGCTGGCTCTTTTTTAGTCTACTGAGAAATCGATTGAAAAGACCCTTCTTCTTTTATTTCTGTATTTATGAGTTGGTGCTTGTAGGAATGGGTGCCCTGCATTCTGTTTTTTTTCATTTCCTCTTATTTGCAGAGCCTTTCATACTCTCGTGGTTACTATACCGGAATACCTACGAGAGTTTTCGTTTCTCTTCTTATTCAGTGGGGATTCTCTATCTAGGTTTTGATTTGTTACGAGGTTTTTTTCTGTTTTGTCTATATACAATCGTAGGTCATGAATTTTTTGTTGATTTTCATCTTCTCCTGTATAGTTTGATAGCTGGTTTGTCCCTTCATACCTTATATTTGTTGTTTCAATCTTTCCATCGGTATTTGTTATTTATGGATGAGCCCTGTTTTCGGAAGCAGATTCGAACGTCTTTCTGTTGCTTTATTGTGATTCATTTTTTCTTAACTTTTTCGCAAATTGCGACTTGTTCGATGTTATCCATTGGTTGTTCCGGCTTTTTGCGAACAGCATCGCTTTATATTTTTGCTTTTGTTATCTTGCGGTTGCGGTTATCTATTCTTTCTTTTGAAAAAAAGGAAAGAGAAAATAGGTTACCTATGACGAAGCTCTGCAAAAAGTTAGGGTGTATGTATCAAGATTTAAGGGGATTTCGGCATGATTTTACAGGGATGATGGTGAGTTTTACGGTAGCAATTGAAAGTAGGGACTGGGAACTTGTTGAAAAATTGCATAAAGAGGTGTTGATGGAGGCCAATGAAGTCATGACTTCCCGAGAATATTCTTACTTTGATCTCTGTTTGTTGGAGGATAAGACGATTCGGAGTTTGATTTTCCACTATCTTTGTCAGGCACAGGAAAAAGAATTGAATTTTTATTTAGAAATTCGGGATAAGGTGCCTCCAATGGAAGTAAATCAATTAGCCTTAGTGAGGTTGTTGAATATCTTGCTGACCAATGCTATTGAGGCGGCTCAGGTATCTGAGGAGAAACGAATTGATTTGGCTTTGTTTAGAAGTGATCAGGGACTTGAAATGATTTTAGGAAATAGTCGTCCTTCTGGCGAGTTGAATATTCAGAAAATCTTTCAGCCTGATTGGTCAACCAAGGGATCTGGTAGGGGGACAGGGTTATTTACAGTTCAGCGAATCTTAAAGCATGAGGAAGCTATGTTATTGGAGACTGAGATTGTTTCTCAGCATTTCACGCAACATCTAACGATAAGGAGTCAACTATGAAAGTACTGATTTTAGAGGATCAGGTTCATCATCAGATTCGATTGGAAGGAATCTTAGAGGAACTTGGTGAGGAACTTCAGCAAAAACTAGATATTCAGTCGACGGGTAAACTAGAAGAATTTATGGCTTATCACGCGCAAGCAGAGGTTCATCAACTCTATTTTTTAGATATTGAAATTCAAGATCAGAAGCGAACAGGACTGGAAGTGGCGCGTGAAATTCGGCAGAATAATCCTTATGCGATTATCGTGTTCACTAGCTCCCATTCCGAATTTGCTTTGTTGACCTTTCGTTATCAAGTAGCAGCTTTGGATTTTATTCCAAAGGATTTGGAAAAAGATTTATTTCGTTTGAGAATCCGTAAGGTCTTGGAATATAGTCGCTCTCATTTTTTAGATTTGGATACTGGGGAAGACTTTTTTGATTTCAGTACCAAAGGGGAGCGACTCCGCATTCCCTTTCAAGATATTTTTTATATCGAAACAGCGGCTAGCTCACATAAGTTAAGAATTGTTGGCAAAAATTTTATCAAGGAATTTTCTGGAACCTTGCAAGAATTGCGTCGTTTAACCGATGGCCAAGGGAACGAACGTTTCTTTTGTCCCCATAAATCTTATTTGGCGAATATCCAAAATATTCGGGGATGGGATAGTCGAAAGAAAGAAGTTTTATTTTCTGGTCAAGCCAGTTGTCCCTTATCACGTCTACGTTTTACAGCCATGAAAGAATTATTAGACGAAAAAAATAAAAATTTTTGAAAAAAAGTCTTGCATTTCTAAATTGGAGTTGCTATAATTATTCTTGTCCTTGAGACAAGATGGTCCGTTGGTCAAGGGGTTAAGACACCGCCTTTTCACGGCGGTAACACGGGTTCGAATCCCGTACGGACTATAAGTTGAGTCGGAGTTTCTCCGACTTTTTTGTTTGAAAAAATAAGACGCCCTCAATCAGTGATGATGTTCTGATTGGGGGCGTCTTTTCTTGAAAAAGGGTATTAGTTCTGATTAGTCTGAGGTTTATGCCTAAGCCAGTGTTGATACCTTAAGAAGAGTAGGAGGGAGATGAGACTAATCCAAAGACCGGGGTAGAAACCTTGTGGAACAAAGATTAGTTTGATATTACCAGTTCCTTTTGCAAGATCAATAGCCATAAATCCGGTTTGGGCTTGTCGAATTGGAATCTCCTCGCCATTTAGGTAGGCTTTCCAACCTTTGTCGTATGGGAGTGTTACAAAGAGGCTGGTTTCTTTATCCGTTTGATAGCGAACTTCTAGCTGGTTGTCCTGTGTATGAACTTGGGGTTGCTGCTCTTTTAGTTTGGTAAAGAGGGCTTCTAAACTTTCTTGTGGGACACTGTAGACATGAGGTTCTTCGTAACTAGCTGCTGTAGCACTTGGGAAGAGGAGTTTGATTGTAACTTCTTTTGCTTCTGGGAAGTATCCCAAATCGAAGAAGGAGAATGTGTTGTCTAAAGTATAGGTGTAAGAGGTTCCGTCAATGAGAAGCTGAACAACAGAGTCTTCCTCGTTTGGAAATTGGATATTTGGGAGACTGAGGTAGAGCTGTTGATTTGCTGGTGCTTCTACCACAAAGGTTGTTTGTGGAGGAGTTTCCCCTTCTTTCTTGATTTGACGATTGGTGTTACTTTCATAAATAGGAATTTGGTTAAAGAGAGGAGAACTGAGTCCAGTCAAGTGTTGCAGAAGATTTCGTTGGTTATCAAGGGTTAGTTTAGATAACTCGATATCTTCATACGTTTTCTGGGTTAGGAAGGCAAAGGGGAGAGCCCAGTGATTTTCTTTTAGTACATAGTCTCCTTCGGCTTGAACTGGATTAAATCCTAGCCGTGGTGGTTGATTTTTACCAATGATGTAGCGGATACCAAAGAGGCTATCCATTAGGACAGTGTTATTTTGGTAACGGAGATTGAGGTTGCTACCAGAAGATTTGTAACCTAGTACATCCAGAGTACTGCTGGCTAAACGATTTCGTACAGATGAGAATTGAGAAATGCCATTCAATCCGTACTTCATCGTATCATTTCCAGTTTGGACTTGGAGGAACTCTGTTCGATAGAGTCCGCTGTCCATCTTGTCTTTTAAGGACATTATTTCTTCTTGTCCTTTTTGGTAGGATTCTAGAGAGGCAAAGCCCCACTCATTGGTAATTCCTTGGATGTGGTAAAAAGAATTGCAACCAAGTTCTACGATTAGGAAAAAGCTAATCGCCAAGCTATAGAAGAGAGAGGACAATTTTGCTTTTTTATAAGCCCAGAATAGTAGTAAATAGGCTCCTAAGAATTCAAACGTCAAAAAAAAGTGAGTACTGTTGAGGTAGGAATAGTGTTCTTTCGCGAAATACCAAGTTAGCCCCCAACCTAAGACTAAAAAGAGAATGAAGAAGAGAACTTGTTGAAACTGGAGTTCTTCCAATCGTTCTAAGACAGTTGCGGCCATCCAAACAAGGAGAATGGAGAAGAGCCAGGAATAACGGTGAAGGAACATGTTTGGCGCGTGGAATCCTTGCCAAAAGAGATCTAGTGCTTCTAAATAAAAACTAGCAATGAGGAAACTGATGAGTAGTCCATAGGAAAGTTTCACATGAAACGGTATGGACTTCAGGAGGAAGAAACAGAGACTGAGAATTAAAGGAATCAGTCCAACATAAATCATCGGAATGGATCCGTATTTGGTAGTATCAAAAGCTCCAATTAGGGTTTTGGCAAAGATATCGAGATACCAGGCGGCCTCTGTCAAGAGACGGTCAATCTCGGTTAAGGATTCTCCGTGACCTCTAAGATCTAAGAAAGTAGGGAGGAGCATGATGGCACTACTGGCTCCAGATAAGATAGATGTTATGAGGAAACGAGGAATGCTTGCTAATCGCTTCTTGAAATCCCAGCTTAGTTGAACAAGATACCAGAGAGGTAGGAAGATGACCATCATATACCCAAAGTAGTAGTTTTGGATGAGAAGAAGAGTTAAAGTAATGTAGTAAAGTCCTACTTGAGCACGCTTGACAAGTTTATCTAGCCCATATAGAATAAGGGGTACTAAGATAAAGACGTCTAACCAAGTTTTGATTTCAAGTTGACTTACTGTAAAGCTCATAAACGTATAGCAAAGTGAGAGAACTAAGGCTAGGTAGAGTTTTAGATTGTTGAAAGTTCCTTTGATAGCAGTGAAACTTGACAATCCAATACAAGAAAACTTGAGGATTGTCAGAAGGTAGACAGCATTGGGCATACTTTTAACATCAAAGAAATAAACCAAAGGGGAGAAAAAACTTCCTAAATAGTAGGAACTAAGAGCATAGAAATTTAACCCCAAGCCAGTTGTAAAGGAGTAAAACAAGCTATCTTTTCCATGTAAAATATCTCGTAAAGCAATGTCAAAGATAACGTACTGGTGAAACCCGTCTCCGAGCAAGGGGCTTTTGGGACTGGACCAGTAAATTTCCTGACTATAATAGAGTAGGATCATTCCAAGCGTTGGAATAATGAATGAGAGGCAGGGAAGGTAGTACCTCTTAAGAAAATTGTTCATAATAAGTCCTATATAAAAATGGAGGCTAGGACATGAGTCCTGGCCTCGAAGTTTATCTGTAGATTTAAATGCTAGAAGAGGATTTAATCTTTCCAAAGTTCCTTAACTTTAGCTTGTACTTCCTCATTATCAAGGAATTCGTCGTAGGTTTCGTCGATGCGATCGATAACGCCATTTTTTGAAAGTACAATGATGTGGTTAGCTAGCGTTTGAATAAATTCATGGTCGTGACTAGCAAAGATAATACTTTCTTTGAAGTTTTTTAGACCGTCATTGAGGCTTGAGATGGATTCCAAATCTAAGTGATTTGTTGGATCATCTAAAACGAGGACGTTGGATTTGAGTAGCATCATTTTTGACAACATGACACGAACTTTTTCTCCACCTGACAAGACATTAACAGATTTGTTAACCTCATCTCCACTGAAAAGCATACGACCTAGGAAACCTCGAAGAAATGTATTGTCATCTTCTTCTTTACTTGCAAATTGACGCAACCATTCTAAAATGGATTCATCACCTGCAAAGTCTTTAGAGTTGTCTTTAGGTAGGTAACTTTGACTTGTGGTTACTCCCCACTTGACAGTTCCTTCGTAATCAATATCTCCCATAATAGCACGGATGAGAGCTGTTGTTTGAATATCATTTTGACCAATGAGGGCTGTTTTATCCCCTGGTCGGAGGATAAAGCTAATGTTGTCGAGAATTACTTCGCCGTCAATCTTGACACTGAGATTTTCAACTGTCAAGAGATCATTACCGATTTCGCGTTCAGCTTTAAAGTTGATAAATGGGTATTTACGGCTAGATGGTACAATTTCTTCTAGGACGATCTTGTCAAGCATCTTTTTACGTGAGGTTGCTTGTTTAGATTTACTAGCATTTGCTGAGAAGCGAGCCACGAACTCTTGGAGTTCTTTGATTTTCTCTTCTGCTTTAGCATTACGATCTGCCTGTAACTTCGCAGCAAGTTCGCTGGATTCTTTCCAAAAATCATAGTTTCCGACATAGAGTTTGATTTTTCCAAAATCAAGATCGGCCATGTGTGTGCAGACCTTGTTTAGGAAGTGACGGTCGTGGGATACGACGATGACGGTATTGTCAAAGTCGATGAGAAAGTTCTCTAACCAAGTAATGGACTGGATGTCCAAACCGTTGGTCGGCTCATCGAGGAGGAGAACGTCTGGTTTACCGAAAAGGGCTTTGGCTAAAAGGACCTTTACCTTCTCACCATTGGTCAGCTCACTCATGTTTTGATAGTGGAGGTCTTCGGGAATATTGAGGTTTTGGAGTAATTGGGCTGCTTCACTTTCAGCTTCCCAGCCTCCTAATTCTGCAAAGAGTCCTTCTAGTTCGGCTGCGCGGACACCATCTTCATCTGAAAAATCAGGCTTCATATAGATAGCGTCTTTTTCTTTCATAATGCTGTAAAGATGCTCATTTCCCATAATGACAACATCAATGACACGCTCATCTTCATAGTCAAAGTGATTTTGACGAAGAACGGATAGGCGTTCTTCTGGTCCTAGGCTAACATGACCTGTTGTGGGTTCAATATCACCAGCTAAGATTTTGAGGAAGGTGGATTTACCGGCACCATTAGCCCCGATAAGACCATAGGTGTTTCCTTCGGTAAATTTGATATTTACCTCGTCGAATAGTTTGCGATCACTAAATCGCAATGATACGTCTGATACTGTAAGCAATGGACTTCTCCTATTTTTAATATTATTTTCATTTTACTAGAAAGGAGGCTATTTATCAAATCTTGACTTAACCTACGGAAGACTATAAAATAGTATGCATCAGAAAAGTAATCTTGTCTCCTCTAAAGAGAGCTTGTGGTTGCTGTAAACAAGTGTGGAACAAGGTGAAGATTGGGCTGATAACTGACATTTGTTAGAAATAAAAGGGATGGGTTTTTCCCATAAAAGAGGTGGCACCGCGGTAAATCGTCCTCACAGAGTTTTTTCTGTGCGGACTTTTCTTTTTATTTCGCTAACTGTAGAAAGGGATTCTATGTCTAAACCAATTATTTTAACAGGAGATAGACCGACTGGAAAACTTCATATCGGTCATTATGTGGGAAGTTTGAAAAATCGTGTTCTTTTGCAAGAGCAAGGAGAGCATCAATTGTATGTGTTTTTAGCGGATCAACAAGCATTAACGGATCACGCCAAAGATCCACAGACGATTGTAGAGTCCATCGGGAATGTGGCTCTCGATTATTTAGCAGCTGGATTGGACCCAACGAAAACGACAATTTTCATCCAAAGTCAGATTCCAGAGCTAGCAGAGTTGTCCATGTACTATATGAATTTGGTTTCACTAGCTCGTTTGGAGCGTAATCCAACTGTCAAGACAGAAATTGCCCAAAAAGGTTTTGGAGAAAGTATTCCGACGGGATTCTTGGTATACCCTATTGCGCAAGCTGCGGATATTACAGCTTTTAAAGCGAACTATGTCCCAGTTGGGAACGACCAAAAACCGATGATTGAGCAAACGCGTGAGATTGTCAGAAGCTTTAATCATGTGTACCAAACAGATGTCTTGGTAGAACCTGAGGGAATCTATCCTGAGAATGAATCAGCAGGGCGTTTACCTGGCTTGGATGGGAATGCTAAGATGTCGAAGTCATTAGGCAATGGGATTTACTTGGCAGATGATATGGATACTTTGCAAAAGAAAGTTATGAGTATGTATACAGATCCAAATCATATCCGAGTGGAAGATCCGGGTCAAGTAGAGGGGAATATGGTCTTTTATTACTTGGATGTTTTTGGGCGTCCGGAGGATGCACAGGAAATTCAAGCCATGAAGGAACATTATCAACGTGGGGGTCTAGGAGATGTAAAAACCAAACGTTACTTATTAGAGATTTTGGAAAGAGAACTCGGACCTATCCGTCAACGCCGTTTAGAATTTGCTCAAGATATGGGACAAGTTTATGAGATGTTGAGAAAAGGGAGCCAGGTGGCTCAAGAAGTTGCAGCTCAAACTCTTGATCAGGTTAAAGAGGCTATGGGGATTCGTTATTTTTGAAACTAGTTTATATTAGTTGACAATTCATTTGAGAGTGATAAAATATGTTCAATCGATTGGGGATACCTAATATGAAGTTTAAGAAAGAGGAGAACAACCATGTCAAATTGGGATACTAAGTTTTTGAAAAAAGGATATACCTTTGATGACGTCTTGCTAATTCCAGCAGAGAGTCATGTGCTGCCAAATGATATTAATTTGCGTACGCAATTGGCACCGAATCTAACCTTGAATATCCCTATTATTTCAGCTGCTATGGATACTGTGACAGATAGCCGGATGGCTATTGCCATGGCAAGAGCTGGTGGACTCGGTGTAGTTCACAAAAATATGTCTATTGAAGAGCAGGCGGATGAAGTTCGTAAAGTAAAACGATCTGAAAATGGTGTTATCATGGATCCGTTCTTCTTAACTCCAAATCATTCTGTATCTGAAGCGAATGAATTGATGGAGCGTTATCATATTAGTGGTGTACCAATTGTAGATTCTTTTGAGAGTCGTAAATTGGTTGGTATTATCACGAATCGTGATATGCGTTTTATCACTGACTTTGGTCAGGCTATTCGTGAACATATGACCAGTGAAAATTTGGTCACTGCTCCGGTTGGCACAGACTTGGATATAGCGGAACGGATTCTCCATCAAAATCGAATTGAGAAATTGCCACTAGTTAATGAAGATGGTTCCTTGGCTGGTTTGATTACCATTAAGGATATTGAAAAAGTCATTGAGTTTCCAAATGCTGCGAAAGATCAATATGGTCGCCTGTTAGTAGCAGGTGCGGTGGGTGTTACATCAGATACTTTTGATCGAGCAAGAGCTTTGTTTGAAGCAGGTGCAGATGCAATTGTCATTGACACGGCTCATGGTCATTCAGCAGGAGTTTTGCGGAAAATTCGTGAAATTCGTGAAGTATTCCCTGATAAGACTCTTATTGCAGGAAATGTCGCAACTGCTGAAGGGACACGTGCACTTTATGATGCCGGTGTAGACGTGGTTAAAGTTGGAATTGGACCTGGTTCGATTTGTACAACACGGGTTATCGCTGGAGTGGGTGTACCACAAGTAACAGCTATTTATGATGCTGCGGGAGTAGCACGTGAATATGGTAAGACGATTATTGCAGATGGTGGTATTAAATACTCAGGTGATATTGTGAAAGCCCTTGCTGCTGGTGGTCATGCTGTAATGCTCGGCTCGATGTTAGCTGGTACGGATGAGGCTCCAGGTGAGACTGAGATCTTCCAAGGACGTAAGTTCAAAACTTATCGTGGTATGGGAAGTTTAGCAGCTATGAAAAAAGGCTCCAAAGATCGTTATTTCCAATCATCTATTAATGAGGCGAACAAATTGGTTCCAGAAGGAATTGAAGGACGTGTTGCCTATAAGGGAGCTGCTTCTGACATTGTCTTCCAAATGGTTGGAGGTCTTCGCTCAGGTATGGGCTATGTCGGTGCAGGTGACCTCTCTCAACTTCGTGAAAATGCTCAATTTATGGAGATGAGTGGTGCGGGTCTTAAAGAAAGTCATCCACATGATGTGCAGATCACAAATGAAGCACCGAACTATTCAATGCACTAATAATAACTAAAAAAGAGGCTGGGCAAAAACTAGCCAATAATTGAAAAATCACAGAGAATTTGTATTTGGTTTTCGCCAAAAGATACAAATTTGTCTGTGATTTTTCTTTGTCTTTTTCATATTGGACTAACCTCTTAGTCAATTTTGTAAGATTCATGCTCATTAAGAGGAGCCCTAACTCTGTTTCCACGTTTTGATTTCCTCGAACATGAACTCGGCGTACGCCAAAAACACCCTTCATCCTACCAAATATAGGTTCGA
>NZ_SPPZ01000169.1 GCF_004570525.1 Streptococcus sp. WM07 | reverse complement strand
GTTCAGACTTTAAGACTCCTTATCCTAAAGAAAGCTGGAAGTTACAGTATTTTTAGTTGAGTATTGAATTGTGTTTTCAGTGGATATTTAATGCCAATGTAAATCAAAAATAGTGAAGTATAATGTCTGGCAAGTAAATGGAATTAGTGAAACTTCCATGGGAAAAATAACCTAAACAACATGATGTCATGCATTTTCAGGAGTCCTTAGAAAAGAATTGGTGTGCTTGTTTTCTCGGGAAATTTGCCCAAATCACATAAAAGGACACTGAAATATCAGAGCAAAAATATTTCATCACATGTAGTAAAGTTATAACTGCCTAGCTCCTAGGGCCATTGAGAGGACCAAGTTAACACACTGAAAGAACCTAAAATAGCAAATAGCTCATGGGAGGTGCTTAATAAATGTTAGTTGTTATTATCGTTATTATTTTTATTTAAAAGAACCAAACAGTTTTTGGCAAATG
>NZ_SPPZ01000168.1 GCF_004570525.1 Streptococcus sp. WM07 | reverse complement strand
GTCTTAGAGAATACATACGCTTGCCCTCAATTCAGGGGGATTCTTAAGCGGCCGCATGGCTAGTTGAGCTACGCCTCTTCAAAAAATGGTTTGCGAGAGCTACTTGGTGGATCGATTAGCTGGCGAATGCGCCGTTCGAGTTGTAGAAGTTCCATGACGGTTGAGTCAATTATCTTCCCCTTGGTCATGCGAGAGTTGCTGCGGGCAGTCTTCCCTAAGGTTCGCACGTGAACGGCGCTCTCATTGAGTAAACGGGCTATTTCTCGCGCTTTGTCCACAGGCTTGAATGTGGCCAGGTATTCCCAAGCCAAATCGATGTATGGCAGCAAACTATCTGGGCTTTTGTGGCCGGTGATAGTGCTCACCCTGGTCAAGATGCTGATCTTGTCGACTATGAGAATTTGGCTTGTCGAGGAAGCGTTGTGGTTGTCCAGATAATCCTGTAGATGCAGTGCGACCTGGATTGTAAT
>NZ_SPPZ01000167.1 GCF_004570525.1 Streptococcus sp. WM07 | reverse complement strand
TCACAGACATTGAGGATTCCTGCAAATATAGAATTTTCGTTTATCCCACCTTATACTCCTGAAATGAATCCCATTGAACAAGTTTGGGCAGAAATTCGCAAATTAGGATTTAAGAATAAGGTGTTTATACTCATTCAGAATCAAAATTAGCAGATATCCATTCTCTATGGACAATCGATCGTAAGCGAGTAGTTGATAAGCTTTGGATAACTTCTTGCAACTGATCAATGACGTCATTCAATGATTTAAATGCTTTGTTCTTAAATCCTAATTTCCGAATCTCTGCCCAAACTTGTTCAATCGGATTCATCTCTGGTGTATAAGGTGGAATAAATGTAAATTCAATATTGCTAGGAATATCCAATGTCTGTGATTTATGCCAAACCGCATTATCCATCACCAAAATAATATAGTCGTTAGGGTAAGCTTCTGACAGTTGTCGTAAAAATTCATTCATCCAAGCCGTATTACA
>NZ_SPPZ01000166.1 GCF_004570525.1 Streptococcus sp. WM07 | reverse complement strand
CGTGTAGGCGGCTTCGCCGTTCGGGCGCAGTACTTGCAAAAAGCCGTTGCCGGTGATGGCGACGTCAAATTCGCGGCTGGTCGTTTGCAGGCTGCCGGTGGTAAACACTTTTTGCGTGCCCACCATGTGGGTACCGTTACCCAGCTGTACGCCCGATGGCGAGAGGGTATTGTCGGCGCGCTGCGTGCCCGGCTGCTGCTCGACCTGATAAAACAGGTCTTCGAAGACGACGCGGTCGCGCTTGAAACCGACCGTGTTGACGTTGGCCAGGTTATTCGCGATGGCTTGCAGTTTTGCATCTTGTGCCTGCACGCCGGTCTTGCTGATCCACATTGCTGGATTCATGTATTGCTCCTAGTAATAGATTGGCGTGGGGCTTAAGCACCCAGCAGGCGGTTGCCCGATTCCGTCATGGAATCGCTGGCCTTGAATACTTTCATTTGTATCTCGAAGCTGCGGTTCAGGCTCATGG
>NZ_SPPZ01000165.1 GCF_004570525.1 Streptococcus sp. WM07 | reverse complement strand
TTGCAAATCTAGGAGACTTGCCAGCAGGTACAAAGGTAAGCTTTGAGAGTCCAGTAGATACAACCACACCAGGAGATAAGCCAGCAACAGCTGTGGTAACGTATCCAGATGGTTCAACGGATAAGGTTCCAGTAACTGTTAAAGTTTCTGAACCAACCGACGCGGATAAGAACACGCCAGTAGCACAAGATCAGACCGTTAAACCAGGTGAGGAAGTAGATCCATCTAAATCTATTGCAAATCTAGGAGACTTGCCAGCAGGTACTAAGGTAAGCTTTGAGGAACCAGTAGATACAACCACACCAGGAGATAAGCCAGCAACAGCTGTGGTAACGTATCCAGATGGTTCAACGGATAAGGTCCCAGTAACTGTTAAAGTTTCTGAACCAACCGACGCGGATAAGAACACACCAGTAGCGCAAGATCAGACCGTTAAACCAGGTGAGGAAGTAGATCCATCTAAATCTATTGCAAATCTAGGAGAC
>NZ_SPPZ01000164.1 GCF_004570525.1 Streptococcus sp. WM07 | reverse complement strand
AAAAAGCTAAAGCTGCAGTAGATGCAGCAACAACAAATGCAGGAGTTGAAGAAGCTAAGACTGCAGGTGTTGACACTGTTAAAGCTATTAACCCAGCTGCAGTTGCTAAGCCTGAAGCGAAGAAAGCCGTCGATGAAGCCGCTCAAGCCAAGAAGGATGAAATTGACGCTCGCTCTGATCTAACAGACGAAGAGAAAGCAGCAGCTAAGGCTCAAGTTGATGCAGAAGCAGAAAAAGCTAAAGCTGCAGTAGATGCAGCAACAACAAATGCAGGAGTTGAAGAAGCTAAGACTGCAGGTGTTGACACTGTTAAAGCTATTAACCCAGCTGCAGTTGCTAAGCCTGAAGCGAAGAAAGCCGTCGATGAAGCCGCTCAAGCCAAGAAGGATGAAATTGACGCTCGCTCTGATCTAACAGACGAAGAGAAAGCAGCAGCTAAGGCTCAAGTTGATGCAGAAGCAGAAAAAGCCAAAGCTGCAGTAGATG
>NZ_SPPZ01000163.1 GCF_004570525.1 Streptococcus sp. WM07 | reverse complement strand
CATTTTTATCCCTAGAACAATTTGGTGAATAATAAAAATCATCAGAAATTCCAATTGGTTATTGGTTGTTTCTGATGATTTTTTAGGCATTTACACAGATTCTTCTGAGGTATGAATAATTTGGGTTCTAATTCTAATCTTTTTCCCGGCGCTTACGAGATTTCATTCCTACAGTCGCCAAAATCATGCTTACTCCTAAAGCTGCAAGAGCAGGTGAATCTTCCTGACCAGTTTCAGGTAATTCATCAGCTACAAAGCTTAGCTTCCTAGAATCAGAATCTGGAACTGACTTAGATTGTATACCCGGAGTTGGTTTAGGATCAAGATTTGGTTCTGGCTTAGGTTTTAGTTCTAGCTTAGGTTCCGGATCTTTCTCATAAGGTACCGGTGTATCCTTGGATGGATCGTTTGGATCTGTAATTGATGGCGGTACATAACCTTTACTTGGATCTATTGGATCAACTGGCTTCAAGGGATTTCCATCTG
>NZ_SPPZ01000162.1 GCF_004570525.1 Streptococcus sp. WM07 | reverse complement strand
CATCATATCTGAAGGATAGTTTTGCTGGATAGATTATTCTTGGCTGAAAGATTTTGTCTTTCAGTATATTGAATGTATTGTTCCAGTCTCTCCTAGCCTGTAAGGTTTCTGCTGAGAAATCCACTGAAAGCCTGATAGGGGTTCCTTTGTAAGTTATTTTCTTCTTCCTTGCTGCCCTTAGTATTTTTTCTGTCATTGACTCCTGCCAGCTTTCTACTATATGCCTTGAAGTAGATCTTTTTACATTAACGTAGTTGGGAGTTCTGGTAGCCTCTTTCACGTGGATTTCCATCTCCTTACCCAGGTTTGGGAAATTCTCCGCTATTATTTCTTTGAACAAGCTTTCTGCTCCATTCTCCTTCTCTTCCTCCTCTGGAATACCTATAATTCTTATGTTACATTTCCTAATTGAGTCAGATATTTCTCTGAGAGCTTCTACATTTCTTTTTAGTCTTAGTTTTCTCTTCTGCTCCCTATGAAACATTTCCAT
>NZ_SPPZ01000161.1 GCF_004570525.1 Streptococcus sp. WM07 | reverse complement strand
GCGTGCACACAATACAACAGCGCCCGCGAAACACGGGGTACGCGGGCACTGGAAGGGAAGGACGAAATGCCTAACGCACGCGGCGCAGCGAGGAAATGCGGCGGTCGAGGCCACCGTGCAGGCGGCCATAGCTGCCTGGCCCCATCACCACGCAGCGGCCACGGAAGTTGGCATCGACGCAGAATTCCCAGCGGCCGAAGTTGACGATGATCGACTCGGCGCGGTCATTGAATCCATAGCGGCTCAAATCACGCACTTCGCGGTCCAGCCGCACGGGCCGGCCGCGCATGCCGGCATCAGGGAACAGCAGCACGGCGCCATTCATGTCGGGACGGTGGCCGCCGCCATGGCCGTGGCCGGGATAAGCGGGATACGGACGCTCCGGCTCCGGACGCGGCGGATAGGGACGCTGATCACCGCCGCCATGGCCCGGGCGGCCCACTTCGCGCACCGAAGAGATGGCGTCGTTCATGCCCGGCATGCTGTTGTAGCGC
>NZ_SPPZ01000160.1 GCF_004570525.1 Streptococcus sp. WM07 | reverse complement strand
GTCGTGACGACCCTGAAAAGCTGGGGCGTGGCGGCCGACGAGACGTTTTTCCTGGGCGGCATGGACAAGTCGCGCGTGCTGGCCGTGTTCAAGCCGCATATCTTCTTCGACGACCAGATGAGCCACCTCAAATCGGCGGGCGGAACCATACCGATGGTGCACGTCCCCTTCGGCATCGCCAATGTCCGCGCAGGGTAAAACCTGCTGCGCGTCGCGCTTTGCGGCCGGCGATGCTCACCGGCTCGGCGCCCCCGTACTAAAGTACGGTTGCGCTTCTCGGCCACAAATCACTGCCGCTCGCTACGGTTTTGTCAGGCATCTATGCCGTTTGGTTTGTAAAACAGGTGACATGACTGGCCTTGCTACCTGTCTCTTATACACATCTAAAAAAAAAAGGTCAAAATTTCACTTCTAAAAAAAGTAAAACATCAGAAAGCTCAGAGGGAGGC
>NZ_SPPZ01000015.1 GCF_004570525.1 Streptococcus sp. WM07 | reverse complement strand
TAAGGAGTGCCTCTAAACCTCCTTCTAGATAACGGTTCAATAAGTTTCGTACAGTTTGATGAACAAAACCTACTGATTTAGCTACTGCTGTTAAATTCTGACATTCAGAGTAGAGAATGAGAGCTTGAATTTTCCTATGGTGCTGTGCATTCTTTTTATCTTTCAGGGCTTGCTTCAATTCGCTAATTTGATATTCATTTAGTTCGACTTTCATACCTTATAGTATACAGCTATTTTTGTTTTTTGTTAAGTATTAATGTCACAGCAAGTCAAGAAGTGAATGCGGCATTAACACCAGCTCAAAAACGAGTTCTATGGGTATTTGTGTTTACATTTATACTCATGATTTGCAGCTTTATTCCATGGGAAGATTTGGGTGTGACAATCTTTGTGCAGTTTAATGATTGGTTGATTGGTCTTCCAATCATTGGTCAGGCTGTTGGCTCTTCAACAGCTGCTCTAGGTACTTGGTATTTCCCAGAAGGTGCCATGCTTTTTGGTATCGCAGGTATTGTCGTTGGTCTTATTTATGGGATGAGTGAGGAACGTTTGGTAAAAGCGTTTATGTTTGGTGCAGCGGACATTTTTAGTGTAGCCTTAATCTGCGCCATTGCGCGTGGAATTCAGGTTATTATGAACGATGGTATGATTACTGCGACTATTCTTCACATGGGCGAAGCAGGATTGAAAGGTTTGTCTCCGCAAGTATTTATCGTGTTGACTTATCTCTTTTATCTTCCAATGTCTTTCTTGATTCCATCTACATCGGGTCTTGCAGGTGCTTCTATGGGAGTTATGGCACCACTTGCAGAGTTTGTAAATGTACCAGCGAGTTTGGTTATCACAGCTTTTCAAGCTGCATCAGGTGTCTTGAACTTGGTTGCTCCAACATCAGGAATTGTAATGGGGGCCTTGGCACTGGGGCATGTTGAAATTGGTACTTGGTATAAATTTGTAGGGAAGTTTATTGCAGGTATTGTCGTCGTCTCTGTAGCTATTTTGGTCATTGCGACCTACTTCTAATTGAAATTCTGAGTCAGGTTCTATCTTTCAAACAGATGAAACAGTTGGCTCAGTTTTTCCTTTTGTATGATTGAAAGGGGAAATCATGAGAGCAAGTTTTATTCGGTCATCCCATAAAGAGGCCTGTATTCAGGCTATCCAAGAACTGGTTGCCTTTCCTTCTGTTTTGCAGGAACATCAAGCGGACACTCCGTTTGGTCAAGCAATCCAGCAGGTTCTTGAGCATACTCTGGCTTTGACGGAAAAAATGGGGTTTAAAACATACCTAGATCCAGCTGGCTATTATGGCTATGCTGAAATTGGACAAGGTGAAGAACTGTTGGCCATTCTTTGTCATCTAGATGTTGTGCCGGCTGGTGATCTTAGTCAATGGCAGACACCTCCCTTTGAGGCTGTAGTACAGGGAGATTTTATTATTGGGAGAGGCGTTCAGGATGATAAAGGTCCTTCGATGGCAGCTTTATTTGCGGTTAAAGCCCTGCTGGATGCAGGAGTCCAGTTTCATAAACGGATTCGTTTTATTTTTGGAACAGATGAGGAGACCTTATGGCGTTGTATGAACCAGTACAATCAGTTGGAGGAAGTTGCAACAATGGGATTTGCACCTGATTCGTCCTTCCCCTTGACCTATGCTGAAAAGGGATTATTACAGGCTAAATTACTTGGGCCAGGTCATCCTTCTTTGAGTATTGAAGCTGGGACAGCCTATAATGTAGTACCTGCCAAAGCGAGCTATTCTGGTCATCTATTAGCAGGAGTTATTGCAGAATTGGAAGAGTTAGGATTTGACTATGAAACCGATGATGATCAAGTTATGGTTCTTGGGATCTCTCGGCATTCGAAAGATGCTGCTGAGGGTGTCAATGCCATTGTTCGTTTAGCAAAGGCTTTGGAGCGTTTTGAGAGGCACCCAGCCCTAGATTTTATTGTGAATGGAATTGGTGAAGATGCCACAGGTTTCCCATTGTTGGGTGATGTGACGGACGAGCCTTCGGGAACACTCAGTTTTAATATTGCAGGCTTAACAATCAGTGCAACAAAATCAGAGATTCGTTTAGATATTCGTATTCCTGTAACAGTAGATAAAGATGCTTTAGTTTCTACATTAGAAACCAAAGCGCAATCCTATGGTTTGTTGTATGAAGAATACGATTATCTAGCTCCTTTGTATGTACCACTAGACAGTCAGTTAGTTTCCACGCTTATGTCTGTTTACCAAGATAAGACAGGGGATTTGTTGAGTCAACCGATTTCCTCTGGTGGAGCTACCTTTGCTCGTACGATGCCGAATTGCGTGGCCTTTGGTGCATGCTTTCCAGGCACAGAGCAAACAGAGCATCAGGAAAATGAGCGAATGCCATTAGAAGATCTCTATCAGACAATGGATATTTATGCGGAAGCAGTCTATCGCTTAGCTGCAGAATAAGCATCGTCAGTGTTGTTTCTCTTTAGATTCCTTAGTGGATGATATTTTTGAAAGAAGTAGATTGCGTCAGTCTACTTCTTTCTTTTATAATAAAGATAAAAAGAGAAGAGCCTATGGATATTCAAGCATTTGGGATTGAAGAATGGTTAAATATCTGGGAGAAAGATGCGGTTTATGATATTGCGGGCTCATCTATTGCTTCCCTGACTTTAGATGAGATTCTGGAAATTGGGGATACGGGTAAGGAAGTTCTGTTAGACCAGCTTTTTGCGAAAAAAATGAACTATGGTTGGATTGAAGGATCTCCGGAGTTCAAAAAAGAAGTGGCTAGACTGTATCAAAAAGCCTAGCCTAATCAAATTCTTCAAACAAATGGGGCTATTGGGGCTAATTATTTGGCACTTTATGCGCTCGTGGAGTCGGGAGATCATGTAATTTCTATGTATCCAACTTATCAGCAATTGGTGGATATTCCACGTTCCTTTGGAGCTGAAGTGAGCCTATGGAAGATTCAAGAGGAGAGTCAGTGGCTGCCATCCTTGGGGAAGTTGAGAAGCTTGATTCGTCCAGATACTAAGTTGATTTGTATCAATAATGCGAATAACCCAACGGGTGCCGTTATGGATCGGAATTATTTGGAAGAATTGGTGAAGATTGCGTGTGAGGTGGGAGCCTATATTCTGTCGGATGAGGTCTATAAACCGCTAGAACTGGGGCTAGATGTGCCACCGATTTTTGATCTTTATGAGAAAGGGATCTCTACTAACAGTGTCTCTAAAACTTATTCTGTTCCTGAGGTTCGTGTTGGTTGTATTGTTGCCAATGATGAAGGGCACCTCTAAAAACTCAATCTCTAAAATTCTAATCGTTGATTTATCAAGGTTTTAGCAACTCAAATTAAAGAAAAACAGAGGTTTTTAGAAGTTCCCTGAATTGTCTGACAAATTTCGGAAGTACCGTGATTATACTATGATTTCTGCGGGTGTCTGTGATGATTTCCTAGCAACACATATCTTGCGCCACAAGGACCTTATTTTGGAACGTAATCGCTCGATTGTCTGTGCTAACTTGGAAATTGTTAGAAAGTGGGTGAAGCAGGAATCACGGGTATCAGTAATACTCCCTCGGCATGTCTCTACTTCCTTTATCAAACTGAATATTCCAGAAGAGACGGGGGCTTTTTGTATCCGCTTATTGAAGGAGACCGGTGTGCTATTAGTTCCAGGGAATCGCTTTGATATGCGGGCTATGCCCGTCTAGGTTATTGTACTCAGACAAAGATTTTGGAAAAGGGGTTAGAACTTCTTTCGCAATTTTTACGGCAGTTTGATGAGTGAGGATCAGAATCTTAGGAATTTTCGTATTTTTTGAATTGAAAGAGGGATTGGTCTGCCCAGTTTTGCTTTTGGATGTAGGAGAATCAGAATTATTCCGAAATTGAAAATAAAGTGGTATGATAGAGGATAAGTTTTCAGAAAAAATGGAGGAAGTAAGATGAAAAAACCATTAATTGGTATAGCAGGAAGTGTATTGCTGACAAAGTATGGTTCTTCTGAAGGTTACCGCCGTGCTTATGTCAATGAAGATTATGTTCAATCTGTTCTCCAAAATGGGGGAATTCCGGTCATTATCCCTATTGTAGATAGTTTAGAAGCCATCGAGGTCTATGTTGAACAAATTGATGCTTTGATTCTATCTGGTGGTCATGATGTGACTCCTCAATACTATGGAGAAGAACCCAAACCTAAAATTGGTCAAACATGGGAATTGCGGGATTGGTTTGATTCAACCTTGCTAGAAAAGGCCTTGGAGAAAAAGATGCCGGTTTTGGGAATTTGCCGTGGTATGCAAGTTATGAATGTTTTCCATGGTGGAAGTTTGTGGCAAGATTTATCTTACATGGAGAATCTTGAAGTTCGGCATATGCAAGGCAATATGCCCCATCAGACAACTCATTTAGTAGATGTCGAAGAAGGCAGTAAACTCTATGAGATGATGGGACAAGAAAAGCATGTAATGGTTAATACTTACCATCACCAGGCAGTGCGAGAGCTTGGGGAAGGTTTCAAGGTGACAGCGGAGTCAGCGGATGGAGTGATAGAAGCTATTGAAAATGATGCTTATCCGTTTTATGTGGGTGTCCAGTGGCATCCAGAAATGTTGCATCAGTCAGTTCCGATTATGAATAACTTATTTGCTGGTTTGATTGAAGCTAGCCAACCCTAGTTCTTACTTTGGAGGTTTGCCGTGGAGGAAAAAGATGTGCTGGTCGTTGCGGGTCAGTTTGCCTACTTAATGTTAACAAGTGGGGCTGAAACGGGGCGTGTAGAATCTAGTATTGATTATGTTGGTAGAGCTCTTGGAGTTCCCATCATCTGCCATGTGACCATGACATCAATTTTGTTAGTCAATCAAGACAGTGGTCGCTCTTTTGTTGTAAAGGTTCCTCGCTACCAGGTTGACTTGCAGATGGTTCATGATTTGAATCATCTGTCCCGGCAGTTGGTTCAAGGTCAGGTCGATTTTGAGACTTTCCGCTTGGGAGTAGAGCGTTTGTCTCAGGGAGTCCCTCATTTCCCTTTATGGCAGCAGTATATGGGAGCTGGTTTTGTTTCCATGGCTCCAAATTTGGTGGAGTTAGCTCCGTTATCGGATTTTCTTTTGACTTTCTTCTTGGGGATTTTTGCCCATTTTCTCAACAGGGAGGCTAGTCGCTTAATGGTTCCCCCTTATTTGGCTGTAGGTGTCTCTGCCTTCGTAGTCGCATTGTTAACGAATGTTTTTTACCACTTAGGCTGGGGGCAGATTTTTGAAGTTCTATTGATTTCTTCTCTAATGCCCTTGGTACCAGGTGTGGCCTTAACCAACTCGCTACGGGAACTTTTGGGAGGGCATACCATTTCTGGCTTGGTCCGGGCTGTGAATGCACTTTTGATTGCGGCCTCGATTGGTGGAGGTGTTATGATGGCAAATCTCTTATTTAAGGCTCTAATCTAGGAGGTGGGAGATGATCTTTTTCTTAGGTTTTGTCTTAAGTTTCTGTGGTAGTTTGGGCTATGGGATGGTGGTTAATGCTCCTCGCCAAACCTTGTTGAGTTCTGCTATTACAGGTGGTCTGTCTTGGATAGCTTATCTTTCAATTATGGAAATGACGGGTGGTATTTGGTTAGCGAATTTGGTGGCTAGTCTGATGATTGGTATCTTGTCAAATTATTTTGCCAAACGTATAGGGACACCTGTCAATATTTTATCGATTCCTTGTATGATTTCCTTGGTGCCTGGGGGTACAATTGCCACGTCCATGCGCTATTTTGCCCAAGGGGAGGTTTTACAGGGGCAGTCCTTTTTTGTTCAGACCTTGCTAATTTGTTTTTCTCTTGCCCTTGGTTTTGTTTTGGCGGAAGGAGTGGTGTTCTTAGGGAGAAAAATAAGAAAATCCTGAGTCATGACTTGCCAAAGATGAGAAATTGTGGTAATATTTTACGGTATGTGGTGTAGAACCCTTAAAACTAAATAGGAGGAATGACGAAATGGCAAAAGTATGTTATTTTACAGGTCGTAAAACTGTATCTGGTAATAACCGCTCTCATGCGATGAATAAAACAAAACGCGCAGTTAAACCAAATCTTCAAAAAGTTACAATTTTGGTTGACGGTAAACCTAAAAAAGTTTGGGCTTCAGCTCGTGCGCTTAAATCAGGTAAAGTTGAACGCGTTTAATCAAGCTTAAAAAAGAGGTTGGATTTCCAATCTCCTTTTTTATTTGCTGTGCTGTGAAAGGCTTTGACAGTTGGGCTGGATTTGTACACCTATCCCAAAATGTGGTAAAATAGGCTATAAGAAAATTGAGGTGGAAGAAGATGACAGTAAAAATCAATACGCGTGATGGTCAGATTGAGTTGACTGATGATGTCATTGCGACCATTGTTGGTGGTGCAGCGACGGAGATTTTTGGTGTGGGTGGCATGGCTAGTAAGAATGCTATCAAAGATAATTTCCAGGCTCTTCTAGGTCGGGAAAACTACTCCAAGGGAGTTGTCGTTCGCAGTAATGAGGCCGGGGATATCGAGGTGGATGTCTATACTGTACTAAGCTATGGCACTAAGATTAGTGAGGTTTCACGGAATATTCAAGAAAGTGTTATCTTCAGTCTAGAAAATCAACTGGGTATTTCTGCTAAGGCAGTCAATGTTTATATCCAAAATATTAAAATTGTAGGAGAGTAGTCGTGGCAAATATTACAACCAGTTTATTCCAGGAGATGGTTCAAGCAGCTGCCACTCGCTTGACCAATCAAGCTGAATATGTAAACTCATTGAATGTTTTCCCTGTTCCAGATGGAGACACGGGGACTAATATGGGAATGACCATTGAAAATGGTGCTAAGGAAGTTGCAGACAAGCCCGCGCAGACAGTGGCAGAAGCTGCTAATATCTTTGCGAAGGGACTCTTGATGGGTGCCCGTGGGAATTCAGGAGTTATTACCTCCCAATTGTTCCGTGGTTTCTCTCAAGGTGTTAAGGATCTCGAAGAGTTAGATGGAGCTGCCTTGGCTCATGCTTTCCAATCTGGTGTTGAGGTGGCCTATAAGGCTGTTATGAAGCCTGTAGAGGGGACAATCCTCACAGTATCCCGTGGAGCTGCAATTGGAGCGGTTAAGAAGGCTGAGACTAGCAATGATGCTGTTGAAGTTATGGAAGCAGCTCTTGAAGGGGCTAAGGCTGCCTTGGCTAAGACTCCAGATATGTTGCCTGTATTGAAAGAAGTCGGTGTTGTCGATTCTGGAGGGCAAGGACTTGTTTTCATTTACGAAGGTTTTTTGTCTGCCCTAAATGGAGAATATATTGCTTCTGAGGACTTTGAAGCAACACCAGCTATGATGGGTGAGATGATTAATGCAGAGCACCATAAGTCTGTAGCAGGTCATGTTGCGACTGAGGATATAACATTCGGTTACTGTACCGAGATTATGGTCGCATTGAAACAAGGTCCAACCTATGTGAAGGGCTTTGATTACGATGAATTCCGTAATTATCTCAATGACCTTGGGGACTCCCTTTTGGTTGTTAATGACGATGAAATTGTAAAAGTTCACGTCCATACAGAAGATCCTGGATTGGTCATGCAAGAGGGTCTTAAATATGGTTCTTTGGTAAAAGTGAAAGTCGACAATATGCGCAACCAGCATGAAGCACAGGTTGAAAAAGAAGCCTCCCAAGCTACGGACAGTAAAGGTCCTCGCAAAGAGTATGCGGTAGTAACAGTCGTAGCTGGTCAAGGAATGGCTGAGATTTTCCGAGCTTCTGGTGCAGACTATGTGATTGAAGGTGGTCAGACAATGAACCCGTCTACAGAAGACTTCGTCAAAGCTATTGAAGAAGTTAACGCGGACAAGGTTATTCTCTTACCAAATAATAAAAATATCTTTATGGCTGCACAATCTGCCGCAGAAGTCGTGGAAGAATCTGCTGTAGTAGTTGAAAGCCGGACAGCTCCTCAGGGATTGACGAGTCTTTTGGCCTTTGATCCAAGCCGTAGCTTGGAGGAGAATCAAGAACGGATGACCCAAGCTCTGGAGGAAGTGGTTTCAGCATCTGTAACCCATGCCGTTCGTGATACGACCATTGATGGTTTGGAAATTCATGAAAATGATTTTCTAGCTATGGTAGAAGGTAAAATTGTAGCTTCCAATGCTGATCTTGAAACTGCTCTTGATTTGATGGTTGATAAAATGGACTTGGATGACAAAGAGATCTTCAGCATCTATGTTGGAGAAGAAGGTTCAGAAGAGTTTGCAGAAGGTCTTCAAGAAAAATTAGAGCATCGTTTTGAAGATTTAGAAGTTGAAATTTTCCCAGGGAATCAGCCGGTTTATCCGTATATTTTCTCAGCAGAGTAAACGTAAAAGCAATACCTCGATCCGTTGTTTTCGAGGTATTTTTTTGTTAGATTGAGCTTTTTGCTTGAATAAAAAAGTCATGTTTGGTATAGTAAATATGGAAATGATAGGACGTTAGACAGGATTCCGATCAAAATTAGACACTTTCAGAATTTGTCATTGAGAATGGGACTTGCAAGCTGCTATATTGTTCAGATAACTATTCTTGTTGACTGAATCTTATGGGAATTCTTTTTAATATAATTGACAAGCTGTCTAAAATGATTTACAATGAATGTCTGGAGATAATAAATATAGGGAGGATACCATGGCTAAGTCTAACTTTGAAAAAGTCGAGACAGTAGTAGGTTGGGTACGTGATAAAAAAATCACTGGTTACCGCATTTCAAAAGAAACTAATGCTCGTGAAATGTCTATTATTGCTCTAGCACAAGGTCGTGCACAGGTGAAAAATATTTCATTTGAGACTGCATTGGGATTGATTGATTACTACGATAAGAATCACGATAAATTCGACGATGCGTAGTCATTCCTAGATAAAATCGGTTAGAAAAGAATTAGGATACCCTTTTTTCTAGCCGATTTTTTTATTGTCCAGAAATGCTAAAAGGAAGTCTACATGACAAAAGTACAATTAACGGGTTTTCAATTGAAAGTCATAGCCTTATTGGGTATGATTATTGACCATGTTTATACGCATTTTGGGGACTTATTAGGATTACCATTTTGGGTTTCCTGGATTGGACGCTTTGTAGCACCACTTTTCCTTTTTCTTTTGATGGAGGGTTTTTGTCATACCTCTAATCGCAAGGCTTACTTCTTACGATTATTATCGGGGGCTGGTCTGATGCTGATCATTAATATCCTCCACAATTGGTTGACAGGCAACTATCTCAATCTTCTCACAGGAAACTTCGATATTTGGCTCTTGATAAATGGGAACAATATATTTCTAACTCTAGCCTGTTTCTTTTTAATCTTTACCTTGGTAGATCAAATTAGAAAAGCGAGTTCAGGTTCTTGGTTATAAATTCTGTACCTTTTACCTTTGCTTCTCTTTACCTTGATGACTGAAGGAGGACTGTATTTATTGCCACTTGGATTAATTCTGACTTTCTTTCCAGGTTCTAAAAGAGCTGCTACTACTGTGCTCTTGGTGACGTCTATAGGTTTAGGTTTGAAGACTTTTATTAGTTATCAAGGGATGTCCGGCTTCTATCCAGATTTATGGACTTATTTAGCCTATGATCATTAATTTATGCAATGCTTGGCTATCCCACTGATTACTGCTTATAATGGGCAACGTGGAGGTCAGGGAAAATCTTGGGAGAAGAATCTATTCTATATTGCTTATCCCTTACACTTAACTCTTATTTATATGTTTGAGTCTTTGCTATCATAGTATTTTCAATAACAGAAAAAAGCTTCCCAAATCGGGAAGCTTTTTTTAACTAAGATAACGTTGAAGGAATTCACGTGTTCGATTTTCTTTTGGATTTGTAAAGATATCTTCTGGACGTCCTTCTTCAGCGATAACGCCTTTATCCATGAAAATGACTCGACTGGATACGTCACGGGCAAACTCCATTTCGTGTGTTACCACAATCATGGTCAAGCCTTCTTGGGCCAAGTCTTTCATGATTTTGAGAACCTCACCGACCATTTCAGGATCTAAGGCTGATGTAGGCTCATCAAAGAGAATAGCGTCAGGATTCATGGACAAGGCACGGGCAATTGCAACCCGTTGTTTTTGTCCACCAGAGAGTTGTTTAGGTTTGGCTAACCAGTATCGCTCTCCCATACCAACCTTGTTGAGGTTTTCCTTAGCAATTTTTTCAGCTTCAGAGCGTTCTCGTTTGAGAACGGTTGTTTGAGCAACGATGGCATTTTCCAAGACATTGAGATTCTCAAAGAGATTGAAGTTTTGGAAAACCATTCCCAATTTTTCACGATAGGTTGTGAGGTCGTGTTCATCTGCTAAGACGTCTTTTCCGTGGTAGAAGATTTCCCCTGCACTTGGTGTTTCAAGCAAATTAATGGAGCGGAGGAAGGTTGATTTTCCACTTCCTGAGCTTCCGATAATAGAGATTACTTCTCCCTTGTTTACGGTTAAGGAAATGTCTTTTAGGACTTCGTTTTGACCGTAAGATTTTTTTAGGTTTCTAATTTCAAGAATAGTTTGCGTCATTTAACCACCTCTGTTTGCATTTGATTTGCTCCGGTAGTGTATGTATCAGTATCTAGACGACGTTCCACATAACGTAAGATACGAGTTACGGTAAAGGTAAGAACGAAGTAGATAATCGCGATTACGGTAAAGGTTTGGAAATATTGGTAGGTTTGAGTTGCAACGGTATTTCCAGCAAAGTAGAGTTCAACCACGGAGATTACGTTCAATACGGATGTATCTTTGATGTTTACAACGAACTCATTACCTGTAGCAGGAAGGATGTTGCGGATAACCTGTGGCAAGACAACCTTACGCATGGTTTGGCTATGATTCATTCCCAAAGCAGTGGCAGCTTCGAATTGCCCCTTATCAACGGCAAAGATACCACCACGGACAATTTCACTCATGTAGGCACCAGTGTTGATGGAAACAATAAAGATGGCTGCAAGTGTCCGGTCAATGTCTATTCCAAAGGCTTGGGCAGTTCCGTAGTAGATAACCATGGATTGTACGATCATCGGTGTACCACGGAAAATTTCAATATAGGCATTGAGGAACCAACCAAAGAGTTTTTGGAAAAAGGCTAGAGCTTTTGTTTTAGCTTGAGGAGCTGTTCGGTAAACGCCAATTAAGAGTCCAATACCAGTACCGACAACAGTACCGATAATCGAAATCAAAAGGGTGATACCAGCTCCGCGTAAGAATTGAGAGCCGTTATTTTGAACAATGCCTAGCATTTGTTGGAAGAAGTTTGGTGTTTCTTCCTCGGTATCACTTTCAAGTGGCTGGCTTTTGATCATTTCATCCATTAAGGCTACTTGTTGCTCAGATGAAATTTCCGCAATAGCCGTATTTACTTCATCAATGCGTATATCATCTTTACGCATTCCTACAGCAGTTGTAACCTCTTCATCACTGGTTTTGAAGCCAGGATCTAGGTTGACCATCTTAAAGATAGAGTTTGCATCTTCAGCTGTGAGAGCTTCAGGTCGTTCAGAGATGTATCCATCAATAACTCCTGCTTCTAAAGCTTGACGCATTTGAGCAAAGTCGCCCATAGCTGTTTCTTTGGAAGCCCCGTCGATTTGGTCAATCAAGTCGTATAAGTAAACTCCCTGTTGCGATGTGAGTTTGGTTCCTTTGAAATCAGCTAGTGATTTGGCATTGGCATAGTCGGAATCTTTTCGAACAACGATAACCGGTTGACTACGGTAGTAGCTGTTAGAGAAGACAATCTCTTTGCGACGTTCTTCAGTTGGACTCATCCCTGCGACGATGATGTCGATTTTCTTAGAGGTTAGGGCAGGGATTAATCCATTCCAAGTTGTTTTAACGACTAATGGTTTCTTTCCAAGCTTTTCAGCTATTTTTTTAGCGATTTGTACATCATAGCCATTGGCATATTGGTTTGTGCCTTCAATTTGAACGGCACCGTTACTGTCGTCGTCCTGTGTCCAGTTAAAAGGAGCATAGGCTGCTTCCATCCCAACTCGAAGATAGTCATCTGCATAGGCTGGATTAACCCAAGCCAACATCAGTGCTAAGCCCGTGAGTAGGGTAATTACTAACTTTTTCATAGGAACCTCCTTCTGAATTTCTTTCATTGTAATGGAAAAAGGTAGACAAATCAATATAATTTTTTAGTGAAAACGTTTTAAAGTGTATTCTGCTGTGTTTTCACGCCGCGAACCTTTATAGGCAGGTTTGGTTCGAGAATCTTTTTGTTGCTCCTTTGTTTCCTGTGGTATAATTATGTCTGTTATGGAGGATAAAAGCAAATGATGCTGATTGAAATTTTAAAAGCAATTTTATTTGGAATTGTAGAGGGAATTACAGAGTGGTTACCGATTTCAAGTACGGGACATCTACTCTTACTTCAGGAGTTTGTGAGCTTTAAAGGGGTATCTGCCGGATTTATGGATATGTTCAATGTGGTTATCCAGCTTGGCGCCATTTTGGCTGTTGTTGTAATCTATTTCGATAAGCTAAACCCTTTTAAACCAGGAAAAACTAAAAAAGAGGTTAGCCAAACGTGGTCTCTGTGGTCTAAGGTTTTAGTGGCTATCTTACCAGCTATGGTGATTGGAGTTCCCCTAGATGATTGGTTTGAAACGCATTTTTACAATCCAGTCTCGATTGCTCTAATGTTGATTATTTACGGGGTTGCCTTCTTGGCTATTGAGAAGCAGGAATTCGTGAAGTATCCAACTATTACGAAACTCGAGGAATTGCCTTATGCTACGGCTTTCAAAATTGGACTATTCCAGGTCTTGGCTCTGTTTCCTGGTACCAGTCGTTCAGGGGCTACCATTGTGGGAGGTCTTTTGAATGGTACGAGTCGTTCAGTAGTGACAGAGTTTACCTTTTTCTTGGGAATTCCCGTTATGTTTGGAGCTAGCGGAGTGAAGGTGTTGAAATTTATCTTGAATGGTAATACTTTAACAGGGGCTGAAGGTCTGCTATTGGGAGTGGCAATGCTAACAGCTTTTGGGGTCAGCCTTTATGCGATTCGCTTCCTTACTGGTTACGTTAAGCAGAACGATTTTACAATTTTTGGAAAATACCGGATTGTACTTGGAGTATTACTGCTTATCTATGCGGGGGTACGAGCCTTTTTAGCATAAGGTGGAAAGAGACAGTTGCTCATTCATTTAAGCGTCTTTGTTATCGTTGATTACAGAAGTAGGGGAACAGTAGTCAAGAGATGCTTTTTTCGGCTATTAGAGGTCATCAAATCCTCTCGGTCACTGTGCAGAGTGGGACTAATAAAGAATTTTTAGAAAAATGAATGCAGTCCCCCTCCTTTTTTGAAATCTAAAGGAAATTCAAGTATACTGGAGAATGAGGTAATTAAATGAAGATGAAACAATTAAATGATCGAACCATTAAAATTTCGATCAGTATGAAAGATTTGGAGGAAAGAGGAATGGAATTGGCAGATTTCCTGATGCCCCAGGAAAAAACCGAGGATTTCTTCTACACTATTTTGGATGAATTGGAGCTTCCTCAGCATTTTCTAGATTCAGGGATGCTGAGTTTCCGCGTAACACCAAAACCAGATCGCCTAGATGTATTTGTGACTAAATCGGAGGTCGATCAGGCGATTGATTTTGAAGATTTTGACTTTGATGAAATGCCTCAAATGGAGGATTTTCCAGATATGGAACCGGAAGAATTCATCAAAGCGATGGAAGAGGCCCTAAAGGAATACAGCCAGGATCCGCAATCGGATAAACTGTTAAGTGAGTTGGATACCTTCCGGAAACAAGTTGAGACGGATCAAGAAGAAGCGGTGGATGCTACAGAGTCAGAGGCAACGACGGAGACAAAAGCCCAAAATCACTTTTTGTATTATGTCCTACAATTTTCAGATTTTGATAAGGTTTTAGCCTATGTGGATCTGATTGATTATGAATATGATGGATCGGAGTTGTATAAATACAAAGGGCACTATTATTTGACTGTTTTGGTGAATACTAGTCACATGCCAGGTAAGTATCCAGTATATCTAATGGCTAGGATACGAGAGATGGCGGAAGAGTCGCAGGTAACCAGACCGGTTCTACAAGAGCACGGGACGATTCTTCTATATGGGACTGCGATTGAAGAGTTACAAAGGATTTGATTATGGTACCCTTTGCCCTTTCCTTTATTTTGGCCCTGATTGCAACGTTTTTGGGAAGTATTCTGTTGACACCCTTAGTTCGATTGTTGGCTTTTCAGCTTGGAGCTGTGGATCAGCCGAATGCAAGACGGATTAATAAGAAGTCTATGCCAACTGCTGGTGGTTTGGCAATCTTTTTGTCCTTTAGCTTGGTGAATCTTTTAATCATGCCTGGGATTGTCAAAGTGACGGCTTTTGGTCAGACTTATTTTAATTATGTGTGGCCAGTCTTATTGGCAGGTGGTGTTATTATCCTAACGGGTTTATTGGATGATGTTTGTGAATTGAAACCGAGCCAAAAGATGGTGGGGATTCTAACTGCTGCTATTTTGATTTGGTTTTTGACGGACTTTCGGATGGACAATTTCAAAATTCCCTTTGGAGGTCCTTTCTTACATTTTGGCCCGATGTTGTCCTTTGTATTGACCTTGGTTTGGATTGCAGCCATTACCAACGCGGTAAATCTGTTGGATGGTTTGGATGGTTTAGTAAGTGGTGTCTCCATCATTTCATTAGTCACTATGGCGATTGTCTCTTACTTCTTTCTCCCTGAAGATAATCTGTTTTTGACCATGTTGATCCTACTTTTGGTTATGGCTATTGGTGGATTTTTTCCTTATAATTACCATCCAGCAATTATCTTTTTAGGGGACACAGGGGCTCTCTTTTTAGGATTTATGATTTCGGTTCTATCTCTGCAAGGTTTGAAGAATGCGACGGCTGTGGCGGTAATTACTCCGATGATTATTTTAGGAGTTCCGATTACGGACACCTTGATGGCGATTATTCGGCGTCGTCTGGCAGGAAGAAAAATTTCAGAAGCTGACCGCTATCATTTACACCACCGTCTGTTAAGTTTGGGATTAACCCATCGAGGAACGGTGCTTGTGATTTATGGTATTACCTTTATTTTTTCGATGATATCCCTTTTACTCAATGTATCTGGCAGAATTGGAGGGGTGTTACTTCTTTTTAGTTTGGTTCTTGGAACTGAATTATTTGTGGAATTGTTGGGGATCTTGGGCCCAGATCGAACGCCTCTTTTGAAAACTCTCCGTTTTATCGGAAATTCTGCCTATCGTGAAGAAGTACGTCAAAAGAAAAATTTTAGTAAATAAGAATAATTCTAAACACGCAAAAAGCCTTCTAGGCTTTTTTTTGTTATACTAAAATCGTATTACCTAGAAGAAAGGATAGAAAGATGTCAGTATTGGAAATTAAAGACCTCCATGTGTCCATTGAGAATAAGGAAATTTTGAAGGGGGTTAATTTAACCCTTAAAACTGGAGAAGTTGCGGCAATTATGGGACCAAACGGAACTGGAAAATCAACCTTATCTGCGGCGATTATGGGAAATCCTAACTATGAAGTAACCCAAGGAGAGGTTTTGCTAGACGGTGTGAATATTTTGGAATTGGAAGTCGATGAGCGTGCTCGTATGGGCTTGTTCTTGGCTATGCAATACCCAAGCGAAATTCCTGGAATTACCAATGCAGAATTTATGCGTGCAGCTATGAATTCTGGAAAAGAGGAAGACGAGAAAATTTCTGTCCGTGACTTTATTACTAAGTTAGATGAAAAAATGGCTCTTCTGAATATGAAAGAAGAAATGGCAGAGCGCTACTTGAATGAAGGCTTCTCTGGTGGAGAGAAAAAACGGAATGAGATTCTTCAACTATTGATGTTGGAACCAACCTTTGCTTTATTGGATGAAATCGATTCTGGTTTGGATATTGATGCCCTTAAGGTGGTTTCCAAAGGTGTGAATGCTATGCGTGGGGAAGGTTTTGGTGCGATGATCATTACCCATTACCAACGTTTGTTGAACTACATTCAGCCAGATGCTGTCCATGTAATGATGGAAGGAAAAGTCGTTCTTTCTGGTGGTCCTGAATTGGCGGCTCGTTTGGAAAAAGAGGGTTATGCAAAGATTGCAGAAGAACTCGGATTTGATTACGAGGAAGAAGTATAAGGACGCTTACCGAGGAGGAAGTAATGACAAGAGAACAAATTCAGGCTTTTTCGCAAGTGCAGGCGGAACCCGCATGGCTTCAGGAATTGCGCTTGAAAGCCTTTGACAGTATTCAAGAGTTGGATTTACCAAAGATTGAGCGGGTGAAATTTCACCGTTGGAATCTAGGGGATGGACGTTTGGAACTTAGTCAAGCTAGCGGTAATGTTCCGGCTTTTTCTGAACTTAGCAGTAATCCTAAGTTGATTCAAGTTGGGACTCAGACAGTTTTGGAGCAATTGTCCCCAGAATTGATAGAGCAAGGAGTTGTATTCACTGATTTAGCCACAGCTTTGGAAGAAATTCCAGAAGTGGTGGAGAAACATTTTATGTCTGCTCTAGCCTACGATACGGATAAATTAGCAGCTTACCATACAGCTTATTTCAATAGTGCAGCTGTTTTATATGTTCCAGATAATGTTGAGATTGATCAACCTTTGGAAGGGATTTTTTATCATGAAAGTGATTCTAGTGTTCCTTTTAATAAACATATTTTGGTGATTGCTGGGCGGAACAGTAAATTTTCTTACTTGGAACGTTTGGAAAGTCTAGGAGATGGACAAGAAAAAGCAACAGCGAATATTACGGTTGAAGTGATTGCAAAGGCTGGTGCTCAAGTGAAGTTTTCCGCTATTGATCGTCTTGGCAAAGAAGTGACAACCTACATAACCCGCCGTGGTCGAATTGGTAATGATGCGACTATTGACTGGGCACTAGGGGTTATGAATGAAGGAAATGTAGTTGCAGCCTTTGATACAGATCTAATAGGACGCGGTAGTCATGCAGACATGAAAGTTGTTGCCCTATCGTCTGGTAAACAAGTACAAGGTATTGACAGTCGTGTTACGAACCATGGCTCGCACTCAGTCGGAAATATCTTCCAGCACGGTGTTATCTTGGAAAAAGGAACCTTGACCTTCAATGGGATTGGGCATATTATCCGTGGAGCTAAGGGAGCAGATGCTCAACAAGAAAGCCGTGTGTTAATGTTGTCAGACCAGGCTCGCTCGGATGCGAATCCTATTCTATTAATTGATGAGAACGAAGTAACAGCAGGCCACGCAGCTTCTATTGGACAAGTGGATCCAGAGGATCTGTATTACCTCATGAGCCGTGGTTTGGATCGTGCGACTGCTGAACGTTTGGTCGTTCGAGGCTTCTTGGGAGCTGTTATTGTTGAAATTCCGGTTAAAGAAGTCCGAGACGACATGATTCAAGTTATTGAGGATAAATTAAGCAAAAGATAAACAAGAGGAGTAGCCATGCAGTCATTAGACGGCCGGCAGATCCAAAAAGACTTCCCGATTCTTGACCAGCAGGTACAGGAAGAGGACTTGGTTTATTTGGACAGTGCAGCAACAAGCCAAAAACCCAAAACTGTGATTGAGGTGATGGATCGCTATTACCAGGAAATGAATGCAAATGTTCATCGGGGGGTGCATACCCTAGGGGAGTTAGCAACCCAGGCGTTTGAAGCCTCACGAAGAAAAGTTGCTTCTTTTATTGGAGCTGCTTCGGAAAAAGAAATTATTTTCACAAGAGGAACGACAACGGGACTGAATCATTTAGCTCGAATGTTAGAAGCGGAACTTTCTGCTGGAGATGAGATTCTGATTTCCATTATGGAACATCATTCCAATATTGTTCCTTGGCAACAACTCTGTCAACGTACAGGAGCGAGACTAGTCTATGTCTTTTTAAAAGAGGGACGTTTAGATTTGGAGGATCTACAGGCTAAGTTGAGTCCAGCTACAAAAGTTGTTTCTTTGGCTCATGTTTCTAATGTATTAGGAGTTGAGAATCCGATTGAGGAGATTGCCGAGTTGGTTCATCAAGTAGGAGCCTACTTGGTGCTAGATGGTGCTCAGTCTGTACCTCACTTACCTGTGGATGTTCAGAAGTTAGATGTAGATTTCTTGGTGTTTTCAGGTCATAAGATGATGGGACCAACAGGTATCGGCGTTTTATATGGGAGAGAGTCTCTGTTACAACAGTTAGAGCCTGTGGAATATGGTGGTGAAATGATTGACTTTGTCTTTGAACAAGAAGCTACTTGGACAGAGCTACCTTGGAAATTTGAAGCAGGGACACCACCGATTGCAGAAGCGATTGGTTTAGGAGCGGCAATTGATTATTTGGAACAGTTGGGGATGGAGCGAGTTGCAGCACAGGATCAAGAACTGTTGAGCTATCTTTGGCAAGGGTTGCAATCTGTGGAAGGGATAGAAATCTATGGCCCTGCTTCCTTAGAAGGAAGAAGTGGTTTGATTTCCTTCAATTTAGCAGGTCTACATCCGCATGATGTGGCAACTGCTCTAGATTATGAAGGAGTTGCGGTCCGCGCGGGTCATCATTGTGCACAACCGTTGCTTTCCTATCTAGGTGTTGGAGCTATGTTGCGGGCTAGTCTTTATGTATACAATACCAAGGAGGACTGTGATCGTCTGATTCAGGCTTTGGAAAAAACAAAGGAGTTTTTTAATGGCAATTTCTAGATTAGATAGTCTCTACCGAACTCTGGTGGCGGAACATTCCAGAAATCCCCATCATCAGGGAAGCTTGCCTGGTATAGAACCAATTCAATTAAACAATCCTACTTGCGGGGATGTGATTCAACTGTTTTTGTTAGTGGATGGTGAGGGGCGCATTGCAGATATTTCATTTATCAACTCTGGTTGTAGTATTTCGACAGCTTCTGCCTCTATGATGACGGATATAGTAATTGGGAAAAAGGAAGAAGAGGTGGCGACACTAGCCCAGGATTTCTCTGATTTAGTACAAGGGCTAGACTTATCTTCGACTGACCAACTCGGTGATGCAGCCTTTTTGTCAGGTGTTGCGAAGTTTCCGCAGCGGGTTAAATGTGCGACTCTTGCATGGAATGCTTTGAAAAAAGCAATGGAACTCAATGAAAAGAAAGGAAAATAATGGCTGAAAATGAACGTGTAGAACCCAAGCCAATTGATTTGGGGGAATATAAATTTGGTTTTCATGATGACGTTGATCCAATTCTCTCGACTGGAAAAGGGTTGAGTGAGGAAGTTATCCGAGAATTGTCAGCAGCAAAAAATGAACCTCAGTGGATGTTGGATTTCCGTCTTAAGTCCTATGAGACGTTTAAGAAGATGGAGTTGGAGACCTGGGGTACGGATATGTCTCAGATCAATTTTGATGATATTATTTATTATCAAAAACCATCAGATAGGCCAGTTCGGTCTTGGGATGAGGTTCCTGAAAAAATCAAGGAAACCTTTGAGCGGATTGGGATTCCAGAGGCTGAACGTGCGTATTTGGCAGGTGCTTCGGCTCAATATGAGTCTGAGGTGGTTTACCATAATATGAAAGAAGAGTTTGAGAAGCTAGGAATTATCTTTACAGATACGGATTCGGCTTTGAAAGAGTATCCAGAACTCTTCAAACAATATTTTGCAAAACTAGTTCCACCAACTGATAATAAGTTGGCAGCCTTGAATAGTGCGGTCTGGTCTGGGGGAACTTTTATCTACGTACCGAAAGGTGTTAAGGTGGATATTCCCTTGCAAACTTATTTCCGGATTAACAATGAGAACACGGGGCAATTTGAACGTACATTGATTATTGTAGATGAAGGTGCGAGTGTTCACTATGTAGAAGGATGTACGGCTCCAACCTATTCAAGCAATAGTTTACATGCAGCTATTGTGGAGATTTTCTCACTTGAAGGTGCCTATGTTCGTTATACGACGATTCAAAACTGGTCGGATAATGTTTATAACTTGGTGACTAAACGGGCACGGGCCTTGAAAAACGCAACTGTTGAATGGATTGATGGAAATATCGGAGCAAAAACAACGATGAAGTATCCATCTGTCTTTCTAGATGGAGAAGGTGCGCGTGGGACAATGTTGTCTATTGCCTTTGCCAATAAAGGTCAGGTTCAAGATACTGGGGCGAAGATGATTCACAATGCTCCACATACGAGCTCTTCTATCGTATCGAAGTCCATTGCTAAGAGTGGTGGAGAGGTAAACTATCGTGGACAAGTGACCTTTGCTCGTAATTCTAAAAAATCTGTCAGCCACATTGAATGTGATACCATCATCATGGACGATCAATCCAAGTCCGATACGATTCCATTTAATGAAATTCACAATTCGCAAGTGGCTCTGGAACACGAAGCTAAGGTTTCCAAAATTTCAGAAGAACAACTCTATTACCTCATGAGTCGGGGGCTTTCAGAAGGTGAGGCAACGGAAATGATCGTCATGGGATTTGTGGAACCCTTTACGAAAGAACTTCCAATGGAGTATGCAGTTGAACTAAACCGTTTGATTAGTTACGAAATGGAAGGTAGTGTCGGTTAAGACTACTTGATAAACTAAAAAACCAGCAGAAGCTGGTTTTTTAGTTATAGTTTTTCATTAACGAAAAGGACGAAGTCGTTCCAGAGGACTTTAAGGAAGTTGCTTTTGGCAACATCTTCCTTGCTGATCATGGCGAATTTTGGTTCTTTTCCTTGGATATATCCTCGACCTATCAGGTCAGGATCTTTATAGGTCAAGTTCCCCACAGCATCTCCTTTTTTAATTGGAGCTTGGTAACCTTTGGGATCTGTTTCCCATTTGATTTCTACATCGCCTGTGTAGTCTCCACGTTGGATGAGAATGGCATCGGTTTTGGTGACAGCTGGGATAGGTGATTGTTTTCCATCTTTAATGACGGCGGTTGAATTTTCATATTGCTCTCCTTCGGCGGCAAGGATGTTGGCGTAAAAAGTCCGTGTAACATAATTAAGGAGAGAAATCATTGCATTGTAGCGTGCATTGGGATCTTGGGTAGGATTGTCAACACTCAGAATAATGCTGACAATACGCATACCTCGCTCAGTAGTAGTGGTGATGATTGATTCACCGTATTTAGCGGAAGTTCCTGTTTTTAGTCCATCTACGCCATTGCGGAAACGAGGCATATTGGGGATCAGTTGGTTGGTTGAATAGATTGTGGTTTTCCCAAATTTAGCTTGATTTTTCTCGGTAATTTCAGTGATTTCTGGATGATCTTTTAGGAGATGGTAGACCATAATTCCGAGAGCATTGGCAGAAAGGATATTTTCTTGATTCTTCCCGTTATCGACGGTGTTTAGGGCACTGTCATTTAAGCCAGACGAATTGTAGAGTTTATAGTCGTGTATCCCTAAGCTATCAAGTTTATTTTCCATTCGCTTGAGAAACTCTTTCTCTGTCCCGGAAACTTGTTCAGAAAGGGCGATGGCAGCTGAATTAGCTGAGGAAAGTAACAGTGCATGAAGTAACTCCTCAACAGTATACTCTCGATCCTCCATTGGAACATTTGAAGCTGCGGAATCAATGGTGAGTCGATAAGCATAATCATGAATAGGTACCTTAGTGTCCATGTTGAGCTCCCCTGCTTTAAGGGCATCTAGGACAACGTAAGCTGTGATTAGTTTTGAAATCGAAGCTACACCAATCAATTCATCAGAATTTTTTTCAAATAAAATTTTCCCGGTATTTTGTTCAAAAACCAATGCACTTTTGGCAGAGAGCTGAAAGTCATCTGCAGCTTTCACGAGACTTTTAGGGATCATTGATGATAGCAGTAAGATTGTAACCAGAACCAGCTGGATAAGTCGTTTCATAATTTCCTCTTTCGAATACTAGTTTCTCTATTTTATCATAGTTCTAAAGACAGATATAGGATTTTGAAAGGAAAGATAAATTTTGAGTAGTAGTCAGAATGATATGTATTGAATTCTTCTCATTATTTAGAGAATGGTCTAAAAAAACCACCTCAATAGTATAAAATTATATATACATTTTTATCTTATGTTGCTGTGAAATATTGAAATTTCTACTTAAAAATGGTAGTCTAGGTGTATCATATTTTTTAATTATATTCCTTGAGATTGAATAAAGGGAGGGTCTGTGAGTGAGTTTATTAGAAATTAAAAATTTGGAAACAGCATTTCGGATAGGGGATGAGTATTTTAACGCAGTTGATCATATTACACTTGATTTGCAGCCAAATGAGGTTCTTGCAATCGTCGGTGAAAGCGGTTGCGGGAAATCAACTTTAGCCACTACTGTTATGGGACTACACAATGAAAATTTTACTAAATCAAAAGGTGAGGTTATTTACAATAACCAGAATCTCCTAGATCTATCTGAGGGAGAGATGAGCCGGATTCGTACGAAGGAGATTGGAATGATTTTCCAAGATCCGTTGTCTTCTTTGAATCCGCTCCAAAAAATTGGACGTCAAATTGAAGAAGCCTTAGTCTATCATACAGATTTGAATAAGTCAGAGAGAGATGATCGGGTTATAGAGTTGTTGAGTCAAGTAGGAATTCCCTATCCAGAAAGATGTGCCAATCAGTATCCTCATGAGTTATCTGGAGGTATGCGGCAACGAGTAATGATTGCTATGGCACTGTCTTGTAAACCTAACATTATTATTGCCGATGAACCGACAACAGCTTTGGATGTAACAATTCAGGCACAGATTTTGGATTTGTTAAAAGAACTACAGGCTGAAATGGAAGCTGGTATTATTTTAATTACCCATGATTTAGGGGTTGTTGCTGAAATGGCAGATCGTGTAGCTGTTCTTTATGCTGGTCAAGTGATTGAAATTGGCTCAGTTAGTCAAATTTTTAAAAATCCACAACATCCATATACCAAGAGTCTTCTGAAGAGTATCCCTAATTTCCAAGAGGATAGTGAGTCGGATGATCTTTATGTTATTGATGGTATGGTTCCATCCTTGAAGAATTTAAAAAGGACAGGATGTCGTTTTGCAGAACGGATTCGCTGGATATCTCCAGAAGCACATGAAGCAGATCCGGTATTGCATGATTTAGGAGATGGGCACCAAGTACGGTGTACTTGTTACCAAACCTTTTATTTTAAGGAGGATGGGGTTCAATGATTAAAATTGAAGATTTGAAGGTTCACTATCCCATTCGAGGGGGCTTTTTCAATACTATTCAAAGTCATGTTCATGCAGTTGACGGAGTAGATATTGAAATGTTACCAGGAAAGACCTATGGATTAATTGGTGAAAGTGGTAGTGGTAAAACAACTGTTGGAAAGGTGCTCTTGGGCTTAGAAACTGCTACTTCAGGGAGTATCATGTATAAGGATCTCGATATGGTTAAAAAATCGAATCGGAAGAAGATAGATTATAATCAGGATGTCCAGATGATTTTCCAAGATGCTATGTCTAGCCTGAATCCTCGGAAACGAATTATTGATATTGTTGGGGAACCAATTCGGAACATCGAAAAATTGTCTGAGGATCATATGAGAGAGCGTGTTTTAGAATTGTTAAATATTGTTGGGATGGGGGCAGATGCGTTATATAAATATCCCTTTGAATTTTCAGGAGGACAACGGCAACGTATCGGTATCGCAAGGGCGGTTGCCTGCAATCCTCGTCTAATCATTGCTGATGAACCGGTCTCAGCACTAGATTTATCTGTTCAAGCACAAGTGTTGAACTTTATGAAAAAAATCCAACAAGAGTTAGAAATTTCTTATCTTTTTATTTCTCACGATTTAGGTGTTGTCAAACATATGTGTGATTATATCTACATCATGTATAGAGGTCGTATTGTGGAGCGAGGTACAAGGGAAGATATCTATCAAAATCCTCAGCATATTTATACTAAACGTTTGATTTCTGCTATTCCAAGTACCGATTTGGATAAAGCTAAGGAAATAAAACACTTTCGTGAGGAAGTTGAAAAAGAGTTTCAAAATTCTTATCAGGATTATTTTGATGAGGATGGGAAAGTTTATGAGTTGCAGAAACTCAGTGAGACACATTATGTAGCAATGAGAGGGGAATAACTATGTGGAAAGTCATTATACGAAGATTTTTGATTATGATTCCTCAATTGCTTCTTTTGAGTATCATTGTTTTTGCCTTAGCAAAATTAATGCCGGGAGATCCCTTTAGTGGTCTTGCAGAAAATCCAAAAATTTCTCCTGAGCAGATTGAGCTGATTCGTCAAAGAAGTGGTTTTTATAAGCCTTGGTATGAACAGTATTATATTTGGCTCAATAATTTTCTCCATGGGGACTTTGGTTTGAGTTATATAACAGGTAAATCTGTTGGTACGGTTATTGGCGAGCGAATTTTTAACACATTGAATTTATCTTTGTTTACTCTGATTGTGACTTATCTGATTGCAATTCCATTGGGAATGTACTCAGGACGTTATCAAAATTCGAAATTGGATAAATTCGTTGGCGTCTATAGTTTTTTAGCGATTGCCATTCCTAGCTTTGTTCTCTATTTATTTATGATTTTAATTTTTGGATTCCAATTAAGTTGGTTCCCAACAAGCGGATCCGTAGACATTGGATTGGAACCGGGAACTTTATCTTACTATCTCAACAAATTGTATCATTTAGTTCTACCAGGTACGACAATCGCTTTATTAAGTGCGGTCACAACTATCCAATATCTTCGGAACGAAGTGATTGAAGCTAAGCAAAGTGATTATGTAAAAACAGCTCGGGCAAAAGGGGTTCCAATCGGTAAAATCTATTCGGACCATATCTTTAGAAATTCCTTACTTCCAATAGCAGCATTTTTTGGATTTACCATTACGGGTCTTTTTTCAGGGGCTATTATTGCTGAAACGATATTTGGCTATCCAGGGATGGGACAGTTATTTGTCCAATCAATGGAATCACGAGATTATAGTGTCGTAGTGGCATTGATGCTCTTTTCTGGTTTCTTAACTTTGGTGGGTAGTGCGCTTTCTGACATTATCATGGCCATTGTGGATCCACGGATTAAATTGGATTAGGGAGGAATTATTGTATGTCAATTCAAAATGAACAAACTGTCACAAAAGTTCCTTCCGTATTTTCTATTATTGGGAGGGAACTAAAAAAAGATAAATTGGCTTTGATTTCCACTATTGTTATCGTCTCGATCATACTGTTTATTCTTGTTTTTAATGTTTATATTCGGATGACCGATATTTATACCAGTTATCATGAAGTTGATATTCTAAATCGCTTTTTATTACCTGGTGAGGATGGCTTCTTGTTAGGAACGGATTCTGGTGGTCATTCTGTCTTTGGTTGGTTGATGATGGGAGCAGCTAATTCTCTCTTAATTGCTTTGGGAGTAACAACTATAACGATTGTGATCGGGACTATTATCGGTCTTGTGCTTGCTTATTATGGAGGTGTCATAGATGATTTAGCCATGCGCGCTATTGATTTCTTATCCATTATTCCATATCTAATGGTAATCATTGTTTTTGTTAGTTTGGTGAAAGATTATAGTGTTCTCACTTTCATCCTTATTTTATCTTCTTTCGCGTGGATTGCTACAGCTCGTCTTGTTCGGAGTAAAGCTCTTTCAGAAGCAAGACGGGATTATGTACTAGCTTCGAAAACCATGGGAACAAGTGATTTGGAGATTATGCTGAAGGGGATTTTACCTAATATCGGATCGATTGTTATTGTAGAAGCGACATTGACTTTAGCATTTAATATGGGAATCGAAGTTTCCCTATCTTACCTTGGTTTTGGACTTCCTTCAGGAACTCCAAGTTTAGGTACCCTTCTTGCATATGCTAGAGATGCGGATTTAATGGTTAATAAAATGTATATCTGGTTACCGGCAGCTTTGCTAGTACTCCTTATGACCTTGTGTATTAATTATATTGGTCAAGCTATGCGACGAGCTTTGGATGCAAAACAACGGCTATAGTTTAGTAAGGATATGTTTTAATTTTCTGATAATTAATTGACAAACGCTTACAAAACTGATAGACTATATAAAATTATGAAAAAGGAGTTGCACATGAAAAAGAGTCATTTAATTAAATTTGTTAGCTCTGCATTAGTTGCCTCACTTGTGTTGGGGGCCTGTGCTTCAAATTCAAGTTCAAACTCAAGTGGTGCTACTAAACCAGCGGCAGAGTTCCAAACAAAGGTTGAGAATGGTGGATCGACAGTTGAAAATGCTCGTTTGAAAATTGGTATAGTGACCCCTGATCCTCTCACAGGGTTGTGGAATCCTGTCTTTTATCTAGAAGCGAATGATTATGCTGTTTTACGTCATATGACGGGTGGATCAGCAATTAAATCAGATGAGTCATTTAGATTTGTTCAAGATGACGATACAGCAGCTGTAAAATTCCATTTAGATCGAGATACGAAAGAAGTAACCTTAACAGTAAATCCAGATTTGAAGTGGAGTAATGGGCAAGAAGTAACGGCTAAAGATATTATTGCGACCTATAAATTGTTGGGTAACCCGAAATATGAGACAAACGTACGGTATTCTGATGATTACGAGCTCATTGAAGGGATGAAAGAGTATCATGAAGGTGCTGCTTCTGAAATTTCTGGAATTACTGAAAAAGATAATAAAACAGTCGTTTTGAAATTTAAAGAAGTTACTCCTTCTATCATGTGGGGAGATGGTATTTTATTCAATTATTTGAATGCTGAACAAATTGAAAAAATAACTGATTTCAATAAATTTGCTGAAGCAGAACTAAATACCAAACCACTTTCTTATGGACCGTATGTGATTGATAAGACTGTCAATGGAGAGAGTGTTTTACTGAAGCAAAATGAATATTTCTATAAGAAAGATGATGTAAAAATCAAAGAAATTGAAATTAAAACAGTTTCACCTGCACAAGCAAGTAACGTTCTTAAGAATGGCGATGTTGATCTTGTAGATGAGTTGACTGCTGGAATTTGGGAAAGTTCAAAAGATCATAAGAATGGTACTATTCTTGGTGTAGATGATTTGTATATGTCCTATATTGGTTTCAAATTAGGAAAATATGACCAAGAAAAAGGAGAATCCGTTGTAGATCCAAATGCTAAAGCGGCAGATGAACGTGTTCGTCAAGCCTTCGCATATGCCTTGGATAGAGATCGGATTAATGAAAAAATTTATAATGGCATCCGCTTCTCTGCCACTGGTTCAGGTCTATATCCGCCAGCAGTTAAGATGATTTACAATCCAGATTCGGTTGCTTACAATTATGATAAAGAAAAAGCTGAAAAATTGTTAGATGAAGCAGGATTTAAAGATGTAGACGGTGATGGTCTTCGGGAAAACGCCAAAGGTGAAAAAGTTCAATTTAACTTTGCGATTCGTAACACTGGGCAGAATATTGATCAGCCGTTAGCTGATACATTGATTCAATCTTGGAAAGATGTTGGGTTAGATGTTCAGTTGGTGGACGGTAAGCTGATGGCAATGAAAGACTGGTCTCAACGTGTCCAAGCAGATGATCCTGATATTGATATCTTCCAAGGAGCTTGGGGTCTAGCTTCAAATCCAAATCCACAAGCTCTTCTAGGAAAACAGTCACAGCTTAATTATCAACGCTATACTAGTCAGAAACTTGATTCTGATATGAACAAACTAATGTCCGAAGAAATGTTTGATGACAAAAAACTAGTAGATGCCTATCGTGAGTTTGATACTAACTTTGCGACTGAAGTTCCGTGGATTCCATTGAGCTGGACTACTAAGATGATGTGGGTAAATAATCGTGTTAAGAATTTTGATTACCAAGAGTATACTTATGGTGATCTCCCAATTTATCAATTAGAATTAACTTCAGAAACCCCTGCTAAATAAGCTTTAAGATTAGAGAAGGCAATATTGTCTTCTCTTTTTTTGTTATAAAGTTTAAAAAATTAAACAAAAGTGTTGCCAAGTAAGTAAGAGTGTTGTATACTAATAAAGTCCTGAAGGGAGAGTTCCTTAAACGGGACAGATGAATGATAAAAGTTCGGGTGAAACGAACGAATTCAAAAAAACTTCAAAAAAGTTAACAAAAAGTGTTGACAAGCAAATGAAGTTTTGATAGAATGATTAAGTTG
>NZ_SPPZ01000158.1 GCF_004570525.1 Streptococcus sp. WM07 | reverse complement strand
AAGGTCGGTCTGGAGGCCGTTCGCGGCGTCAAGACGGTGACGGAGGTCGCGCAAGAGTTCGGCGTGCATCCGGTGCTGGTGGGCCAGTGGAAAAAGGAAATCCTGGAGAACGCCGGCGCGCTGTTCGACACCAAGCGCGGCCCCAAACCGATCGACGAAAGCAGCCCGGAGGACAAGCTGTACGGCGAGATCGGTCGGCTGAAGATGGAAGTGGACTGGCTTAAAAAAAAGCTGGGGCCGTGAGCCAGGAGGCGCGCTTGGGCTGGATCGAAGCCGGGCACGAGAAGCTGCCGCTGACGCGCCAATGCGAGCTGGCAAGCGTGCCGCGCGCGACGGTGTACCGCCGGATCGACGCGGCATCCCGGCAGGCATGCGAGGACGAGAGCGACCTGAAGCTGAGCGCGCTGATTGACGAGGAATACACCAGTCGGCCTTTTTATGGCAGCAGGCGCATGGTCGTGTTCCTGCGCGCGACGGGCCATGTAGTCAACCGCAAGCGCGTGCAGCGTCTGATGCGGGGCAG
>NZ_SPPZ01000157.1 GCF_004570525.1 Streptococcus sp. WM07 | reverse complement strand
CTTTTTTAGACCAACAAGCTCCTAGTTTACTAATACGTCCAAAGCCAGCCTCATCTTGATACATAAGCCGAACTTTTTGGTAAGATTTACCACAGATAAAGCGCTTACTTGATTTTTCCTCAAATTGAGATTTTATTTTTTGACGCTAAAATTGTCTTAGCGTCTGCTTTCTTTGGGTGTTCAGGGCGTGGACTAACCTTACGCCAGCCATGACGTTTCAGAAGTGCATAGAAACCTTCGCGGCTTGTTTTACGTCCTACTCTTTTTTGATAGGCTTCAAAGAGTGTGTCAACAGTGACAAATTCTCCATTCATAGCGGAAGAAGCCTGTTCTTCAAGAAATTCCTCTTCCTCTTCATGTGTTAAATAAAAGTGGCGGCGTCCTCCACGGTTTTCAGTAAGGAGTGCCTCTAAACCTCCTTCTAGATAACGGTTCAATAAGTTTCGTACAGTTTGATGAACAAAACCTACTGATTTAGCTACTGCTGTTAAATTCTGACATTCAGAGTAGAGAATGAGAGCTTG
>NZ_SPPZ01000156.1 GCF_004570525.1 Streptococcus sp. WM07 | reverse complement strand
CCCTACAGACTTCATTTTAATTCTCTCTTTAAACTCCGAATATAATCATATTCTGAGGTAGTGCAGGTCAGGACTTCAACACAAGAACTTGGGGGGAGACAGTTCAGTCTATAACACTGACCATTTTATTTAAAGTGTCCCCATTCTGCCCCAACACTCTTTTTTTTTTGTTTTTGGTGAGGGAGATTGGCCCTGAGCTAACATCTGTTGCCAATCTTCCTCTTTTTTTTCCTCCCCAACGCCCCAGTACATAGTTGTATTTATCTTAGTTGCATGTCATTCCAGTTCTTCTATGTGGGATGCTGCCACAGCATAGGCACTAACGAGTGGTATAGGTCTGTGCCTGAGAACCGAACCTGGGCTGCCAAAGCAGAGCATGCCGAACTTAACTACTAGGCCATGAGGCTGGCTCCTGGTTCACCTTTTGATGCGTGAGCCAACATGGGTACCTACTTTGAACCTCCGGGCCAGTGACCCTCTACACACATTCCCCAAACTTGCGAATGATTGCTTATTTTAA
>NZ_SPPZ01000155.1 GCF_004570525.1 Streptococcus sp. WM07 | reverse complement strand
CAAATGGATAAACAAGATGTGGTATACACATACAATGGAATACTATTCAGCTATTAAAAAAAGATGAAATCTTGCCATTTGCAACAACATGGATTCACCTTGAGGGTATTATGCTAAATGAAATAAGTCAGAGGGAGAAAGTCAAATACTGTAAGATCTCACTCATAAATAGAAGATAAAAACATCTACAAACAAACACATAGCAATAGAGATTGGGTTGGTGATTACCAGAGGGGATGGGGAGAGAAAGAATGGCAAAAGGGGTGATTTGCACATGTGTATGGTATTGGATGGTAATTAGTCTTTAGGTGGTGAACAGTACATAGTCTACACAGAAATTGAAATATAATGATGCACACCTGAAATTTATATAATGATATAAACCAATGTTATCTAAATAAAAATAACTGAGCAATTAATTAAAAATTTAAAAAGAGATTTAGAGCAGGAATTTAGGAATATCACGGCCATTTGAATGAGTAATTATCTGTTGAATGTAGTAATATAGTATGTCATTTTATAATAAAA
>NZ_SPPZ01000154.1 GCF_004570525.1 Streptococcus sp. WM07 | reverse complement strand
CAAATCACGGCGGCCGGCCCCGATGGCAAACCGGTGACCAGCAGCGTGAAGGTGGGCATCATCAGCTTTGCGCCGCCCACCATCATGGCCTGGGACAAGCGCTGGCTGGAAGGGCGCGTCTACACGCAGGGCGTGCGCGAGACGGCGGAAAAATTCATCCCCGAGATGCGCGCCAGGGGCGCCGAACTGGTGGTGGCCATTTCGCACGGCGGCCTCGATGACAGCCCGTATTCGCCGACCATGGAAAACGGCAATTACTACCTGTCGCAAGTGCCGGGCGTGGACGCCATGCTGATCGGCCATTCGCACCAGCTGTTCCCGAACGCGGCCAGCACGGTGCCGCAGTTTAATCTGCCCGGCGTCGACAAGGTCAAAGGGCTGGTCAATGGCGTGCCTACCGTGATGGCCAATTTGTGGGGCAAGCACCGGGGCGTGATCGGCTTGCACCTGCGCCACGACGGCAAGCAGTGGGTCGTCGACAAGCGCGCCACCACGGTGGAGGCGCGCGGCATCCAGAACGCGGACAAC
>NZ_SPPZ01000153.1 GCF_004570525.1 Streptococcus sp. WM07 | reverse complement strand
CCCTGTGAGATAGGGTAGTCGCTTAGCGAATAGAAAACTTCGGTTTTCTTATGGGAGTTTAGCTCAGCTGGGAGAGCATCTGCCTTACAAGCAGAGGGTCAGCGGTTCGATCCCGTTAACTCCCATATAAGCGGGTGTAGTTTAGTGGTAAAACTACAGCCTTCCAAGCTGTTGTCGCGAGTTCGATTCTCGTCACCCGCTTTGAACGAAAGTTCAATTACCATACCAAGTTTTAAACTTGGGCGCGTAGCTCAGGTGGTTAGAGCGCACGCCTGATAAGCGTGAGGTCGGTGGTTCGAGTCCACTCGTGCCCATTTATAATATGGTCCGTTGGTCAAGGGGTTAAGACACCGCCTTTTCACGGCGGTAACACGGGTTCGAATCCCGTACGGACTATTTATAATTTTTGGAGGATTACCCAAGTCCGGCTGAAGGGAACGGTCTTGAAAACCGTCAGGCGTGTAAAAGCGTGCGTGGGTTCGAATCCCACATCCTCCTTTCTTTTCAATAGCGCGGGATGGAGCAGCTAGGTAG
>NZ_SPPZ01000152.1 GCF_004570525.1 Streptococcus sp. WM07 | reverse complement strand
GAGCCTTAGCTGCTGCTTTCTCTTCGTCTGTTAGATCAGAGCGAGCGTCAATTTCATCCTTCTTGGCTTGAGCGGCTTCATCGACGGCTTTCTTCGCTTCAGGCTTAGCAACTGCATCTGGGTTAATAGCTTTAACAGTATCAACACCTGCAGTCTTAGCTTCTTCAACTCCTGCATTTGTTGTTGCTGCATCTACTGCAGCTTTGGCTTTTTCTGCTTCTGCATCAACTTGAGCCTTAGCTGCTGCTTTCTCTTCGTCTGTTAGATCAGAGCGAGCGTCAATTTCATCCTTCTTGGCTTGAGCGGCTTCATCGACGGCTTTCTTCGCTTCAGGCTTAGCAACTGCATCTGGGTTAATAGCTTTAACAGTATCAACACCTGCAGTCTTAGCTTCTTCAACTCCTGCATCTGTTGTTGCTGCATCTACTGCAGCTTTGGCTTTTTCTGCTTCTGCATCAACTTGAGCCTTAGCTGCTGCTTTCTCTTCGTCTGTTAGATCAGAGCGAGCGTCAATTTCATCCTTCTTGGCTTGAGCG
>NZ_SPPZ01000151.1 GCF_004570525.1 Streptococcus sp. WM07 | reverse complement strand
CATCTACTGCAGCTTTGGCTTTTTCTGCTTCTGCATCAACTTGAGCCTTAGCTGCTGCTTTCTCTTCGTCTGTTAGATCAGAGCGAGCGTCAATTTCATCCTTCTTGGCTTGAGCGGCTTCATCGACAGCTTTCTTCGCTTCAGGCTTAGCAACTGCAGCTGGGTTAATAGCTTTAACAGTGTCAACACCTGCAGTCTTAGCTTCTTCAACTCCTGCATTTGTTGTTGCTGCATCTACTGCAGCTTTGGCTTTTTCTGCTTCTGCATCAACTTGAGCCTTAGCTGCTGCTTTCTCTTCGTCTGTTAGATCAGAGCGAGCGTCAATTTCATCCTTCTTGGCTTGAGCGGCTTCATCGACGGCTTTCTTCGCTTCAGGCTTAGCAACTGCAGCTGGGTTAATAGCTTTAACAGTGTCAACACCTGCAGTCTTAGCTTCTTCAACTCCTGCATTTGTTGTTGCTGCATCTACTGCAGCTTTGGCTTTTTCTGCTTCTGCATCAACTTGAGCCTTAGCTGCTGCTTTCTCTTCGTCTGTTAGAT
>NZ_SPPZ01000150.1 GCF_004570525.1 Streptococcus sp. WM07 | reverse complement strand
GTTGGGAGGATTTTGATTACCAATTCAATCTCTTTACTAGTAATCTATTCGTATTTTCTGGTGTTTTTCATGATTCAATGTTGGTAGGTTGTCTGTTTCTGTGAATTTATCCATTTCTTCTAGATTATCCAATTTGTTGGCATATAGCTTTTCATAGTATTCCCTTATTATCTTTTGTATTTCTGAGGTGTCCATTGTAATTTCTCCTCTTTCATTTCTGATTTTATTTATTTGAGCCTTCTCTCTTTTTTTCTTGGTGAGTCTAGCTAAGGGTTTGTCAATTTTGTTTATCTTTTCAAAGAACCAGCTCTTGGTTTCATTGACTGTTTTTTCTTTTTTTTCTTTTGGTCTCTATTTCATTTATTTCTGCTCTGATTTTTATTATTTCCTTCCTTCTGCTGATTTTGGGCTTTGTTTGTTGTTCTTTTTCCAGTACCTTTAGTTGCACTTTTAGATTGTCTATTTGGGATTTTTCTTCTTTGTTGAGGTAGGCCTGAATTGCTATAAACTTCCCTCGTAGAACCGCTTTTGCTGTATCCCACAG
>NZ_SPPZ01000014.1 GCF_004570525.1 Streptococcus sp. WM07 | reverse complement strand
TGTAATACGGCTTGGATGAATGAATTTTTACGACAACTGTCAGAAGCTTACCCTAACGACTATATTATTTTGGTGATGGATAATGCGGTTTGGCATAAATCACAGACATTGGATATTCCTAGCAATATTGAATTTACATTTATTCCACCTTATACACCAGAGATGAATCCGATTGAACAAGTTTGGGCAGAGATTCGGAAATTAGGATTTAAGAACAAAGCATTTAAATCATTGAATGACGTCATTGATCAGTTGCAAGAAGTTATCCAAAGCTTATCAACTACTCGCTTACGATCGATTGTCCATAGAGAATGGATATCTGCTAATTTTGATTCTGAATGAGTATTATTTCGCAGAAAAGTATCAAATACTTTCGAGAAAATTTCATCCACTTGATGGATTTCAGCTTCAATCAAATCATAGAAAAGATCCGCTCTTCTTTCCTCGAAATGAGAGAATAAGAACGGAGCCTAAAATTTGAAAAGCGAGGTTTTCTGACGAGAGTAAAATAAGGTGAGTACATATCCATAGTAAGAAATCTCACTTTTTTACGAACCTTCAGATCGTATTTCGACTGTAACCATTGTTATGTGGGTGAAACTTTAGGTTCAATAGTAAAAGTAGATGAAGATCTAAATAGAGATGGAGTTTTTAGCTTGGATAAAGATTAGGCAAAAATAGAAATAGCCTAGAATCATTAATTAGAAATGATACTAAGCTATTGTTATTGATTCAAATTTTTGTAGTTTTTTGTGGTTAGATTAGTACATAAGCTTATTTGCTTTCTTCTTTGCTTGGAACAATTGATAAATACTGTTAAGAGAAATTTGAAAAATAGAAGTTGTTTAGGAAAGAGTACTAGTTTTACCACAATATGTAAGAACTTTTTACAAAAAAATAGTGAATATGGCATAAAGATATTTTATTACGTTAGCACAGTCGGATTAAATGAAAAGACCGTAGCGAAGTACATTCGAGAACAAGAGAAAAATGATATTGCTCTCGATAAGCTGAGTGTAAAAGAATATGAGGATCCATTTTCAGATGGCGGATTCAGAACACGTTAAAAGCCCGTTGTTACGGGCAATGGTCAAGTAATACAAGCTCTAACCTGAACGAAGTTCAGCGAACGCCTTTAGGCGTCGCTGGAGAGAAACGGCTTACAGCCGGTGTACAAGCCACCCGTTTTCACGGGTGGTTTTGACTCTAAGTGTAATGATTTATTTTACTATACTGCACTCTGTTATCAGATGCTTACATTAAAATAAGTGTTTCATATCTAGATGGATGGTTATAATTATATGTTTAAATTATCCTCTACTTGAAATTTAGTTTTTAAGATCAAGTAGCAACTTTTTGATAAAAATAATAAACAAAAAATTATAATCGAAACTACGAAACTTGGTTAATATAATCCTGTATAATTTAATGATTTTAAAGACATATCATTTATAAATATCACCAATAAAAAGCAAAATAGAAGATTGATTATCAAGGAAATTGTTGAAATAATTATTGTTAAGAGTGTTGCTTCTCCTAGTTTAATTAATACTAATTGACTTCTAGATGCTCCTAAAATTTCGATATTCTGTATATCTGTTTTCTCTTTGTTCATAGATAAAAGAGCAATCGAAATAATATTTGCAAATACTATCAAAATAGGGGCTCCCATATATACAATTAGGGATACTATTAATTCTAAATTAGCATCTTCTTGAGTTTTATATAAAATATTTTGTGAGATTAATTGAAAGCTTGTAATCAAGGTAATTATGCTAATTATTGCTGCAGATACAGACTTAACATATCTCCTATTAAATAATAAATTCCATTTAGATATAATATACATATATTTGTCTCTTATAAATAGACTAGAAATCAATCTTAAAAATAAACTTTGAATATAGGGGGATATTTGATAAATAATTGCTATATTGAAAATTGTAAGATAGAACAACATTTGAGTTCGAATAGAAATACTGGGATTCTCAAAAATTTTTATTAAAATCAAGGACCAAGAAACTCCTATAAGAATCATTAAGATTATTTTTTTAAAAATTTTTATCTCACTTGTTGATTTCGGCCCCATTTCTTTCATTGTATAATAAAAGCCACTCAAAAAAACTATTAGGCTAGTTAAAAAAACTGTTACTACTAACCCTATAAAACTCAGACTAAAATGAACATCAGGCAATAAATTTTCTCCAAAAAAATATTGTAAAAAATAATAGTAACCCTGAGTAAATGGAATAGAAAAAATATAACTAATAAAACTAATAGTTAATGAAATAATAGATATTTGACTACCTACTAAAAATGAAATATGGAATCTATTAGCACCTAAAGTTTCCAAGAGAATATAATCAGTTCTAAACATTTCTACCAATAAACTAATTAAGGTAGATAAAACAAAAAATAAAGTAATACCTCCAAATACTATAGGAAATGAAAAAATTGGTTTTGGATCAGGTAAGCCAGAAAAAAGTTTAGCATTCAAATCCATATTTATAGAACCATTGATTGACAGGCCGATAATCAAACTTGATATAAAAATCAATGGCAAGATACCTACCCATTGCATTTTATTTTGCATAAATTGATAATATATCAGCTTTATCATATTCAACCTCCCTTAAGGTATTTTAGTATCGAGTATTTTATAAAGTTCTTCTCCTCTAGGGTTTACTAGTTCTTGAAAAATTTGTCCATCTTTTAGAATTAGTGCTCTATCTGTTTGAGAGGCAAGTTCAATATCATGAGTTACCATTATGACACACTTACCCTTATCTGCAAGTTCTCTTAATAGATTAAAAATTACCCCACGTGATTTACTATCCAATGCTCCAGTTGGTTCATCCGCAAATATAATGTCACTATTCGTAATGATAGCTCGTGCAATTGCAACCTTTTGTTGCTCACCACCGGATAATGTACTGACAAAATCATTTAAATTTGCATTAAAATTCATTCTATCTAATAATGTTTTAACCAATTGAGTATTCATTTTTTTCCCAGATAAGCGTAAGGGTAATAAAATATTTTCGAGTACTGGTAAAGAAGGAACTAAATTATAAGATTGAAAAATAAAAGAAATATCCTCACGTCTTAATCTAGAAAGTTTGAAATTATTAATACGATATGGATTAACCCCTTTTAATAATATCTCTCCACTTGTTGGTCTTAATAAACTAGAAATACATTTTAATAATGTTGATTTTCCTGAACCACTAATACCTAAAATACTAATAAATTCTCCAGATGAGGCAGAAAGCGAAATATCTTTTAAAATTTGCAACTCTTTACCATTACTAAGAAAAAATTTTTTTGATAATTTATTTACTTCTAAAAGTCTAATATTTTCGGGCATAAATCTCCACTCCTCTCATTTAACCTAGAATAACTCTCAATTTTTTAACATATATTGGTATATTGAGGGTTATCTCAATCACAATGATAAAAAAGATCCTTAAATCAAATATCTAAATTAAATAATGTCTTGTGTATAGAGTTTGTATTTTATCCACATTGATAATCTGGAATATCATCCCCCTTGTAATTCTTCATATAAATTAACTTGTTTTTATGAAGAAATTATTTGAGAATAAGAGTAAAAATTATTTTGAAGTAGAGTGATATTAGTCCTAGGTATAGTGTCAAACATAGAAGAGGGGGAATCAATAATTAGGATTAAAATAACCCTCTCTACTTTATCTGATAATAAAGTTACACAACCTCTAGTTTGTTATATAATACCATTGATTAACATACAAAATAATATATATATGATTTTGTATTACTTATAGAAAGTATAGTTGAATCTAATTTAGTATTGTCATTTTCCCCCAGATGCATGATAAATATTCAGGTTATATTTTTATGAGGAAGATTAGAGTTACGCTCATTTTTCCAAAATGATACATAGCTATTATTCCATTGGGAAAAATGACTTCTGTTTTGTAAGAAGTTTACTAAAAAAGAATGGCTAGAGATAACTGGTAGTTTAGGGTTCTTTTACAGTAATAGTTCCCATATCTGCTTCTAGGTTGATTTCAACTGAAGGATTAGAGGTGTTTCTAAACTTAGCTGGCAGGTTTATTTCATCACTGAAAGCAGATTGGCTAGTGAATAGAGTTGAAGATTTTTGATTTTTTGATAGAAGGATTTCAATATCTCCATCTTCAGAAATGAGTCTATTTTTCCCTTCAAATAAACTGTGATCAACCAAAATAGAGTCACTAACTGTTTGTATTTGAACCGATTGATAACTTCCTTGGAGAAGTTGGATTGCCGCACTATCAGAAATGATGGTGCTATTTGAAAGTCTACTATTGATTGAAGTAATCTCGCCAGAGGTTGTTTGGATACTTGCTTTGCTAGCCTGTACTTGTGTGAGAGTAATGTCTCCATTGTCTGCTAGTACCTGTAAATCTGGAATTTGGAGATTTTTGATATTGATATTGCCATTTTGCAGGTGGGTAGAGATTGTTTGGAGGTTTGAATTAGCTGGGATAGCAATGTAAATACTTCCAGGTTGTCTTTGATTGGGATACCGTAACCATTGATATAATACGCCGATTCCCCGATATTCTATAAAGGAATCCTTGTTTTTTTCATGTTCTTTTAGAATTAATGTCTCATTTTCTTCTTTTATTGAAATAGTATCAGATGAGGATTCAGATAATGGATAGTATTCTATGTGGATACGCTCATCTGTAGAAGGGAGAAGGTGGAGTTCATATTCAGAAAGATCGATGCGAATATGTTTTTTTGCTTGAAATTGTTGTTCTTTTTTGGCAGTGGAAACATAGATTTGGTCAAGTTCCTGAAAGGCTTCCATTGAAATGGCAATTCCAGTAAGAGCAGTTCCAAAAAGAATCAGTAGTAGTGCCGCTATCCATAGTTTTTTTAATGTCATCGTCTGTCTCCTTTCAAACTAGTCCGGTAGATCCAACCCAGTAGTTTTACACTTGAACTTCCAATGGAGTACGTTAGTAAGCATAGAAGGCTGCCCAGTCCAAGAAGGAAAGTCCCGACTCCAATTCCAAAAGCTAAACTTGCAGGACTGCTTAGAAGATTTACAAAAGATTCGTAAAAAGCCACAATGCTGATTAGGATACCTGTTATTCCAAAGGTTAGTGATGTAAACAGGAAGGCTCCAAATAGGGCTAAAATAGTGAAGAGCAGGGCAATGACGAAAAGAGCTATAGGAAAGGTCAGTGGGGAAGCCAAGATTACAAGAGCCATCAACGTTGAGACTTTCCAAAAGTTTCTTTTTGTTGACTGACTAGCTGAAAGTTCTTTGTCTAATAGATTTTGAATCAAATCATAAGCGGCTTCTTTGGGACTTCCCAATTCCTCCATTAAGGCTGCTTCGTTCTCTGGGCCAGCTTCTTCGAAATATTCTTGAAAATATTCGATTGCTTCTTGATAATCCTCTGTAGGTAATTTCCGTAAATAATGGTCTAATTGTGAAAGATATTCATCTTTTTTCATTTTTTAAACTCCCTTCTAAAATCTTTGAAATGGTTTCAGTGTATTCTAACCATTCCTTTTTCAAAAAATGCAATTGTTCCCTACCGGAATCGGTTAAGGAGTAGTATTTGCGTTTTCGTCCTTGGTGCTCTTCGGAATAGGTTCGCAGAAATCCATTTTTTTCAAGTTTTTTTAAAATAGGATAGAGTGTGGATTCCTTGATGTTTGCAAGGAGCTTGATGGTCTGACTAATTTCATAACCATAGGAATCCTGCTGGTTAACGATAGCCAAAATGAGAAACTCCGTTAATGGAGATGGAACTGGAAAATACATGTCATCACCCCTTTATATATAAAATTTCTATATATAAATTTTATACCCATCAAAGAGAATAGTCAAGCGATATATAAAAATTTTATATATATTTTTTCTCTCTCTTTTCTCTCTCTTTTCTCTGACTGCCTTATTTGATATAATCAAAGAAAAAAAGGAAACAATAGATGCGTTTTGAAGAAATTTTACCTGGGTTAAGGGCTAAGAAGAAATATGTACGTCAGGGTTGGGGAGGTGCCGAGAATTTCGTGCAACTCTTTGACCATTTGGAAGTGGAAGGACAAATGCTTGAGGTAACACCTTATTTCTTGATTCATGTTTCTGGAGAAGGAGAAGGTTACTCCATGTGGAGTCCGACGCCTTGCGATGTTTTGGCAGAGGACTGGATAGAAGTTCATGACTAGAAAAATACTCATTACAGGCGTTTCTTCTGGGATTGGTCTTGCGCAAGCTCAGGCTTTTTTGAAACTAGGAGAGCAGGTCTATGGAGTTGATAGAAATCCAGCACCTCCATTAGCAGGGGATTTTCATTTTCTACAGGTGGATCTAACAAAGGATTTGGATTTGGTTTTTGACTGGGTCGATCAAGTAGATATTTTGTTGCTGACAGCTGGTATTCTTGATGCCTATACTCCGCTTCTAGATATGTCTAAGGAGCTTTGGGAACAGGTTTATGATACCAATGTGCGGGTACCGATGGAGTTGAGTCGCCACTATCTGTCTAAAATGGTAGAGCAAGGGAAGGGAGTGATTATCTCCATGTGTTCTATTGCGAGTCATATTGCTGGTGGAGGAGGAGCTGCTTATACCAGTTCTAAACATGCTCTTATGGGTCTGACCAAACAAATGGCGCTAGACTACGCTGATTCAGGTGTCCAGATTTTCGGAATTGCTCCCGGTGCTGTGCAGACAGGGATGACGCAGTCGGATTTTGAGCCAGGAGGTATGGCTGATCAGGTAGCGGAGGAAACTCCAATCAAACGTTGGACACAGCCGGAAGAGGTGGCAGAGTTAACCGTCTTTTTATCCAGTGGAAAGATGAGTTCGATGCAAGGAGCGATTGTAACGATTGATGGTGGTTGGACTCTGAAATAGGAAGCTTGAGTTTTACTCGAGCTTTTTTCTATTTGGTGGAAAAATGCTATAATAGAGGACGAGTATGACAAGAAATAGAGGAATGAATATGTCGAATTATGCCATTATTTTAGCCGCTGGAAAAGGAACGCGGATGAAATCAGACTTGCCTAAGGTCCTGCATCAAGTATCTGGGATTACGATGTTGGAGCATGTTTTCAGAAGTGTTTCAGCTCTGGCTCCTGCTCAGACGGTGACCATTGTTGGGCACAAGGCTGAAATGGTTGAAGCCGTTCTTGCAGACCAAACTCATTTTGCTTTACAAAAGGAGCAGTTGGGAACGGGTCATGCGGTTCGGATGGCAGAAGAGGTGTTAGGGGATTTAGATGGTCAAACCTTAGTCATCGCTGGAGATACCCCTTTGATTACTGGTGAGAGTCTAAAGTCACTCGTTGATTTTCATATTAATCATAAGAATGTGGCAACTATTTTGACGGCTGAAGCTCAGAATCCTTTTGGATATGGCCGTGTGGTCCGCAACGCAGACGGTGAAGTCTTGAAGATTGTGGAACAGAAAGATGCCAGTGATTTTGAACAACAAATTAAAGAAATCAATACAGGTACATATGTTTTTGACAATCGTCGTCTCTTCGAAGCTTTAAAGGACATCAATACAGATAATGCTCAAGGAGAGTATTACCTTACAGATGTTATTGGTATTTTCCGCCAGGCTGGTGAGAAGGTTGGCGCTTATATGCTTCGGAATTTTGAAGAAAGTTTAGGGGTTAATGACCGCTATGCGTTATCCATTGCAGAAACGGTTATGCGTAACCGCATCAACAAGGGACATATGCTCAATGGTGTAACGTTCCAAAATCCAGCGACAACAACAATTGATATTGACGTTGAAATTGCTGGAGATGTTGAGTTAGAGGGTCAGGTAACTCTTCGTGGGACTACGAAGTTAGAAACGGGTGTCTACGTTAGTGCAGGTTCTTATCTAGTGGACAGCCATGTAGGAGCCAATAGTCGTATTACCCATTCTATGATTGAAGAATCAACGATTGGACAAGACGTAACAGTAGGGCCTTACGCGCATATTCGGCCAGGTTCTCAGTTGGCTGATCAAGTCCACGTGGGGAATTTTGTAGAAGTTAAGGGCTCTAGCTTAGGACAAGGAACGAAGGCTGGCCATTTAACCTATATCGGGAACAGTCAGGTTGGACAAGATGTTAATTTTGGTGCTGGAACGATTACGGTGAACTATGACGGGCAGCAGAAATATGAAACTAAGATTGGCAATGGTGTCTTTGTAGGCTCCAATTCGACCTTAGTAGCTCCACTTACCATTGGAGATCACGCGCTATTAGCCGCAGGTTCGACGATTACAGAGGACGTACCGGAGGATGGATTGGCTCTAGGCCGGTCACGTCAAGTTACTAAGAACGGTTATGCAGCTCGTTTTCCCCATCATCCTAGCCAAGAGGAGAAATAGATGAATTTTGAAGAAAAAACCTTGAGTCGTCAGGAAATTTTTAAGGGCCGTGTTTTTCAAGTAGCCGTTGATGAAGTTGAATTGCCAGATGGGAAAGGGACTTCTACACGGGAGTTAGTTTTCCATAATGGTGCCGTTTGTGTCTTGCCCATTACAAGTGAGAATAAGGTGCTACTCGTTAAGCAATATCGGAAGGCTATTGAAGGAACGAGTCTGGAAATTCCAGCTGGCAAATTGGAAATTGGTGAAAATGCAGACCCTAAAGCCGCTGCTCTTCGGGAATTGGAAGAAGAAATTGGCTATGTAGCGGAATTGGAATTGTTGTATGATTTTTATACAGCCATTGGCTTTTGCAGTGAAAAAGTGAAACTATACCTGGCTCGAAATTTGGAAAAAGTGGATAATCCGCGTCCTCAAGATGCCGATGAAACTCTAGCATTATTTGAGCTGGATTTGAATCAAGCCTTGGAAGCGATTGAGACGGGGGACATTTGTGATGCCAAAACCATTATGGCCATTCAGTATTGGCAATTGATGGAAAAGGTGCAGAACTGATGGCCAATCACCAAAGATTTGACTCGGATTTCGTTGAAGACATAGAGCCTCTCGATTTGGATTTGTTGCATAAAATCGATCGTCTTCAAGTAGAGCCGGAAGTTCGGAAAAGCCGACAAGTGGAGAATCAGAAGCGGGCGCGTTTTCAACAGACCCTCAATAAAATTCTTTTTTGGCTCTTGCTTTTGTTGGTCTTACTTCTGATTTTTATGTTTGTATTGTAGGAAAGTGAAGCTATGAAAATTGGAATTATTGCGGCTATGCCACAAGAATTAGCAACTTTATTGGAACAGTTGGAAAATGGTCAGAAACATCTCTATCTTCGCCAAGTTTATCATACGGGGCATCTTGGTCGTCATGAGGTTGTCTTGGTTGAGAGTGGTATTGGAAAAGTGATGTCCGCTATGACAGTTGCCGTTTTAGCACAAGAATTTAAGGTGGATGCCGTCATTAATACAGGTTCTGCTGGTGCTGTGGCGAAAGGTCTGGCTGTAGGAGATATCGTAGTGGCAGACCGCTTGGCCTATCATGATGTAGATGTGACTGCCTTTGGTTATGCCTATGGTCAAATGGCCCAACAACCTCTTTATTTTGAAACTAGCAACTATTTCCAATCTGTTTTCAAGGATGTTTTAGAGGAACAAGGACAGACTTATCAAATGGGATTGATTGCAACAGGTGATTCTTTTGTGGCATCATCCGAACGTTTGGAAATGATTAAGACAGCCTTTCCAGAAGTTTTGGCTGTGGAAATGGAAGGAGCCGCTATTGCTCAAGCGGCTCATTCAATCAATCTACCTGTTATGGTTATTCGGGCCATGAGTGATACGGCTGAGCAAGATGCGGGGATTTCTTTTGATGAGTTTATTGTGGAAGCTGGTCGGAGATCAGCACAGGTTTTAGTAGCCTTTTTGAAAAAATTAGTTTAGGAAGACTGGAATGAGACCAGGGAAGTGTGTTGTCCTGGTCTCCTTTTTTGGAGAGTGGGGACTGTATGAGTATTTTAGAAGTAAAACGATTGAGTCATGGGTTCGGTGATCGAACGATTTTTGAAGATGTTTCTTTTCGCCTCTTGAAGGGGGAGCATATCGGCTTAGTAGGGGCTAATGGTGAAGGAAAGTCCACCTTTATGAGTATCGTGACAGGGCAACTGCAGCCAGATGAAGGACAAGTAATTTGGTCCAAGTATGTTAAGGCGGGTTATCTGGACCAGCATGCAGTGCTAGAACCTGGAATGACCGTTCGGGATGTATTGCGGACAGCTTTTGATGACCTTTTTAAGACGGAAGCTCGCATTCAGGAAATTTACATGGAAATGGCGGAAGCTAGTGACTACGATGCTCTGATGGAGGAAGTTGGCGAGTTGCAAGATCGCCTAGACAGTCGGGATTTTTATAGTTTGGATGCCAAGATTGATGAAGTGGCGCGTGCCTTAGGGGTTGCTGATTTTGGCATGGAGTCTGATGTTACCGAACTCAGTGGCGGACAACGAACCAAGGTTCTCCTAGCTAAATTATTGCTAGAGAAGCCGGATATTCTTCTCTTAGACGAACCTACCAACTACCTAGATGCCGAGCATATCGATTGGCTCAAACGTTACCTTCTTAATTATGAAAATGCCTTTATTTTAATTTCCCATGATATTCCCTTCCTCAACGAGGTAATCAATTTGGTTTATCATGTTGAAAATCAAGATTTGGTGCGCTACAGCGGGAATTATGAGCAATTTCAAGAAGTCTATGCCATGAAAAAGGCCCAGTTGGAAGCAGCCTATGAACGCCAACAAAAAGAGATTGCGGACTTAAAAGATTTTGTTAACCGCAACAAGGCTCGGGTAGCGACTCGAAATATGGCGATGAGTCGTCAGAAAAAACTGGACAAGATGGATATTATTGAACTCCAAGCGGAAAAACCAAAACCACAATTTGATTTCAAGAGCGCTCGGACTCCTGGACGGTTTATTATCCAAGCGCAAGGACTGGAAATCGGCTATGACCGTAAACTAGCAGGTCCGTTGAATCTGACCTTTGAACGCAATCAGAAAATTGCCATTGTCGGAGCTAATGGGATTGGTAAAACGACCCTTCTTAAGAGCCTTTTAGGAATTATCCCAGCCTTGGGAGGCCAAGTAGAAGAAGGGGAATTTATTGAATTAGGCTACTTCGAGCAGGAAGTACCAGGAGGCAATCGCCAAACGCCACTAGAAGCTGTTTGGGATGCCTTCCCAGCTATGAACCAGGCTGAAGTCCGCGCTGCCCTAGCCCGATGCGGACTGACAACCAAACATATTGAAAGCCAAATCCAAGTCCTTAGTGGAGGTGAGCAAGCCAAGGTTCGCCTCTGCCTCCTTATGAATCGAGAGACCAATGTACTAGTCTTAGACGAGCCAACCAACCACCTGGATGTGGACGCTAAAGACGAACTCAAACGTGCCCTTCAAGCCTACAAAGGCAGTATCCTTATGGTCTGCCACGAACCAGACTTTTACCAAGGCTGGGTCGATCAAGTCTGGGATTTCAATGAATTGATTTAGGAGACATTATGATTGAAAACATTCTTCAAGATATCCTGAAATTTCGCAAGGAACGTGGCTGGGGCGAAGCCCACAGCCCACGTAACCTAGCGACTTCAATCATTATTGAAGCCGCAGAGCTACTAGAAAATTATCAATGGGGAGAGGATGATTTTGATCCTATCAATGTTCAAGAAGAAATCGCGGATATCCTGATTTACACCTTTCAACTAACAGATAAATTAGGCTTAGATGTTGAGACCGTCATCCAAGATAAACTCAAGAAAAATGCCCTGAAATATCCAGTGACTAAGGAAGAGGATTAGGTGTTGGGGATTGATACTCAATAAATTTCAAAATCTGATGTTGTCAAGCCTTTTTGACGAACCCATTGATTGCGTGCTTTACACGTCTTATCGATAATATTCAACAGCTCTCCCAGACTTTTTTTGAAAGATTCAAGTTGAGGGTGGTTCAATATGAGCTATTGTAAAACCAAATGAAATCTAAGCATAGAGGAGAAAATACTGATGGTGATTGGAAATAAACTGGGAATTAAAGATTCCTTAGAATTGGCACGTATTGAAGAAAAGATGACTAAAGAACGAGCGAAAGAAATATTTGATGAAAATCTTTTATTAGAAAAGACGGCGGGTAGTTTCGAAACATTAGCTTTTATTCACTATCATCTCTTTCAAGACATCTATGATTTTGCGGGCCGTATTCGAGAAGTTAATATCAGTAAAGGAGGATTTCGATTCGCTCCAGTCCTCTATCTCCCTCAAAGTTTGGCCAGTGTTGATCAGATGCCACAGGTAACCTTTGAGCAGATTGTTGAAAAATATGTAGAGATGAATGTGGCGCATCCTTTTCGTGAAGGAAATGGCCGGTCCATGCGGATTTGGCTAGACCATATCTTGAAACAGCAATTGGGGCAAGTCATAGACTGGTCTCAGGTAGGTAAAGAAGACTATCTCCTTGCAATGGAACGAAGTCCCATTCGAGATATTGAAATCAAGTACGTTTTAAAAGCGGCACTGACAAGTGATGTGGATAATGTCACTTTATATATGAAAGGAATTGATCATTCCTATGCTTATGAAGGCTATTCTTTATTTAGGACAGAAGACCTGTGACAGTCATTTTTTCAATGATTAACATATAAAAGCTCAGTTAATTAAGGTAGTGATTACTATATTCCTGCTTTGGTAGACAGTATTTTATGTATTTGTACTATCTACTTGGGTAGGACTATATTAGGTCAAGTTTTGAAAGAGAAAAAGAGTTGAAAAAATAGAAAAAAGTATTGACATAACTAACAAAGGAGAATACCATGAGCAGAGCAGAGCAGAGCAGAGCAGAGCAGAGCAGAGCAGAGCAGAGCAGAGCAGAGCAGAGCAGAGCAGAGCAGAGCAGAGCAGAGCAGAGCAGAGCAGAGCAGAGCAGAGCAGAGCAGAAAGCTCGGAGACTATACTCAAGTTGAAAAAGTAGACCTCATTTCTAGAGATATTCTTTCAGATAATATTCAGAAAATTGGTCAACTTTTTCCTGAGGTTCTGACAGAAACCCGAGACCAAGATGGCGTCCTCAAAACCGCCATTGACTTTGAAAAACTAAAAATCTTCCTAGATCGAGACCTTGCCCAAGGACGAGAAACCTATGAATTTACCTGGGTCGGCAAGCGCCAAGCCATGGCTGAGGCAGGCAAACCGACCACAAAAACCCTAAGACCAGATCTTGAGGAGAGTGTTGATTTTGAAAAGTCTGAGAATGTCTTTATTACTGGTGACAATCTTGAAGTTCTAAAAATCCTTCAAGAATCCTATCTAGATAAAATCGATATGATCTATATCGATCCACCTTATAACACAGGAAAAGACTTTGTCTATTCCGATAAATTCCAAAAGTCCGAAGAAGAACTTTTAGAAGACATGGATCTTCTAGATGACCAAGGTCAGAAGAAAATTGGCCTAACAAAAAATGAAAAAAGCTCCGCCCGTTATCACTCCGACTGGCTTAATATGATGTATCCCCGTCTTGTTCTAGCAAGAAACCTCCTCAAAGAAAGCGGTATCATCTTTATCTCTATCGATGATAACGAACAAGCCAACCTCAAATCCATCTGTGATGAAATATTTGGGGAGGAGAATTTTTGTGGTCAATATGTCTGGAAACGTACTGATACACCAGCTAATTTGAGTAAAACAGTTAGACAGAGCACTGAATTTATTTTTTCATACAAAAAAGGATATATTGATCGTTTTTATGGGGTGCAAAAATATAGTTCAAGTAATAACGGCCTTATGAATCAATCTAACAGTGTACATAAATTGGAGTTTCCGGAAAATATAGTAGATACCAATCTACCAGATGGTATATATGAAGCAGGAAGGTATGGAACAGAATCATATGATATAAATTTACTAGAAAAAACCGAGGTAAGAAATAAAGTCTTTATAAAACCGGTGATACTTGAAGGAAAGTTTAAATGGGGGCAAGAATATTTAAATGCTGAATTAAAGAAAGGGACGAAAATTTCAATTAAAACTAAGGCTTTTTCCCCTTCTTATGAGAAAGAAGAATATGATAGGGAAGTTCCTCCTAGCTTAATTGATAGGAGTGTGGGTGTAACTGTCAATGAAATTGCTCAGAAGTATTTGGACAGTCTTTTTGACAGATCAGGTTTATTTACAAACCCCAAGCCTGTTGACTTAATTGAATACTTAGTTGAATTTCAAAATAATAAAAATCTCTTAATCCTTGATTTCTTTGCTGGTTCAGCCACAACAGCAGATGCTGTTATGCAATTGAATGCCGAAGATGGTGGGAATCGGAAGTATATCTTGTGTACCTTGGATGAGGAAGTTGCTGAGAAGTCAGCTGCCAAAGAAGCTGGCTACCAGACCATTGACCAGATTTCACGTGAGCGGATTCGTCGGGCAGCTCAAGAAATTCAGGAGGAGCATCCGGAGACTATTGGAAAACAGGATTATGGTTTTAGGGCCTATAGATTAGATAGTTCGAACTTTAAGGATGTTGGACAAAAGCCTGGAGTGTTTACGCAAAAGAATTTATTTGATAGTGTTTCCAATATTAAAGAAGCGCGAAGCGGTTTTGATCTGCTCTTCCAAATCATGCTCACTTGGGGGATGGAATTGTCTCTACCTGTCGTTCAAAGTGAGATAGATGGTATCCGAGTTTTTGATGTCGCCGAAGGTAGTCTCTTTGCTTGCTTTGCAGACGACATGACCGAATCAGTTATTCGTAAGATTGCCAAGGAAAGACCACTGCGTGCTGTCTTTAAAGATGAAAGCTTTGCCAATTCTGCTGGTAAGATTAACCTGATGCAGATTTTTAAAGAAGAATCACCAGAAACGAAAGTGAAGGTGGTGTAGTATGGATTATAAGGATTTTAAAGATAGGGACGTAAGGTATGAAATAAATCTTAAAGCTAAGACAATTACTACTGTTAGAACCGCTAGAGTTTTAGCAAGTGAACGTTTGTATTCTTACGCTAAAAAATGGGAATTTGTTTTTCTTTTTATGAATTTAATCTCAGCAAGTTTACTCGTTTATTCTATTGTAATCGAAACAGACAGCAAGAATAGTTTGTTAATTTCTTCTATATTTTCAATCTATACATTGTTTATTCAAAGTTTCGTGTCGAAACTTAATTATAATGAGCGAGCACTAAAATTTCATTATCATCAACTGGACGTAGAGAATTTTCTATTAGCAAATAAATATTTACTGTTAGACTCTACAGATCGTAGTGATGAAGAGAAGTTGAGTGAACATAAGAAGATTATGAAACTATACCAACTTAGTCTCCAAGGAATCGAAAATCATAGTAATTTAGACCATAAAAAAGCTACAAAGCGAAGCAAAAAAAAGGAAAAAGAAGGAGTAAGTAGTTTCCTTAGTCATATAGAACAATGTTTAATCTATGCCGATTTTAGTTTGGATAATCTATTTGTGAATGTTCAGCCTTTTATTATTGCTGCTTTTGTATATCTATATATAAATTTTAGATAGGAGACCAGCTATGAAACTTCAATTTAAGGAACAACAATTTCAGCTAGATGCGGTTTCTGCGGTAGTGGATGTGTTTGAGGGGCAACCGCTTCATGAGGGGCTCCAGTATATGATGGATCAAGGACTTAGTGCTTTAGGTGATGAGGCTCCTTTGGATGTTTTAGGGTTTCGGAATGTGCCCATTAAACTTTCAGAGTCTGTGATTCGGGACCAGGTTCGGATCAAGCAGGCGCGGTTTGGTTTGTGGCCGTCTGAGGAGCTATCGGTTTCGCGGATTGAGGGGAGTCCTTCTTATAACTTGAGTGTGGAGATGGAGACGGGAACTGGGAAGACATATACCTATATTCGCACGATTATGGAATTGAATAAGCGTTACGGATGGCTCAAATTTATCATTGTAGTACCGAGTGTGGCGATTCGGGAGGGAGTGCTCAAGTCTTTCCAAATGATGGAGGAGCATTTCCAAATGGAGTATGGGAAGAAGCCTCGCTATTTTGTCTACGATTCAAAGCGTTTGCGAGATTTGGATACTTTTGCCAATTCATCTAATATTCAAGTGATGATTATCAACTCGCAGGCTTTTAATGCTAGTGGTAAGGATGCCCGTCGGATTCGGATGGAACAGGAGAGTTTTCGCTGGCGCAAGCCTATTGATGTTTTGGCAGCGACTAACCCGATTCTGATTATCGATGAACCGCAGTCGGTTGAGGGGGCTAAGACCAAGAAGAGATTGGCAGATTTTAAACCGCTCTTTACTCTTCGTTATTCGGCAACGCATAGAGACAAGCATGATATGGTCTATCGTTTGGATGCTCTGGATGCTTACAATCAGAAGTTAGTTAAAAAGATTGCAGTTAAGACGGTAGAGCAGTCAGCGACAACTGGAACCCAGGGCTATCTCTATCTCCAAGAATTGGTGCTTCAAAAATCAGGAGGTCCTAAGGCTCGGATTGAGTTTGAAGTACGAACCAAGTCAGGGGCTATTAAACGGGTGACGCGCTTGGTGGAGGAACCCTTTGCCTTGTTTGAAGAGTCAGGGGAGTTACCAGCTTACCAGGATGGCTGGACCTTGAGTCATTTTGATGCGCGTGAGGGTGAGAATTCCATTCAGATTGGAGCTAGTCGCAAGCTTTACGTCGGAGAAGTGATTGGCGAAACCAATGAAGAGGATTTGCGGAGAATCCAGATTCGGGAGACGATTGCCAGTCATTTGCAGAAGGAAAGACTTCTTTATAAACGTGGAATTAAGGTTTTATCTCTTTTCTTTATTGATGAGGTAGCCAAGTATAAGCAATATGATGAAGGGAATCAAGCCTTTAATGGGACTTACGCTGATGTTTTTGAGGAGGAGTATCGAACTCAGGTTGAGGCGCTCTTGGAGGATCCTGATCTTCATGGGACTCCTTATTGGCATTATTTGAATCAATTTCAAGAGGGGCAAGGAGTTCATGCCGGATACTTTGCGGCGGATAAAAAGAAAAAGTCTGGTCAAATTTGGTTCGTGGATAAGGTCAATACTAGCAATGAAACTGAGGCCTATGACTTGATTATGAAGGACAAAGAACGACTCTTGTCTTTTGAAGAGCCGGTCCGTTTTATCTTTTCCCATTCAGCACTCAAGGAGGGCTGGGATAATCCCAATGTGTTTCAAATCTGTACCTTGAAAAATACGGGAACGGAAACGGAGAAGCGACAAAAAATTGGTCGTGGAATGCGTTTGGCAGTCGATCAGCAAGGGGTTCGTCAGGACAAGGAACTTCTGGGAGAGGATATATACAACATTAACAAACTCACAGTTATTGCCAATGAATCTTATGAAGAATTTGCCAAGAGTCTTCAGAGGGAACTGAAAAAAGATCTGAAAGATCGTCCAAGTAAGGTTGATGCGAGCTTGTTTGCAGGAAGAATTCTTCAGTCGTCTTCAGGCCAAGAACTGTCACTTTCATCCGAGGATGCTGATGAGCTGGTTTATCTACTCCGAAGTCAAGAAGTTATTGACAAGAAAGGCCAGTTGACTGAAACTTACCTAAGTGCAGGCAAGGAGGCAAGTCTTTCTCTGTCTGAGGAATTTGCGGGCTATGAAACAGCTATTCAAGAATTGCTTCAAAGTGTCTACACCGAAGGTTCTTATGTGATTGAATCTGAAAATGATACGGAAGTGGTCTTTGCCAAGCAACTGAATGCGGATAATTATGAGAGTCAGGAATTTAAAAAATTATGGGCCAAGATTCATCATAAGTCTGTCTACATGGTTGATTTTGACGATCAAGAATTGATTGACAAGGCTGTGGCTGCTCTGAATGCGGATTTACAGGTGCCCAAACCTTCTTATCAAATCATCGAAGCTGAGGCAGCTCAAATGACGGTTGAGGAAGGATATGACTTTCAGGTTATTAAGGATGGCAAGCGGTCTGAGTACGTGGATAAGCCATCTATCGAAATAACCTATGATTTACTGGGTGAAATTGCGAATCGGACAGAGCTCAAGCGACGGACCATTGCTGAGATTCTAAGTAAAATGGCGCCCTATAAGTTTGAGTGGTTCTCCTATAATCCGGAAAGCTTTATTCGAAAAACCAGTCAAATTATTACGGAACAAAAAGCTAGTCGAATGATTGAACATTTGCAATACCATATCTTGGATGAAACCTATGATACTATGATTTTTACAGATAATCCTCTGACTGGGAAAATCTCTGATGATAATATGATAGAATCTGAGAAGGGAATCTATAACTATGTGAAGGTGGATTCTGATGTTGAAAAAAACTTTGCTTTGGAATTGGATCAGAACCAAGAAGTTCGAGTTTACAGCAAGCTTCCGAGTGCTTTTAGGATTTCGACTCCTTTAGGTGACTACAATCCTGATTGGGCTATTGCCTTTAGAGATGGAAGTGTCAAACATGTTTATTTTGTAGCTGAAACAAAAGGAGATATATCTAGTCTCCAACTCAAAGGAGCTGAGAAAGCAAAAATTGAGTGTGCAAAAAAACATTTCCAAGCCCTCCGTGAACGTGGAATTACAGGCCAAGAGGAGATTTATGGGGTGGTTAGTGATTATAAGGAATTATTGGAGATTATAAGAGATTAGACTAGAAACGAAGTCTTTGATAAAATGAAACTAAGGTATTTACTTCGATTAGTTTTACGGACTTTCTAGGAGGTACTCAACATGATTCAGAAAGTTGAACGATTGATTTCAGAAATTAATCGTATTCACAAAGAATATTCAATTGATTATTTTGAAACGGGCAAGGTTCAAAAGGTAAATCTCAAACATACCTTTTCTAAGGTTCCAACTTCAGCAATTTTGGCTTATCGTTTAAATCTACATGAGTCTATTAATGATTACTTAATGAAAGCGAATCTTCAAGATATCGCCTATGTTTACCGTGTGAAAACCTCTGAAAGCATTCTTGATAAAATCGATTGCTTTTCTGAACGTAAGGAAGGCTACCCTGTTAACTCAATCTTGAATGATATTTTTGGTGCTCGGGTGATAGTAACGTCGGAGGAGATCACTCAGGTGATGGAACGCTTAGATGAGTGGAAAGATGCCTTTGGTTTAAAAAATTGGTATCTCCGTGATAAGGACGGATATATCGGAATTCATGTTTATTTTAAAAATAAGAGTAATTTTTACTATCCTTGGGAACTTCAGATATGGGATGCCAAGGATGTCGATGGAAATATTCAAAGTCACAGGCTTTATAAGAGAGGGTTTGTTGATTTTAAAGGATAACAAAGAAAACAGAGGACGGAAAAATACTTTCCCCCTCTGCTTTTTAGATTATTTCCAAGAGCGTACTTTTATTCCAAATATTGCCTTTGTTGAACTGACTTATAGGAGTTGGGCAGGTGCAAACCGCTGGATTTTATGGTTGCATCTGTGATAAAAAATTGCTTAAAAACCGCTCATTTTCTCTTACAAAAAATGAGCGGTTTTTTTACCCTTGTTTTCAAGTAGTATTAGGGGAGAGTTTTCCCTGCTGCGAGGTAGATTTCATACCATTCTTTTCGGCTAAGTGTGATTTCAGAGGCTTGAGCGGCTTCTAGGATTCGTTGGGGTTGTGTTGTGCCAATGATAGCTTGCATGTTTGTGGGGTAGCGAAGGACCCAGGCGATGGCAATAGCAGAAGGAGTGGTTTGGTATTGTTGGGCTAATCGATTGAGGACTTGGTTGAGTTTTTCAAATGTCTGGTCTCCGATAAACACGCCTTGGAAGTAGCCATGTTGTAGGACTGACCAGGCTTGAATCACCATGTCATTAGCTCTAGCATATTCAAAAATACTTGTTGTTCCAGAGTTGGAGATGTTTTTTTCCATGTTCACATGAAATCCTGCATCGAATTCTGGAGCAAAGGCAGCACTAAGTTGGAGCTGGTTGATCATGAGTGGTTGGGAAACCGCTGTTTTCAGGAGTTCAATCATCATCGGATTTTGATTGGAGACTCCAAAATGACGAACCTTGCCTGTTTTTTCTAAGTGATCAAAAGCTTCCGCAACTTCTTCTGGTTCCATCAGAACATCTGGTCGGTGGAGTAGGAGGCTATCCAACTGGTCGATGTGTAGTCGTTGGAGGATTCCTTCTACGGAATTGAGAATGTGTTCTTTGGAGAAGTCAAAGTAGGTGAATTCTTCGATACGGATGCCGCATTTGGATTGAATCCACATTTGCTCTCTAAGGTCGGGTCTGTTTTTCAAAATCTGTCCAAGTATTTCTTCGGAGCGACCACCTCCATAGATATCTGCTAGGTCAAAGGTATTGATTCCGACGGATAGGGCTGTTTCAATCAATTCTTCGACTTGAGAAGGGGACAGGTTTTTGATACGCATTAAGCCAAGTACAATACTGGATAATTTAGTTTTATCTTGGCCGAATTCAAAGGTTTTCATAGTATTAATCCTTTCGATTTTCTTGAAAAGCGATTTCATTATATACGGATTTAGGAATAAAGTAAAGGCTCTTTGAGAGGGGATTCCTCTTGCATACTTCCGGAAAAGCCCGGTTTTCTTTTGTTACAGAAAAAATCCTCAGGCTTCAAAGCTTGAGGATTTTCATGTTATTCTGATTGAATCTCAATTTTTTTAAGGACGACATCTTCTTTGGGTTTATCCTTGTCATCGGTTTCAACGGCTGCAATCTGATCAACAATGTCCATACCTGCTATGACTTGGCCGAAGACGGTGTAAGATCCATCTAGGTTGGGATTGCCACCGTTTTTGTAGGCTTGGATGATTTTACTGTGGTAGGTTGTTGGATCTAGTCTGCCAGAGATATCTTGGTTGTTTTGGTTGATAAAGAATTGACTACCGTTGGTATCGGCTCCAGCATTGGCCATGGAGACGGCCCCTCGAAGATTGTAGAGATAAGGGCTGATTTCATTGGCAAAGCCTGTGCCGGGGTCTTTTTCGCTGTCTTTGCCGGCCCAGATGGATTCGCCTCCGCTACCGTCTCCTTTAGGATCACCAGTTTGGATCATAAAGTCTTTGATAACCCGGTGAAAGGTGAGACCGTCGTAATAGCCTTCTTTGGCGTGAGTTAGGAAATTTTCCACTGCTAAGGGTGCATATTCAGGGAAGAGTTTGATGGTGATGTCTCCCTGGCTGGTTTTGAGGATGACGACGGGTTCCTTTTTGGCAGTTTTTTTATTTAGTTGTGGGAATTCAGCCTCTGGATTTTTGAGGACTTCCTGAAGTTGAGCGCTCAGGCTTAATTCTTGTTTGGGCTGGTTGTTATAGATGGTGAATGCTAAGGCTGCTGCACTAATCAGTAGGACAAGAGTCAGTAGTTTTTTCATGATCGGATTCCTTTCACTTTCTTTGCTCATTATAGCGAATGGAGAGAAGAGATTCAAGCCTTAAAGGGTCATTATATGGTATACTGAGAAAGAACGGAGGAAAAGACAATGATTGAATCTCTGGGCCAAGTCATGGTCTATGTGAAAGATATTGACGCAGCTGCCAAGTTTTGGAAAGAACAGGTTGGTTTTGAATTGGTAGAACGTCAGGAAAATATGGGCATGGTGTCCTATTTAGTGGCTCCTAAGAAGGATAGCCAAGTGAAGATTGTCCTTCAGGACAAGGCTAAGGTGGCTGAATTGAGTCCTGAATTGGATTTAGGCACACCGTCTTTTTTGATGGAATCTACTAATTTGGAAGAAACTTACCAATATATGCTAGATATGGGCGTATTGGTTATGCCTATTGTAGACCTAGGTTTTATGCGGGTCTTTAATTTTTCAGATTTAGAAGAAAATTATTTTGCAATTCGTGAGGTAAAACATGATTAAAGGAATTGAAGTTTATTTAGTGACAGATGGAAATGGCCAAGAGGCTGTTGAGTTTTACAAGGGCGTGTTAGGTGCTGAGCTTAGAAGCTTGACACTCTGGGGTGACGCGATTCCTGACGTTCCAGAAGAGCATAAGGATTTAGTCTTGAATGCGCAATTGGTGGTAGACGGTATTCGTCTGCAAATCTCTGACGAAAGTCCAGAATATGCCTACAATCCAGGTCGTAACGTAGTTCCCACAATTATTGTAGATTCTGTGGAGGCGGCTCAAAAGCTTTATGATGCGCTGAAAGAAGAAGCTCAAGAAGTGACACTTGAATTACAGGAAACCTTCTGGTCGCCTGCCTACGCTAACTTGATTGATAAATACGGTATTAACTGGCAAATTTCTACAGAAGTTGAGGCTTAAGATGGTTAGTCTGAGTGAACGCTATGCGGACTATCCGGTTCAGCCCTTTATCTCGGAGCAACAAGCCCAAGACCATGCTAGTGGTAAGGTCGCCCCGGCGGTACCTCGAAAGAATATGGAGCCCTTGGAGGGAGATGTTCTGGCTGGTGATGTCATTTTGCTCTGGCGGATTGCCTTGGGAACTTTCACGACGGAGTCTGTTTTCCCTAAGTATTTTGAATACACCTATGGGATTGATGCCCCGCGTCATTTGGAAGGTTTAGTAGACCGAGACTTGGTTCGCAAGCAGAGTGCGCGTGAATCCTTAGCTCATATTAATGTGGGACAGAAGAAAGCGATTCTGAAAAATCAAGGTGTCAAAGGGTTCTCTAAAATGAAAGCGGCTGAATTAGATCAGGCACTTCTGAGCCAGGTAGAGGAAAGTACCTTGGAAGCTAGTTTTGATATTCGTGGTTATGTCTTGACACCAGAGGGTCAAGTCTTGTTTGAGCAACATCCTCAGGTATTGGATCGTCACCCTAAGAAAATGTAGGAGAAGTGAGCTCAGGATGAAAAAGAAATTTTATAAGTTTATGGTTTGGGTCCTAATTTTGGGAGTCGGATTTTGGTTAGGCTATCAATTGGGAGCGATGATTGCTCATCTTCCGGCCTATTCGCTGTTTGAGGCTGGATTTGTAAATTTCTTTTTCATCTACCTCCTTTTATTTTTGCTTTTTATTGTGGTCATCTTTATTCATGAATTGGGGCACTATATTGGTGGTCGCTTATCTGGGTATCGTCTGATTTCCTTTCGTGTGGGAAGTTGGATCTTAGTTCGCTGGGATGAAGGTTTGTTTTGGAAACGATATACCCTTCATGGTACGTTGGGACAATGTTTGATGGTGCCGCCAGGTTCAGATTATAATCAAGTTCCGGTTCTTCTCTACAATCTTGGTGGACCTTTGATCAATATCCTGTTTGCCCCTTTGATTTTTCTGGGGCTAAAGATGGCCCCTTCATGGTGGAGCTTTTCCCTCTTCTTATTTGGAGGGCTCAATTTACTATTCTTCCTAATCAATGGAATCCCTTTAAAAGGGAAAATCATTTCTAATGATGGGATGAATGCTTGGGAATTATATCGTAGCTCTGTTGCACGAGAGGCTTTTGTCAAGCAGTTGATGGTGACAGAAGGACTAACTAGAGGCCGTCGGTTTAAAGATTTACCGGAAGAATTGTTTTATTTGAAGAGTCTAGTTGAAGAGGAGACCTCTTTTGTTTCGATGATGAACTACTATTGGGCTTCTTACCTTCTGGATAAAGGAGTTTATAGGGAAGGAAGAGAGGTTTTAAATAAACTAGTTCTTCGGCAGGAAACTCTGCCAGGTCTCCTGAAAATCTTTAGCCGATTATCCTTACTATCTCTAGAACTCTTCGAAAATCCTAGTGAGGTTGATCTATCTATTTTAGAAGAAAAAGAAACTAAGCAAGTGCTAAAAGCTATGAAGGATTATCCGTCTATACTTTCGATCCAGTATGGCATTGCCCGTCTTTGCAATCAGGATCAAGCAGAGGCGGACGCTATTCGTAAGCGACTTGAGAAAGTGCTCCAGACCTATCCGATTAAAGCTGAGATTGAGATGGTGTTGGAGGATGTGGATATGGTTGACCGAATTGCGGCTGGTGAAGATGTTGCGAACCTATTTTCATAAAGTAAAAACTCAAGGAAACAGAGATTTTCTTGAGTTTTTGTAAAAGTGTGGTAGAATAGCTTATATTTATATTTTTAGGAGAAAAAACTCATGGAAGATCCTAGCAGTCAGAATCTGGTGTTTCAGATTGTATTGCTTTTTGTTTTGACCTTTTTAAATGCCTTTTTTTCAGCTTCTGAGATGGCTATGGTGTCTTTGAATCGGTCTCGTGTGGAGCAGAAGGCAGAGGAAGGTGATCGGGCTTATCAACGTCTATTAGCGATTTTAGAAGAGCCGAATCATTTTCTATCTACAATTCAAGTAGGGATTACCCTTATCAACATCTTAGCCGGGGCTAGTTTAGCAGACACTCTGGGAAAGATGATTGCAGCATGGTTGGGAGGAAGTGAGACGGCTTATGCAGCAGGTAGTTTTCTAGCAGTAGCACTTTTGACCTATATTTCGATTGTTCTTGGGGAACTTTATCCTAAGCGGATAGCCTTAAACTTGAAGGAATCTTTAGCTGTGCGGACGGCGCCTGTGATTCTTTTCTTGGGAAAAATTGTTAGCCCCTTTGTTTGGTTGTTATCAGCCTCAACAAATCTTCTCAGTCGTCTGACGCCGATGGAGTTTGATGATGCAGATGAAAAAATGACACGGGATGAGATCGAATACATGCTCTTGAAAAGTGAGGAGAGCTTGGATGCGGAAGAATTGGAGATGCTTCAGGGGGTCTTTACTCTTGATGAATTGATGGCGCGTGAATTGATGGTGCCGCGGACGGATGCCTTCATGGTGGATATTAAAAATCCAAGTGAGGAAAATATTCAAGCCATTTTAAAACAAAACTTCTCACGGATTCCTGTTTACGAAGATGATAAGGACAATGTGATCGGAATCTTGCATACCAAGCGGATTTTGACCGAGGCTTTCACTTCTGGTTTTGAAAATCTGCCATTACAGAGAATTTTGCAGGAACCGTTATTTGTACCGGAAACCATGTTTGTAGATGATCTGTTGACTTCTTTACGCAATACGCAAAATCAGATGGCAATTTTACTGGATGAATATGGTGGAGTAGCGGGGCTGGTTACCTTAGAAGATCTGTTGGAAGAAATTGTTGGAGAGATTGAAGACGAGACAGATAAGGCTGAACTTGCAGTTCGTGAATTGACGGATGGAAGCTATATTGTCCTTGGTGCTATGACCTTGAATGATTTCAATGAACATTTTGATGTTATGTTGGAAAGTGATGATGTGGATACCATTGCTGGTTACTACATCACTACCCTGGGAAGTATACCGACAGAGGCGGAACGCCTTTCCATTGACTTGGAGTCAAATGGCTATCGTTTGACCATGAGCAATGATAAAGTGAAAAAAGGTCGGGTAACTAAACTTCGTCTTCACATTGAAAAAATAGAAGAAGAGGTAGACGTGGAAGAAGTTCCTTCCAAGTAGAAGAAAAGGCTGGGTTCACCCAGCCTTTTCATGTGTAATCATGAAAAGGCAAGACATTTTTCAAAAAAAGTGCTATACTAAATAGTGTAAAACGCTTACAGGAGGGCAGCCATGGGACAAGTCGTTGATTATGGTCAGGTAACAGGATATGTGCATTCAACCGAGAGTTTCGGAGCCGTCGATGGGCCGGGGATTCGGTTTATTATTTTCTTGCAGGGATGTAAGATGCGCTGCCAATACTGTCACAATCCGGATACTTGGGCTTTTGAGAATGAGCAGGCTCAGACGCGTACAGTAGATGATATCCTGGCAGAAGCACTTCGCTATAAGGGTTATTGGGGTAAGAATGGTGGGATTACCGTTAGCGGTGGAGAAGCCCTCCTGCAAATTGACTTTTTGATTGCTCTTTTTACCAAAGCAAAAGAACTGGGAATCCATACAACCTTAGACACTTGTGCCCTACCTTTCCGGAATAAGCCTGAGTATTTAGAAGTTTTTGATCGCTTGATGGAGGTAACTGATTTGGTGTTACTGGATATCAAGGAAATCAATGATGAGCGGCATAAATTTGTTACTAGTCAAAGTAATAGAAACATTCTGGATTGTGCTCGCTACTTATCTGATAAAGGAATTCCTGTTTGGATTCGTCATGTATTGGTACCTGGTTTGACTGATCGAGATGATGATTTGAAAGAATTGGGTGAATTTATTAAAACCCTTAAGAATGTGGATAAATTCGAGATTCTTCCTTACCATACAATGGGTGAATTTAAGTGGGAAAAATTGGGAATTGACTATCCTCTAAAAGGTGTGAAACCGCCAACTAAAGAGCGGGTTGAGAATGCCAAGAAGTTGATGGAGACTGAATCCTATCAGGACTATCTCAAGCGAGTGCAAAAGGGTTAATTTCTAATATTGTCACTTGGTAGAAGAGCCTGCTTTGTGTTAAAATGGTAAGTGAAAATAGGAAAAGAGGTAGAATCATGTCAAAAATCTTGGTTTTTGGTCATCAAAACCCTGATACAGATGCCATTGCATCATCATATGCTTACGCTTACTTGGCTAACCAAGCTCATGGCTTGGAGACAGAAGCGGTTATTTTGGGACAGCCAAATGAAGAAACTCGCTTTGTTCTAGACTATTTTGGAATTGAAACACCACGTGAAATCCAATCCCTTTCTAATGAGGGGGTTGAGCAGGTTATCTTGACGGACCACAATGAATTCCAACAATCTGCGGAAGGAATCCGCGATGTTGAAGTATTCGGAGTTGTGGATCACCACCGTGTGGCTAACTTTGAAACTGCGAATCCATTGTTTATGCGTCTTGAACCTGTTGGATCTGCATCTTCGATTGTCTACCGTATGTTTAAAGAAAATCAAGTTTCAGTGCCAAAAGAAATTGCAGGCTTGATGCTTTCTGGTTTGATTTCAGATACTCTTTTGTTGAAATCTCCAACAACACACGCAACGGATATTCCATTGGCAGCAGAATTGGCTGAGCTTGCCGGGGTTGAGCTAGAAACTTATGGACTTGAAATGTTAAAAGCAGGTACCAATCTCTCTAGCAAATCTGCAGCAGATTTAATTGATATTGATGCTAAGAGCTTTGAATTGAGTGGTAACACTGTTCGCGTAGCTCAAGTGAATACCGTTGATATTTCTGAAATTTTAGAACGTCAGGAAGAAATTGAAGCAGCTATGCAGGCTGCGATGGCAGCAGAAGGTTACTCTGACTTTGTTTTGATGATTACAGATATTGTCAATTCCAATTCTGAAATTTTGACATTGGGTGCTAATCCAGATAAGGTTGAAGCAGCATTTGGTTTCAAATTAGAAAACAATCACGCCTTCTTACCTGGTGCTGTGTCTCGTAAAAAACAAGTTGTTCCGCAACTGACAACTGCTTTTGCTAATTAAATGTGAGGAAGGTGGGTCTAATGTTGATCTGCCTTCTTTCCTACTCAAAAAATATAAAGGGTCTGTATGAAATCATTTGGCAAAGTTTTTAAACAATTCCGGCAGTCTCGCGGCCTGTCCTTGCGTTCAATCTCAAATGAGGAATTATCGGTTTCCCAGCTGTCTCGTTTTGAAAATGAGCAGTCTGATTTGACTATCTCAAAATTTAAAATTGCCTTAGATGAGATTAACATGCCCATGTCAGAGTTTATGTATGCAGTTCAAGACTTTAAGCGAGACGAATTACAAGAGTTACTGTATAAAATGGACATCTATGTTCTTCGAAACGATGTTGTCAGCATGCGCCATCTTTTGGCTTCTAGACCTGTCAAACCACGCTTACGCCGCTTATTTCATGAACTCAATACGATTATTATTAAAATCAAGCTAGAGGAAATGACGGGGGAATCGGTTGTATCTGAGCATGATTTAAATGTATTGACCGATTATTTAATTGGAGTGGAGTATTGGGGTTACTATGAACTCTTACTCTTTATGCACTCGATGCATCGTTTCCGACATACCCTCTTTATGACCTTGTCTAAAGAGATGATTTCACGTTCGGAATTTTATAAGGAATTGCCTATCAATCGGCGAATGATGAATTATTTGGTTTTAGAGGCTTTTGTTCTTTCCAGTGAACGCCAGGAGTTGATTGATGCCCAATATTACCGAAAATTTATTCAGAATAATCACTTTGAAGAGAGAGATATTTTTGAACGAATGGTGATTCAATATGCGGAAGGGATGTTTGAATTCTTTTTCCATGATGAGCGTAAAGGTCTGATGGAAATGGAAAAAGTGATTCAGACTTTCCGTGAACTGGGGAGCATTCATTTAGCTCAGTCTTATGAGAATCGGGTCAAAGCAGCTCAGAAAATCAAAGAGAGTAAAAATTAGATGTAAAAAAGGAACCGCAGTTTGGTTCCTTTTTTACAGTACGACGGGCATGTCGTACATCTGAGGTGTAAGTCCTCTGTGGGCACCTGCTACCGGTGAACCCAATAGCGAATCCCAAGCCTGACTATCGTGAGGTAGCGGGGAGAGGAAGGGATAGCGAAAT
>NZ_SPPZ01000149.1 GCF_004570525.1 Streptococcus sp. WM07 | reverse complement strand
CGCTCAAGCCAAGAAGGATGAAATTGACGCTCGCTCTGATCTAACAGACGAAGAGAAAGCAGCAGCTAAGGCTCAAGTTGATGCAGAAGCAGAAAAAGCCAAAGCTGCAGTAGATGCAGCAACAACAGATGCAGGAGTTGAAGAAGCTAAGACTGCAGGTGTTGATACTGTTAAAGCTATTAACCCAGCTGCAGTTGCTAAGCCTGAAGCGAAGAAAGCCGTCGATGAAGCCGCTCAAGCCAAGAAGGATGAAATTGACGCTCGCTCTGATCTAACAGACGAAGAGAAAGCAGCAGCTAAGGCTCAAGTTGATGCAGAAGCAGAAAAAGCCAAAGCTGCAGTAGATGCAGCAACAACAGATGCAGGAGTTGAAGAAGCTAAGACTGCAGGTGTTGATACTGTTAAAGCTATTAACCCAGATGCAGTTGCTAAGCCTGAAGCGAAGAAAGCCGTCGATGAAGCCGCTCAAGCCAAGAAGGATGAAATTGACGCTCGCTCTGATCTAACAGACGAAGAGAAAGCAGCAGCTAAGGCTCAAGTTGATGCA
>NZ_SPPZ01000148.1 GCF_004570525.1 Streptococcus sp. WM07 | reverse complement strand
AGGGCGCACTTAGGAGTTGACTTCGTCAACTCGTGCTCGCCTGCCGCTGGCTAAACAAAAATACAACTTCATGGCAATCTACCACCTCAGCGTCAAAGCGGTTTCCAGGTCAGCCGGTCGCAGTGCGACCGCTGCTGCCGCTTATCGTGCCGGGTGTGAGATTACCGATCACCGAACCGGCGAGATTCACGACTACACCCGCAAGGGTGGCGTCGAATCTGCCGATATCGTTTTGCCGGACGGCGCGCCCGAATGGGCGACCGACCGGGCCGCGTTGTGGAACGCAGCCGAAGCCGCCGAGCGCCGCAAGGATGCGTGCGTGGCGCGTGAGTTCGAAGTGGCTCTGCCCGACGAACTTTCGCCAGCCGAGCGGCGGCGGCTGGTCGTGGACTTCGCCAAGGAGATGGTGAACCGAGAAGGCTGCGCGGTGGACGTGGCGATCCACGCACCAGGCAAAGAGGGCGACAGTCGCAACCACCACGCCCACATCTTGCGCACGACGCGCAAGGTGGGGCTGGACGGCTTGACAGATAAGCTCGACACCGAGAAGG
>NZ_SPPZ01000147.1 GCF_004570525.1 Streptococcus sp. WM07 | reverse complement strand
AGGATCGTGTGATTGCGGTTGGTACCAAGGAAATTGAGCCACCAGTAGTGACTCCAGAGCCAGAAGATGTCTTAGAAACTCGTCAAGAGTCGATTGCTTTTGAAACGGTTTATGAATCAGATGAGAGCCTTGCTTATGGTTCAAGTCAAGTAGCTCAAGAGGGTGTTGCAGGAACTAAGGAACTTGTTTGGAACGTTACCAAGGATAGCCTAGTCAGTGAAAGTGTGACAAGTCCAGCAGTATCACAGATTGTTCGTGTAGGAACTCAGCCAAGTGTTACCACTAAGGAACTTCCGTTTAAGGAAGTTCGTCAGGACGATCCGAATCTCGAAAAAGGTCAGGAGCGTGTTGTAACAGAGGGTCGTACTGGTCTTGAGACAAGTACCACCCGTTACAGTGTGGATGCTAGCACAGGTCAGGTTACTGCCCTTCCAGTTGAGGTTGAAACTCGTTCAGCCGAGGATCGTGTGATTGCGGTTGGTACCAAGGAAATTGAGCCACCAGTAGTGACTCCAGAGCCAGAAGATGTCTTAGAAACTCGTCAAGAGTCGATTGCTTTTG
>NZ_SPPZ01000146.1 GCF_004570525.1 Streptococcus sp. WM07 | reverse complement strand
ATTTTCTTGCTGGCAGCGCGTATGCCGTGCAGCCGGTGGCGGGGCAGGCCATGGGCCTGGCCATTTGCAAGGACATGCATTTCGCGCCGCTGGGGCTGGCATATGGTAAAGCCGGGGCGCAAACGATGTTGGTGCCGGCCTGGGATTTCCAGTTTGACGCCTGGATGGGCGCGCGCATGACCGTGGTGCGCGGCGTGGAAAACGGCTACGCGGTGCTGCGCGCGGCGCGTGAGGGTGTGCTGACGGTCAGCGATGCGTATGGACGGGTACTGGCGGAGCGGGCCAGCAGCATGCCGGGCAGCACCTTGCTGGCGCCGTTGCCGGCGCATCCGTCAGTCTCCACCTGGGCGGGATGGCTGGGGCCGCTGTTCGGCTGGCTGTGCGTGGCGCTGGGCGTGATTTTGCTGTGCCTGGGCCACCGCGCGGTGCCCGCTGCCTGACGCATAACGCCACGTTTTGCTGCAATGCGCAAAACCGCGTTATGCGCCCTTCCTTTATATTCTCCGCACGCGGCCACATAATCGCCGCCGATGATTGCACCATGGCCGTGCATATATCGGCGCGTTGCCGGCATATATAT
>NZ_SPPZ01000145.1 GCF_004570525.1 Streptococcus sp. WM07 | reverse complement strand
GCTAGCGCTTGAAATTTTCGAACCGAGGCAACAAAAGGAGAGTTCTGGCGCAAAGCAGCCGCGCGAGACGACCGCTCTTCCAAAATGGAAGCCGCGTCATTAGGTCGTTTAAGAAGTTCTCGCCAAGTAAAAATATAGTCTCTGCTACAGAGTAAGCTCTTTTCCCAACTTTCTACCTGGAGGTTAGCTAAACGGATAATTTCGTTCACAATCGGCGCCGGTGCAGTGCGCAGGGCCAATGCGACTGACACATGCTTTGCGAGACGACGTTCGTAAATTTCCAAGAACGCTTCGTGATTATGGTGAATTTGTGAATTGCCTATCATAATGCCATCTCAGACCGCTTCAATTATAGCGAAGAACCCGCCGATGGCTTCAGCATAGCATATGTTTTGCTTAAAAATGATGCGCCACCCCGACAAACTAGGGGGCTGGAGCAAACAGAAAAGTGCCGTCGGGGCTTTCTAAGTTGTTATCCAGACACATGCAGCGGCACTCTAGTGAGGATGTCACGAAATCACTTTGAACGCTCGTAACCGGAAGCACCTGAAGACAGGTGCCAATCGGTGATCCGATGTCGGCCAATAT
>NZ_SPPZ01000144.1 GCF_004570525.1 Streptococcus sp. WM07 | reverse complement strand
AAGATCAGACCGTTAAACAAGGTGAGGAAGTAGATCCATCTAAATCTATTGCAAATCTAGGAGACTTGCCAGCAGGTACTAAGGTAAGCTTTGAGGAACCAGTAGATACAACCACACCAGGAGATAAGCCAGCAACAGCTGTTGTAACATATCCAGATGGTTCAACGGATAAGGTCCCAGTAACTGTTAAAGTTTCTGAACCAACAGATGCGGATAAGAACACACCAGTAGCACAAGATCAGACCGTTAAACAAGGTGAGGAAGTAGATCCATCTAAATCTATTGCAAATCTAGGAGACTTGCCAGCAGGTACAAAGGTAAGCTTTGAGAGTCCAGTAGATACAACCACACCAGGAGATAAGCCAGCAACAGCTGTGGTAACGTATCCAGATGGTTCAACGGATAAGGTCCCAGTAACTGTTAAAGTTTCTGAACCAACCGACGCGGATAAGAACACACCAGTAGCACAAGATCAGACCGTTAAACAAGGTGAGGAAGTAGATCCATCTAAATCTATTGCAAATCTAGGAGACCTGCCAGCAGGTACTAAGGTAAGCTTTGAGGAACCAGTAGATACAACCACACCAGGAGATA
>NZ_SPPZ01000143.1 GCF_004570525.1 Streptococcus sp. WM07 | reverse complement strand
CTTGCTTTGGAGCCTCTTCAACCTTAACCGTTACTGGAACCTTATCTTGAGAGCCATCTGGGTAAGTCACAACTACTACCGCTGGCTTATCCCCTGCTGTCTCAGTATCTACTGGACTTTCAAAGGAGACTTTCGTTCCTTCTGGGAGAGATGGCAAGTTAGAGATTGATTTCTCCGCTGATGGGGTTTCACCAACCTTAACCGTTTGATCCGCCGGAGTTGGTTCATTACTATCAGCTTGCCTTGGATTTTCAGAAACCTTAACCGTTACTGGAACCTTATCTTGAGAGCCATCTGGGTAAGTCACAACTACAGTAGCTGGCTTATCCCCTGCTGTCTCAGTATCTACTGGACTTTCAAAGGATACTTTCGTTCCTTCTGGGAGAGATGGCAAGTTAGAGATTGACTTCTCTGCTGATGGGGTTTCACCAACCTTAGCCGTTTGATCCGCCGGGGTTGGTTCATTACTATCAGCTTGCTTTGGAGCCTCTTCAACCTTAACCGTTACTGGAACCTTATCTTGAGAGCCATCTGGGTAAGTCACAACTACTACCGCTGGCTTATCCCCTGCTGTCTCAGTATCTACTGGACTTT
>NZ_SPPZ01000142.1 GCF_004570525.1 Streptococcus sp. WM07 | reverse complement strand
GGAGAGTTCCCCTTCTCTCCACATCCTCTCTCCCAGGCTTGTCTCTTGTCTTGTTGATTAGAGCCATTCTGACCAGAGTAAGGTGACATCTCATTGTAGTTTTCATTTGCACTTCTCTGATCGCTAATGATGTTGAGTCCCTTTCCATATGTCTGTTGGCCATCCCTATACCTTCTTTGGAGAAATCACTGCTCAGATCTTTTGCCCGCCTTTTTAATTGGGTTGCTGATTTTTTTTGCTGTTGAGATGTATGAGTTCTTTCTGTGTTTTGGATATTCACCCCTTATCCGATATACGGTTTGCAAGAATCTTCTCCCAGTTGTTAGGTTGTGTTTTGGTTTTGTGGATGGTTTCCTTTGCGGTGCAGAGGATGTTTTTTGACTTTGATGTAGTCCCGTTTGTTCATTTTGTATTTTGTTTCCCTTGCCCAGTCAGACGTGGTACTTGAAAATAGGCTGCTAAGACTGATGTCAAAGAGCTGACTGCCTATGTTTTCTTGTAGACGTTGCATGGTTTGGGGTCTGACGTTCAAGTAAAACCCGAGGGAGGAGGCTGCAGTTCCCCGAGAGCGAGCTTGGCGGGGACCCTGCGTCCCTGTCAGCGCACC
>NZ_SPPZ01000141.1 GCF_004570525.1 Streptococcus sp. WM07 | reverse complement strand
GTATCCAGAAGGTACGATGGGAAGCCACGCTGCGCAAGATCAAAAAAGGCGTGGCGAACGTCATTGCCGCTGCCGGCGCCGCCACCAGCGGCGTGGCCGGCTCGGCGCCATACGGACGCAAGGCCACGTCTTGCGGGCGGTTGCGCATGCACAGGAAGGCCAGCACGGCGACGATGGCGCAGGCGACAAACACGGGCAGGACGGCTGTGCGCCAGCCGAAGTGCTCGATCAGCCAGGCGCCCACGGGCAGGAACAGCAACTGGCCCGTGGCCGAGCTGGCCGTCAGCACGCCCACCACCAGGCCACGGTGCGTCTCGAACCAGCGGTTCGCCACCACGGCGCTCAAGACCAGCGCCGTCATGCCCGAGCCCAGCCCCAGCAGGATGCCCCACAGGGCCACTAGGTGCCAGAACTGCGTCATGCGCGTGGCCAGCAGCATGCCGGCGGCGATCAGGCCCAGGGCCACGCAGATGACATTGCGCAAGCCGAAGCGCTCCATCAGGATGGCGGCAAACGGCCCCATCAGGCCAAACAGCACGAAGCGTACGGCCAGGGCCGAGGAAATCTGCTCGACATCCCAGCCGAACGCGCGTCTCAAGTGCTGCATTTA
>NZ_SPPZ01000140.1 GCF_004570525.1 Streptococcus sp. WM07 | reverse complement strand
CCTCTACCATCCAGCAATTTATAAAAACCCCAGACCAGAAGGAAAACAATAAAAACGCAGAATTAAGTCCTGAGGACTTGGAATTAGGTAAACTAAGTGATAATGAATTCAGAGCAGCTATAATCAAAAAACTCAATGAGGTAGAGAGAAAGATAGAGAAACAAGCGGAGTTCTGGAGTTACTTCACAAAAGAGATTGAAATCATAAAGAAGAATCAAACAGAATTACTTGAGATGAAAAACACAATGGACCAGATAAAACAGAACACGGATTCCCTGAATGCCCGTGTAGACAATCTAGAGGAGCAAATCAGCATAATCGAAGATAGACAGGCTGAATGGCTCCAGACAGAGGAAGAAAGAGAACTAAGAATGAAAAAGAAGGAGGAAAATCTCAGAGAAATATCAGATTCAATGAGGAGAACCAATTTAAGAATCATCAGAATCCCTGAGGGTGTGGAAAAGGAAAATGGAGCAGAAAGTGCGCTTAATGAAATTATACAAGAGAACTTCCCAAATCCAGGGATTGAGGGAGAAATGTGTGTGGAGGAAGCTTTCAGATCTCCTAGATTTGTCAATGTAAAAAGTCCTACTGCAAGGCATATAGTAGTAAAA
>NZ_SPPZ01000013.1 GCF_004570525.1 Streptococcus sp. WM07 | reverse complement strand
TGTAATACGGCTTGGATGAATGAATTTTTACGACAACTGTCAGAAGCTTACCCTAACGACTATATTATTTTGGTGATGGATAATGCGGTTTGGCATAAATCACAGACATTGGATATTCCTAGCAATATTGAATTTACATTTATTCCACCTTATACACCAGAGATGAATCCGATTGAACAAGTTTGGGCAGAGATTCGGAAATTAGGATTTAAGAACAAAGCATTTAAATCATTGAATGACGTCATTGATCAGTTGCAAGAAGTTATCCAAAGCTTATCAACTACTCGCTTACGATCGATTGTCCATAGAGAATGGATATCTGCTAATTTTGATTCTGAATGAGTATAAGTAACTATCTCATGTCAAAAAGAGGTCTATGAATAAAAGACCTCTTTTTAAGCCTAGATAATGTGGGGACGGCGTTATGGAGAAAAGTGTTTTTAAGTATAGAAATCTCGATGACAAAGAATTACCATTTTTTGGTTTTAAAATTCACATTTCTGCAACAATTGATAATTATAAGGATGTTTTTAATTTAGTTGAGGGAATTTTAGACTCGTATACTATTGCTTATAAATATATAAGAGATGATGAAGATGTGTTGCGGAATTTTTCTGTTGATGAATCTCCTGCTGAATCAGGTAAGTACATAACAATTTATCCAGAAAACGAAGAAGAATTTCGCTTTATACTGGACGTATTGTATGAAGCTATACCAATTGAAACTGAGGGTATTTATATCCTCAGTGATCGTCCTTATAAAGATTCAAATATTATTTTTTATAGATTTGGGACTATAAAATGGGATCTTAGACAAACAGAGGATGGTCTACCTACAATATATTCCGAATCGGGTGATGGGTGGCAGGATTTTCAGAAAACTTATTTTGATATACCGGTATGGATATCTGATATCCAGGAGGAAAATTTGAAGGAGGAGAGTTACTTGGAGGAGAATTACGCTGTGTTTGATCTCCTCTCGCAAAAAAATGGAGGGAATGTATATAGGGGGCTATCTTTGTTGTTTAAACAACCAGTGATTTTAAAAGAAGCAGTACCACATATTCTTTTTTCAGATACCGTAATGAAAAAAGAGCTTAGAGATCATGAATTTAAAATATGTTCCGATATTAATAAATATGTTCCTAAGGCACTCGAGAAAGTCGATGAGTGGATGAATACCTACTATATTTATGAAGATATACTAGGTGAAAAACTATCAGATTATTTAAAGAAGTTTAGTTTATTTCAATACTCCAGTAGAAATGATTTTGAAGTACAGCAAAATGTTTATAAATTTGAAAAATTTGTGGAGTGTTGTATGAACCTCGCTAAGGTTATATGGCATTTTCATAAGAATGGCTACATATTGAATGATATTCATCCAGACAATTTCATTGTCGACAATACTGAAAATTTATATTTTATTGATCTTGAGCAAACTTATTCAGAGACAGAAATATGGAAACAAGGTATTTTTAATAATGTGTCGCTAAAATTATGGAATAACTTAGATGGTCGTCTTTCGGATTGTCATAAACTTGCAAATTTAATACTCTTCTCATTCGCTAGAATCCAGCTAAGAGAGGGAGAGATTTATAACTCAAGTGTTTTCCATTCCCTTTTAAAGAATTATGGTATAAATTCAAACTTTCCGGAAGTCATATCGTATCTATTTAGTTCAGAGGCTAAGATAGATGAGGCGATCCAAGTTATGAAAGGTGTTTATATAAAAAATTGTTCTGTGAATAAAACTAATTATGGGTACAGTGGTAATTGGTTATCTAAGGTTGAATTATCTAAGGTAGATTGTCACAAATATATCAATGTTAATAGATTGAATTTATATAGAAACTGTATAAATGATTTTGTATTGTTTTCAAAATTAGTAGATTCAGAAAAGAAATTGTCATTAAATGGCTTGATTGGATATCTGATTCAATTGCACCAAGAAGGAAATATTCCAGATGACTTTCTTAATTATGGTATAGCTGTAATTAAGAATAAATTAGTGGAATCAGATTATGGGAAAATGATTCCTATAGATAATAGGTATTCTTCTCCATATTTAATAGATGGAAATGCAGGTGTGATTAAAGGTTTGATGCTTTTGGATCCTATTCAGTACCAGGATTTGATTATAGAATTGGCAAATTCGTTGGCATTTGAGTATGCTCAAAATCCTGGTTATGAGAGAGGGATGCTTGGTATTGCGGAGGTGTTAATTGAAGTATATAGAGATATTTATAAGAATGATTCTTATAAATATTTTGCAAATAGATTATTGAATAATACGAATGTATTCCTTGGTTTGGGTATGGTAAATCAGGATGTCTTTCAATTAATTCTTACAATGTATGGAGAGTTGGAACATGGGGCTACTGTTTTCAAATAAATTTTTCTTTTTCACATCGTGTTCAAGTTTTTTTAATCAGTTTGGATCAGCTATTTATAACCTAGTATTTGTCATTTACGTGGCAAATGTGTACCAATCCCCCCTCTTAGTAGGTCTCGCAAATGTTACTATGGTTGTTCCCTATATCTTTCAAATCTGGATTGCTAAAAAAGCAGATGAGGTTAGACAAAGACGGAAGCAGCTCTTGTGGATGCCCATTTTGCAGGTGATCTGTTTTCTTGCAGTGGCTTTGTTCAGTTTACAAACTTCGCTGGTATCTTTTGTGGCGATTTGCTTACTCAATATTTTGTCGGATTGTATGAGTCAATATACATCAGGCATGTTTCTTCCTGTCATGAAGCACGCTTTTAAGGAAGAGGAGTTGATGGAAGTCTACTCTTTCCGGAGTGTGGTGAGCTATGTTAGTCAGTTTGCAGGTCAAAGTTTTGGTCTGGCCCTGTTAACCTTAACCAATAATGCTTATTGGCTGATTGCAGTAATTAATGCTCTATCATTTCTGTTTGGCTTCTTGCTCTGGTTACCGGTGCAGAGTTTCTTCGATTTAGAGGTGTCGTTCGACGTCAATATACCGTTGAGGAAACAACTGAAAGAGATGTACAATGCCAGCAAAAAGGCCCTATCTGTGGAGAAGGATCAAGCCTTTCTTCAGATAATGGGGTTGATTGTACTCGGTAATGTTATCGGTAGTGGCTTGGTAACGGTGTTCACCATTTCATTTCTTGAACACATGCTTTATGGCTTAGATTACGGGGAATCCGTCTTTGTCCTTGAAATAACTATGCTTATTGGCGCTATTTTAGCAGGGCTTTTTTCCCATGATTATTTCGCTCAGAGAAGCTTCAAGGATTTAATTGTCTTGCAGCTAGTTCTTCAGCTAGTGATTGTAGTATTGTCGCTCGTGGGGCTTGATTTCTTATGGATTCTCCCTGTCTTTGCCTTGGATTGTTATGTTGTTGGTAAGTTTAATCCTAAATTTCAAGCAACCTTGACTGCCAGAGTTCCATCTGAATTGTTGGCGCAAGTTTCGTCCTTTCTCTCCTTTATCGTGACCATTAGTATTCCCGTAGGAACAGCCTTGTTTGGGGTATTGACGGTTTTAAATCGCAGGATTTTGTGGATCATTCTCCTTCTTGTGCTGAGTCTAGCCCTAGTTAGAATCAGATCTCTAGCTCTCACTAGCAATGAAATCTGACAAGCCTAGCTCTTTTTTGCTACAATAGGGACAGCAACTAGGACTGTTTTTCCTAGGGAAGGAGAAAAGATGAAAGATTCACCAATTCAGTATCGTCTGATTAAAAAAGAGAAGCACACGGGAGCCCGGTTAGGGGAAATTGTGACCCCACACGGGACTTTCCCGACACCGATGTTTATGCCGGTCGGGACTTTGGCGACTGTAAAAACAATGTCACCAGAAGAGTTGAAAGAGATGGGTTCTGGTATTATCCTGTCCAATACCTATCATTTGTGGCTGCGTCCAGGGGATGAGTTGATTGCTAGAGCTGGTGGCTTGCACAGGTTCATGAACTGGGATCAGCCAATTTTGACGGATTCTGGTGGTTTCCAAGTGTATTCCTTGGCAGATTCCCGGAATATCACAGAAGAAGGGGTTACCTTCAAGAATCACCTAAATGGGGCTAAGATGTTCCTATCCCCAGAAAAAGCCATTTCGATTCAGAACAATCTAGGCTCTGACATCATGATGAGCTTTGATGAGTGTCCTCAGTTCTATCAGCCTTATGACTATGTCAAAAAATCCATTGAGCGGACGAGTCGTTGGGCGGAGCGGGGATTGAAAGCTCACAAAAATCCGGATCGCCAAGGCTTGTTTGGAATCGTTCAGGGAGCTGGCTTTGAAGACCTACGCCGTCAGTCTGCAGCCGACTTGGTGGCTATGGATTTCCCAGGTTACTCCGTGGGCGGCTTAGCGGTTGGCGAGACGCATGAGGAAATGAACGCGGTGCTGGACTTTACCACTCCCCTTTTACCTGAGAATAAACCACGTTACTTAATGGGAGTTGGAGCACCCGATAGTTTGATTGATGGAGTGATTCGTGGTATTGATATGTTTGACTGTGTCTTGCCAACACGCATTGCACGCAATGGAACCTGTATGACGAGCCAAGGACGCTTAGTGGTGAAAAACGCTCAATATGCAGAAGACTTTGGTCCGCTGGATCCAAACTGTGATTGTTACACCTGTCAGAATTATAGTCGTGCTTACTTACGTCATCTTCTGAAAGCAGATGAGACATTTGGTATGCGCTTGACGAGTTATCACAATCTTTACTTCCTGATTGATTTGATGCGGAAAGTCCGTCAGGCGATTCTGGATGACAATCTCTTGGAATTCCGTCAAGACTTTGTGGAGCAATATGGCTACAACCGTTCCAATCGTAATTTCTAAAAACTCTAGAAAACCAGGTCTGAAAAGCCTGGTTTTTCTGCCTCATTTGGAATGTAACTGTATTTACGGTATAATATAAAAAATAGGAAAAGTTCAGTTAGGAGTTAGTATGCGGATACGCTGGTTTTCATGCGTGCGGGCCCTGGGTCTGTTATGGGTCTTGCTGTACCATTTTTATCCCAAGTATTTCCCTGGTGGTTTTGTTGGGGTTGATGTGTTTTTTACCTTCTCGGGCTTTCTAATTACAGCCTTGATGATAGATGAGGTAGATCGCACGGGTCAAGTAAATATACAATCTTTCCTACGGCGGCGTTTGTATCGGATTGTACCTCCTGTAGTCCTAATGCTGTTGATTACGATTCCTCTGTCATGGTTAGTTCGCTTGGAGTACATTACGGATTTACCGACACAAGTAGCAGGTGTTTTGGGTTATGTGACCAACCTTTATGAGATGCTGACGGGCGGGAATTATGAGGATCAGTTTATTCCTCACCTCTTTGTCCATAATTGGAGTTTGGCGGTGGAAGTCCATTTCTATTTGCTTTGGTCCTTTCTTCTCTATCGTCTTGCCAAGCGTTCCCGCAATGTTTCGCAGTTTAGAGGTAGTATCCTAACCTTGTCCCTTCCCTTATTGGTTCTTTCTTATGGAATCATGGTTTCGGGGCTTTTGGTCGGAGCTAGTCCGTCTATGCTTTATTTTGCGAGTCTTAGCCATCTCTTTCCTTTCTTTTTTGGAAGTTTATTAGCGGCGATGACGGGTGTATCTTCGCTATCGCTGTCATTTGAAAAGCGCTTGAAGCATTCCAATTGGCTGGGAATCGTGCTAGGAAGCTTGATAGGTGTGGGAATTCTAACCAGTCTGCTACTCTTGCTGCGCTTTGATCAGGATGTAACCTATCTAGGGGGGCTCGCTTTGGCAGCTCTGGGAGCGACCTTCTTGATTCGTAGTATGCGGCTACTTCACAATCAATTGCCGGATGTTAAGGAACCAGCTTGGTTGACCTTTCTGGCAGATACTTCCTACGGGGTCTATCTCTTCCATTGGCCTTTGTATATTCTGTTTAAGGATCAAATGGTACACTGGCAAGCGGTTTTCCTCACAGTCCTCCTCTCTTACACCTTTGCTTCTTTTTCTTTTTACATTATGGAACCAATCCTGGCAGGTCGTCAGCATTTCAATAAGCCGGCTCGCACCATTATGGGCTTGGCACTGGTTGGCTTGGTGATGGCTAGTGGTGTTCGGCTCTATCAGGCGCCTATGATGACCAACTTTGCACGAGATATGGCAGGTAATAATATGGCTCAATCGGCACAGGGTTTGGAGCGGCTTTATTATCAGATTAATCCATCAGCTCGCCTTGAGAAGCTAGAGGAAGAGCCTGAAATTGAGAGTCTTTCTGTTGAAGGGGGCCTTTCACTTATCGGGGACTCGGTGGCTCTAAGGGCAAGTACGCAACTGAATCAAGCCTTCCCGGATGGTAATATTGATGCAGCTGGTAGTCGTAATCTGACGCAGGCGCGTGAGATTATGAATGACCAAGCTCGGGCAGGAATCTTGGGTCAAACAGTTGTTATTGGTGTTGGGGTGAACATCGTGGATAATTTTAAAGAAGAATTGGATGGTATTATCAAGGACTTACCTAGAGGTCATCGCCTTGTCTTGATTACTCCTTATGATGGCAATTCTGACCAGTACATCGAAGCAACCGCAGAAGAAACCTGGAAATATGAACTGAAACTTGCCCAAAAACATAAATTTATTACCCTAGCTGATTGGCACAAAGTCTCCCTCAATCACCCTGAAATGTGGGAAGACAGTGATAATATCCACTTCGGTGGCACTGGTGAAGCCATTCAAGCAGGTGCTAAAATTTATACAGAAACCGTTCGCCAAGCAGTTGAAGCTGCACAAGATCGAGCGGTGAAATAAGAATGATTATAGATCGCCTCGTAAGCTGGCGGTCTTTTTCGTTGTTGTAGAAGAAAATGTTAGAGAGTAGGAAGCACAAACCTATAATATATTATTTTTTTGTTTTTTCTCTGAATCGGTTGTCTTGCAAAAGGGCTTACATTCTGGTATAATAAATACTCGAAATAAAGACTTTTAAGGTAGGACAGAGAGCCTACTAAGGACTTTTCGAACATCCAGTATGAAGTAGGAGTGGGGCCGTGTCAGCTCTACACTTGTTTTGTAGTGATATTTAATCGAATACAAATCCACCAGAGTCTCATTTCATGATGAGGCTTTTTTTAAAGCCAAATCAAATAAAACGCGCCTTCTTATCTTGATAAAGAATGCCATCGAGATAAGAGAAGATAAAGGGGGATAAAATGGCAGAGAAACGTTTGTTATTTGATATTCATGAAAAGCCAGACACTGCAAAAGGGTTGTTGCTGAGTGTGCAACATGTTTTTGCTATGTTTGGAGCGACAATCCTAGTTCCAATTTTACTAGGCATGTCGGTTTCAACCGCTCTTCTAGCTTCTGGACTTGGGACTCTGATTTATATGGTGTCTACCAAATTTAGTGTTCCGGTTTACCTAGGGTCTTCATTTGCTTATATTTCAGCTATGGCCTTTGCTAAAGAGCAGATGGGGGGCGATATTAGCGCGGGGCAAACTGGAATCATGATGGTCGGTTTGATTTATGTGGTGGTTGCCTTGATTGTTTCCAAAGTCGGTACGGCTTGGATTGACCGCCTCCTACCGCCGATTGTCATTGGACCAATGATTATGGTGATTGGATTGGGCCTTGCTAATACAGCCGTAACTTCAGCTGGTTTTGTCCAAGATGGTGACTGGAAGAATATGCTAGTCGCTGCAGTCAGCTTTATGATTGCAGTAACGATTCAAACAAGAGGCCGTGGCTTCCTACGGGTGATTCCTTTCTTGGTTGCCATTGTTGGAGGCTATCTAGTGGCGGTCTGCTTAGGTATGGTAGATTTTACACCGGTTCAAAAGGCAGCTTGGTTTGCCTTGCCAGATATGGCTTTGCCATTTACAACAGGAATGGCGAGCTTTAAAGAATATAGATTTTACTTTGGACCGGAAGCCTTTGCGATTTTACCGATTGCGATTGTAACAATTGCAGAGCATATCGGTGACCACATGGTGTTAGGTGAAATTTGTGGTCGTAATTTTTTGAAAAAACCAGGTCTAAACCGTACTCTAATCGGTGATGGGGTGGCGACAGCGGTATCCGCCTTTATCGGTGGACCGGCTAATACCACTTACGGTGAAAATACAGGGGTTGTTGGTTTGACTCGGATTGCCAGTGTATCCGTTATTCGGAATGCGGCTTTCATTGCTATTGGGCTTAGCTTCTTCTCGAAATTTACCGCTTTGATTTCAACTATTCCAAGTGCGGTGCTTGGAGGAATGTCCATCCTGCTTTACGGGGTTATTGCAAGTAACGGTTTGAAAGTATTGGTTCGGGCGCGTGTGAATTTCATGGAATCACGGAACCTGGTCATTGCCAGCGCCATGTTGGTCTTGGGCCTTGGGGGTGGAGTCTTGAAATTAGGATCGGACCTTGTGATTTCAGGGACCGCCTTGGCAGCCTTGGTAGGTGTTTTCTTGAACCTTATCCTACCAGCAGCTTCAAAGGAATCTAGTGAAGAATAAATATTTATTGAATATGTAGAAAAGAGGGGCCTACTTCCAAGTGATTATGATCACTGGAAGTAGGCTTTCTTTTTTTATTCATACTTTCTTCTATATAATAAGAAAAAATCTTCTTTTTAAAATTTTTTCAAAAAAATCTTAGCATTTCCCTTGCAATGCTTCCGCGCGTGTGGTAGACTATTCAAGTGCTGTGAAAAACACAGTCTTAGCTTTGATACAAGAGGTTGCGACACGCTCGGTTGCATTGCCACGCAAGGCGGTCGGTTTTCTTGAGGAGCTAGCCTATTACTTAAATAGACGAAAAAAAGGAGAAAAAGATGGCAAACAAAAAAATCCGCATTCGCTTGAAAGCTTACGAACACCGTACACTTGATACAGCGGCTGCTAAAATCGTAGAAACTGCTGGTCGTACAGGTGCTGAAGTAGCGGGTCCAATCCCACTACCAACAGAGCGTAGTCTCTACACAATCATTCGTGCGACTCACAAATATAAAGATTCTCGCGAACAATTTGAAATGCGGACACACAAACGTTTGATCGACATCATCAACCCAACTCAAAAAACAGTTGACGCTTTGATGAAACTTGACCTTCCAAGTGGTGTAAACGTAGAAATCAAACTTTAATAGAAAAGTCTGATGCTGGTACTGAGTGGCAGAATCAGTAGCTATCTAATTGAAGCCGGCCTGAGTGCTATGCAAAAAAGATAAACTTCTTAGTGTTCTTTGGACACATCGTCAGTTTCCTATTTTTGCTTTGCACTCTGCGGCCGTGGCATCTTCATTTGAGCATAAAAAACGCTCGTTAAAAACTTTTTGAAAAAATAGAAAGAAAAGGAACATTTTCTCATGACAAAAGGAATCTTAGGGAAAAAAGTGGGAATGACTCAAATCTTCACTGAATCAGGTGAGTTTATCCCTGTTACTGTTATTGAAGCAGCTCCAAACGTTGTTCTTCAAGTTAAAACAGTTGAAACAGACGGATACAACGCCGTTCAAGTTGGTTTTGATGACAAACGTGAAGTATTGAGCAACAAACCTGCCAAAGGCCATGTAGCAAAAGCTAACACAGCTCCTAAGCGCTTCATTCGTGAATTCAAAAACATTGAAGGCTTGGCAGTTGGTGATGAAATCTCAGTTGACACTTTCCAAGCTGGAGATGTTGTTGACGTAACAGGAACTTCAAAAGGTAAAGGATTCCAAGGTGTTATCAAACGCCATGGTCAATCACGTGGACCTATGTCTCACGGTTCTCGTTACCACCGTCGTCCTGGTTCAATGGGACCAGTTGATCCAAACCGCGTCTTCAAAAACAAACGTTTGGCTGGACGTATGGGTGGCGATCGTGTAACAATCCAAAACCTTGAAATTGTTCAAGTTGTTCCAGAGAAAAACGTTATCTTGATCAAAGGTAATGTACCAGGTGCTAAGAAATCTCTTATCACTATCAAATCAGCAGTGAAGGCTGCTAAATAATAAGGAAAGGGGAAAACAGTCACAATGGCAAATGTAAAATTATTCGACCAAACAGGTAAAGAAGCTGGCGAACTTGCCTTGAACGATGCAGTATTTGGAATTGAGCCAAATGAAGCAGTTGTGTTTGATGTGATCATCAGCCAACGTGCGAGCCTTCGTCAAGGAACTCACGCAGTGAAGAACCGTTCAGCAGTATCTGGTGGTGGCCGTAAACCATGGCGCCAAAAAGGAACTGGACGTGCTCGTCAAGGTTCTATCCGCTCTCCACAATGGCGTGGTGGTGGTGTTGTCTTCGGACCAACTCCACGTTCATACAGCTACAAACTTCCACGTAAAATGCGTCGTTTGGCCCTTCAGTCTGTTTACTCAGCTAAGGTTGCTGAAGACAAACTTGTAGCGGTTGAAGGACTTTCCTTCACAGCGCCAAAAACTGCTGAATTTGCAGCTGTTCTTAAAGCACTTAACATTGATTCAAAAGTACTTGTGATTCTTGAAGAAGGAAATGAATTTGCTGCACTTTCAGCTCGTAACCTTCCAAACGTAAAAGTTGCAACTGCAGCAACTGCAAGTGTTCTTGATATCGTGAATAGCGACAAACTTCTTGTTACTAAAGAAGCGATCTCAACTATCGAGGAGGTTCTTGCATAATGAACTTGTATGACGTTATTAAAAAACCTGTTATCACTGAGAAGTCAATGGCTCAGATGGAAGCAGGGAAATACGTATTTGAAGTAGATACACGTGCACACAAACTCTTGATCAAGCAAGCTGTTGAAGCTGCTTTTGAAGGTGTTAAAGTTGCAAACGTAAACACAGTGACTGTAAAACCTAAAGCAAAACGTGTTGGACGTTACAATGGTTTTACTGCAAAAACTAAAAAAGCCATCATCACACTTACAGCTGATTCAAAAGCAATCGAGTTGTTTGCTGCTGAAGCTGAATAATCTAAGGAGGAAATAGCGTGGGAATCAGAGTTTATAAACCAACTACAAATGGTCGCCGTAATATGACCTCTTTGGATTTCGCTGAAATCACAACTAACAAGCCAGAAAAAACTTTGCTTGTTCCTTTGAAAAACAAAGCTGGTCGTAACAACAATGGTCGTATCACTGTTCGTCACCAAGGTGGTGGACACAAACGTCATTACCGTTTGATCGACTTCAAACGTAACAAAGATGCGGTTGAAGCAGTTGTTAAAACAATCGAATACGATCCAAACCGTTCAGCAAACATCGCTCTTGTACACTACACAGACGGTGTAAAAGCTTATATCATTGCTCCTAAAGGTCTTGAAGTAGGACAACGCATCGTATCTGGACCAGATGCCGATATCAAAGTCGGAAATGCTTTGCCGCTTGCAAATATTCCTGTCGGTACAATGATCCACAACATTGAGTTGAAACCAGGACGCGGTGGTGAATTGGTTCGTGCTGCTGGAGCATCTGCTCAAGTATTGGGTCAAGAAGGTAAATACACTCTTGTTCGTCTTCAATCTGGCGAAGTTCGTATGATCCTTTCAAGTTGCCGTGCGACTGTCGGTGTTGTTGGTAACGAACAACATGGATTGGTTAACCTTGGTAAAGCTGGACGTAACCGTTGGAAAGGTGTTCGCCCAACTGTTCGTGGTTCTGTAATGAACCCTAACGATCACCCACACGGGGGTGGTGAAGGTAAAGCACCAGTCGGACGTAAAGCACCATCAACTCCATGGGGCAAACCTGCTCTTGGACTTAAAACTCGTAATAAGAAGGCTCGTTCTAACAAATTGATCGTACGCCGTCGCAACGAGAAATAATTAGTTTACTGAAACATTATTCCGCCAGCTCGGTAGGGACAGCAAGAGTATTCTTGCTCCCAAGCCGCTGTGGTACTGTATTTTAAAGGAGAAAAAATAAAAATGGGACGTAGTCTTAAAAAAGGACCTTTCGTCGATGAGCATTTGATGAAAAAAGTTGAAGCTCAAGCGAATGATGAAAAGAAAAAAGTCATTAAAACTTGGTCACGTCGTTCAACGATTTTCCCAAGTTTCATTGGTTACACAATCGCAGTTTATGATGGACGTAAACACGTACCAGTTTACATCCAAGAAGACATGGTAGGTCACAAGCTTGGTGAATTTGCACCAACTCGTACTTATAAAGGTCACGCTGCTGACGATAAGAAGACACGTAGATAAGAGAGGAGAACGACATGGCAGAAATGACTTCAGCTAAAGCAATGGCTCGTACAGTGCGTGTTTCACCTCGTAAATCTCGTCTTGTGCTTGATAACATTCGTGGTAAAAACGTCGCTGACGCAATCGCAATCTTGAAATTCACTCCAAACAAAGCTGCTGGTATTATCGAGAAAGTTTTGAACTCTGCAATCGCTAATGCTGAAAATAACTTAGGTTTGGACAAAGCTAACCTTATTGTAAGTGAAGCTTACGCAAACGAAGGACCAACAATGAAACGTTTCCGTCCACGTGCTAAAGGTTCAGCTTCACCAATCAACAAACGCACTTCCCACATCACTGTGGTAGTTGCAGAACAATAAGGAGGTTAACTCGTGGGTCAAAAAGTACATCCAATTGGAATGCGTGTCGGTATCATCCGTGACTGGGATGCTAAATGGTATGCTGAAAAAGAATACGCGGATTACCTTCATGAAGATCTAGCTATCCGCAAATTTATCCAAAAAGAATTAGCAGACGCAGCTGTTTCAACAATCGAAATCGAACGTGCTGTGAACAAAGTTAATGTTTCTCTTCACACTGCAAAACCAGGTATGGTTATTGGTAAAGGTGGAGCAAATGTTGACGCTCTTCGTGCTAAATTGAACAAAATGACTGGGAAACAAGTTCACATCAACATCATCGAAATCAAAAAACCTGATTTGGATGCACATCTTGTTGGTGAAGGAATTGCTCGTCAATTGGAGCAACGTGTTGCTTTCCGTCGTGCACAAAAACAAGCTATCCAACGTGCAATGCGTGCTGGAGCTAAAGGAATCAAAACTCAAGTATCTGGTCGTTTGAACGGTGCGGATATCGCTCGTAGCGAAGGATACTCTGAAGGAACTGTTCCACTTCACACATTGCGTGCAGATATCGACTATGCTTGGGAAGAAGCAGATACAACTTACGGTAAACTTGGTGTTAAAGTATGGATCTACCGTGGTGAAGTTCTTCCAGCTCGTAAAAACACTCAGGGAGGTAAATAACCGATGTTAGTACCTAAACGTGTGAAACACCGTCGTGAGTTCCGTGGGAAAATGCGCGGTGAAGCAAAAGGTGGAAAACAAGTAGACTTCGGAGAATTTGGTCTTCAAGCAACAACTAGCCACTGGATCACAAACCGCCAAATCGAAGCTGCCCGTATCGCTATGACGCGTTACATGAAACGTGGTGGTAAAGTTTGGATTAAAATCTTCCCTCACAAATCTTACACTGCTAAAGCAATCGGGGTTCGTATGGGATCTGGTAAAGGGGCACCTGAAGGTTGGGTTGCACCAGTTAAGCGTGGTAAAGTAATGTTTGAAGTTGCTGGTGTTTCTGAAGAAGTTGCCCGTGAAGCTCTTCGTCTTGCTAGCCACAAATTGCCAGTTAAATGCAAATTTGTTAAACGTGAAGAGAAGTAAGGAGAAGACATGAAACTTGAAGAAATCAAAAAATTTGTTGAAGAACTTCGTGGTCTTTCTTCAGAAGAACTTGCGAAGCGTGAAAACGAATTGAAAAAAGAATTGTTTGATCTTCGTTTCCAAGCGGCTACTGGTCAATTGGAACAAACAGCTCGTTTGAAAGAAGTGAAAAAACAAATCGCTCGTATCAAAACAATTCAATCAGAAGTTAAATAGACTTGGGAAAGGAGAAATCTAACTAATGGAACGTAATCAACGTAAGACCCTTGTTGGACGCGTCGTTTCTGACAAGATGGATAAAACAATCACAGTTGTAGTTGAAACTAAACGTAACCACCCAGTCTATGGTAAACGTATTAACTACTCTAAAAAGTACAAGGCTCATGATGAAAACAATGTTGCTAAAGAAGGCGATATCGTTCGTATCATGGAAACTCGTCCGCTTTCAGCTACAAAACGCTTCCGTCTTGTAGAAGTTGTTGAAGAAGCGGTTATCATCTAATCGAACCGAAAAGGAGAAAAGGTAAATGATTCAAACAGAAACTCGTTTGAAAGTTGCTGATAACTCAGGTGCCCGCGAAATCTTGACAATCAAGGTTCTTGGTGGTTCAGGACGTAAATTCGCTAACATCGGCGATGTTATCGTAGCTTCTGTAAAACAAGCGACTCCTGGTGGTGCGGTTAAAAAAGGTGACGTTGTGAAAGCCGTTATCGTTCGTACTAAGACAGGTGCTCGTCGTGCAGACGGTTCTTACATCAAATTTGATGAGAACGCTGCAGTTATCATCCGTGATGACAAAACACCTCGTGGAACACGTATCTTTGGCCCAGTTGCACGTGAATTGCGTGAAGGTGGCTTCATGAAGATCGTTTCCCTTGCACCAGAGGTATTGTAAGAAACACAAACTATAGTCCCCTGAAAGGTATCTTTCAGGGTGCCCCCTATGGGCGTAAGAATTTAAGGAGAAAAGAATGTTTGTAAAAAAAGGCGATAAAGTTAAAGTAATCGCAGGTAAAGACAAAGGTGTAGAAGCTGTTGTCCTTACTGCCCTTCCAAAAGTTAACAAAGTCATCGTTGAAGGTGTCAACATCGTGAAGAAACACCAACGTCCAAACAACGAACTTCCTAAAGGTGGTATCGTTGAAGTGGAAGCTCCAATCCATGTATCTAATGTACAAGTTTTGGATAAAAATGGTGTTGCTGGACGTGTTGGCTACAAATTTGTAGACGGCAAAAAAGTTCGTTACAACAAAAAATCAGGCGAAGTGCTTGATTAATCACGAAGGAAAGGAGAAGTAACATGGCTAATCGTTTGAAAGAAAAATATCTTAATGAAGTAGTCCCTGCTTTGTCAGAGAAGTTCAACTACTCTTCTGTAATGGCAGTTCCAAAAGTAGATAAAATCGTTTTGAACATGGGTGTTGGTGATGCAGTTTCAAATGCTAAAAACCTTGAAAAAGCTGCAGAAGAGCTTGCACTTATCTCTGGTCAAAAACCATTGATCACAAAAGCGAAGAAATCTATCGCCGGCTTCCGTCTTCGTGAAGGTGTAGCGATCGGTGCGAAAGTAACCCTTCGTGGTGAGCGTATGTACGATTTCTTAGACAAATTGGTTTCTGTATCACTTCCACGTGTACGTGACTTCCAAGGTGTCCCAACAAAATCATTCGACGGACGTGGAAACTACACACTTGGTGTCAAAGAGCAATTGATCTTCCCTGAAATCAGCTTTGATGACGTCGACAAAACACGCGGTATGGATATCGTTATCGTAACGACAGCGAATACAGATGAAGAGTCTCGCGAATTGCTTGCAGGACTTGGAATGCCTTTCGCTAAATAATTCAGGAGGAACTTAAATTGGCTAAAAAATCAATGATCGCTAAAAATAAGCGTCCTGCAAAGTTCTCTACACAAGCTTACACTCGTTGCGAACGTTGTGGACGTCCACACTCAGTTTACCGTAAATTTAAGCTTTGCCGTGTTTGCTTCCGTGAGCTTGCTTACAAAGGGCAAATCCCAGGCGTAACAAAAGCTTCTTGGTAATTTCATGATGCAAAGGACGATCTTTTTCATTAGGATCTTAGTCCTTGCTCAAATTTAAGGTGTGAGAGCGTTAATCAGCCCTAGTGAAAATAGTAAATCTAATGTAGAAGCTATGGCTTCTAGATAGCTTTGTCTTTTTCGCACCAGGCTATAGCTCGAACTTAATTCAAGTTTTGAAGATGGGCTTATTTTAGTCCGTGTTCTGACTTTCTTCACCAACATTTGGTGAAACCTAGGCAGCTGCCTATTCATTAACTAGCAAGTGACTTGCTCAAACTACTAGTAATAAGAGGAGAAATCAAAAAATGGTTATGACTGACCCAATTGCAGACTTTTTGACACGTATTCGTAATGCTAACCAAGCTAACCACGAAGTTCTTGAAGTACCTGCATCAAACATCAAAAAAGGTATTGCTGAAATCCTTAAACGTGAAGGTTTTGTAAAAAACGTTGAAGTGATTGAAGATGATAAACAAGGCATTGTTCGCGTATTCTTGAAATACGGATCAAACGGTGAAAAAGTTATCACAAACTTGAAACGTGTTTCAAAACCAGGTCTTCGTGTTTACAAGAAGAGCGAAGATCTTCCAAAAGTCTTGAACGGACTTGGAATCGCGATCGTATCAACATCTGAAGGTTTGCTTACTGATAAAGAAGCACGCCAAAAGAATGTTGGTGGTGAGGTAATCGCCTACGTTTGGTAATATCAAGATGCGAGAGCGTTAAGCAGCCCCAGCGAAAATAGGAGACCAGACGCAGAAGCTATAGCTTCTAGGAAGGTTTATCTTTTTCGCACCAGGCTGTAGCTCGAGCTCAATTACAGGTTTGTGACTCTGATGTGAGTTCCTACGCTTGTATATTCATGATTGAAGGATTTAGATAGAAGTTGGTCTTCTAAATTTCCTCTTGATCATACCCCGTGAAAACTAGTCGCTTTGCGGCTCGATAATTTAACAGGAGATAAACATGTCACGTATTGGTAATAAAGTAATCGTATTGCCTGCTGGTGTTGAATTGAACATCGCAGATAACAATGTGGTTACTGTAAAAGGTCCTAAAGGTGAATTGACTCGTGAATTTGCGAAGGACATCGAAATTCGTGTGGAAGGAACAGAAGTAACTCTTCACCGTCCAAACGATTCTAAAGAAATGAAAACAATCCACGGAACTACACGTGCCCTTTTGAACAACATGGTTGTTGGTGTATCAGAAGGATTCAAGAAAGAACTTGAAATGCGTGGGGTTGGATACCGTGCACAACTTCAAGGAAGCAAATTGGTTCTTGCAGTTGGTAAATCTCATCCAGATGAGGTTGAAGCACCAGCTGGAATTACTTTTGAGTTGCCAAACCCAACAACAATCGTTGTTTCAGGGATCAACAAAGAAGTAGTCGGCCAAACTGCTGCTTACATCCGTAGCCTTCGTGCGCCTGAGCCATATAAAGGTAAAGGTATCCGCTATGTTGGAGAATTTGTACGTCGCAAAGAAGGTAAAACTGGTAAATAATAACTGTAAGATAGAACTAATTTTCCAAAAATTAGTTTCTAGCTTCATCCCCGCACAGTTGCTGAGATATTTTTGGGAGCCATTAAAAACGAACAAACATATCCTTCAACCGCTGGGTTAGAGACAGTTATTGAACTAAATGATAAGGTAGAAATAGATGTCTTAGTCTGATCTACCGACTCTGTGCTAAGCACAAACAAAAAACTAAGAGGTGAAAATTGTGATTTCGAAACCAGATAAAAACAAACTCCGCCAAAAACGCCATCGTCGTGTTCGCGGAAAACTCTCTGGAACTGCTGATCGCCCACGTTTGAACGTATTCCGTTCTAATACAGGCATCTACGCTCAAGTAATTGATGACGTAGCGGGTGTAACGCTCGCAAGCGCTTCAACTCTTGATAAAGACGTTTCAAAAGGTACAAAAACAGAACAAGCTGCCGTAGTTGGTAAACTTGTAGCTGAACGTGCAGTTGCTAAAGGTATTTCTGAAGTGGTGTTCGACCGCGGTGGATATCTATATCACGGACGTGTTAAAGCGTTGGCTGATGCAGCTCGTGAAAACGGATTGAAATTCTAATAGGGAGGACACTGAAAAATGGCATTTAAAGACAATGCAGTTGAACTTGAAGAACGCGTAGTTGCCATCAACCGTGTTACAAAAGTTGTTAAAGGTGGACGTCGTCTACGCTTTGCAGCTCTTGTAGTTGTTGGTGACCGCAATGGCCGTGTTGGATTTGGTACTGGTAAAGCTCAAGAGGTTCCAGAAGCAATCCGTAAGGCTATCGAAGATGCTAAGAAGAACTTGATTGAAGTTCCTATGGTTGGTACTACAATTCCTCACGAGATTACATCTGAATTTGGTGGAGCTCGTGTATTGTTGAAACCAGCTGTTGAAGGGGCTGGAGTTGCCGCTGGTGGTGCAGTTCGTGCCGTCATCGAATTGGCAGGTGTTGCAGATATTACATCTAAATCACTTGGTTCAAATACTCCAATCAATATCGTTCGCGCAACTGTTGAAGGATTGAAACAATTAAAACGTGCTGAAGAGGTTGCTGCTTTACGTGGTATCTCAGTATCTGACTTGGCATAAGAAAGGGGATCAAATGGCTCAAATTAAAATTACTTTGACTAAGTCTCCAATCGGACGCAAGCCAAACCAACGTAAAACGGTTGTTGCCCTTGGACTTGGCAAATTACATTCTTCTGTTATCAAAGAAGATAATCCAGCTATCCTTGGAATGGTGAACACCATCTCTCACTTGGTAACTGTAGAAGAAGTTAAATAAGAACATCATGGCTAAGTCGCAAAGAAGAATCTTTGCGACTTACAAGCCATTTAGACAAGCGAGTTTTTGTAAAAGTTTCCGTTTTGCAAAAGCGCTAGCCCGTGACAATTGTCACTCATAAAAGGAGAAAAAACAGAATGAAACTTCATGAATTGAAACCAGCAGAAGGCTCTCGTAAAGTTCGTAACCGTGTAGGTCGTGGTACTTCATCCGGTAACGGTAAAACTTCAGGTCGTGGACAAAAAGGTCAAAAAGCTCGTAGCGGTGGTGGCGTACGTCCAGGATTTGAAGGGGGACAAACTCCATTGTTCCGTCGTTTGCCAAAACGTGGTTTCACAAACATCAACCGTAAAGAATATGCGATTGTCAACCTTGATCAATTGAACGTCTTTGAAGACGGTGCAGAAGTAACACCAGTTGCTTTGATCGAAGCTGGAATTGTGAAAGCTGAAAAATCAGGTGTTAAAATCCTTGGTAACGGCGAATTGACTAAGAAATTGACTGTGAAAGCAGCTAAATTCTCTAAATCAGCTGAAGAAGCAATCACAGCTAAAGGTGGATCAATCGAGGTCATCTAAGAAACGATAGAGAGGTTACTCTATGTTCTTTAAAATTTTAAGGGATTCCTTAAAAATTAAGCAGGTCCGGACCAAGATTTGGATGACCCTCTTTATCCTTTTCGTTTTCCGCGTTGGAACGCATATTACTGTTCCAGGTGTGAATGCCCGGGTCCTTGCTGACTTGTCTCAATTGTCCTTCCTTAACATGTTGAGTTTGGTATCGGGGAATGCCATGCAGAACTTTTCGGTTTTTGCCTTGGGTGTTTCTCCCTATATCACCTCCTCCATCGTTGTTCAACTACTCCAAATGGATATTGTTCCTAAATTTGTAGAGTGGGGAAAACAAGGTGAGGTTGGACGACGAAAACTCAACCAAGCCACTCGCTACATTTCCTTAGTCCTAGCCTTTGTCCAGTCTATTGCGATTACGGCAAGTTTTAATACCTTGTCTAATGCTCAGCTGGTGCCTACCCCAAACTGGCAAACCTATCTCTACATTGGCTGTATTTTGACAACAGGTAGCATGATTGTAGTTTGGTTGGGAGAACAAATTTCCGATAAAGGTTATGGAAATGGGGTTTCCATGATTATCTTTGCCGGTATTATCTCTGCCATTCCACGGACTTTCTGGGGACTTTATGAAGATTATTTCATTAATGTGCCGGCAGATCGTCTACAGAATTCAGCGATTTTCCTTGCTTCAGTAGCTTTAGCTGTCTTGGCGATTATTTATTTCACCACTTTTGTACAGCAGGCTGAATACAAAATTCCAATCCAATATACAAAATTGGCACAGGGTGCTTCCTCTAGCTCTTACCTACCCTTGAAGGTGAATCCAGCCGGGGTTATCCCAGTTATCTTCGCCAGTTCTATCACAGCTGCACCAGCCGCTATTGTTCAGTTTATGATTTTAAGCGGAAATGATGCAGCTTGGGTACGAAATGTGCGAGATCTCCTGTCGACAGATATGCCGTCGGGAATTGCCATGTATGCACTTTTAATTATCCTCTTTACGTTCTTCTATACCTTTGTGCAGATTAATCCTGAAAAGACTGCTGAAAACTTGCAAAAGAGTTCAGCCTATATTCCAGGAGTTCGCCCAGGTAAGGGGACAGAGGTTTATATGTCCAAGCTTTTGCGACGCTTAGCTCTTGTTGGTTCAATCTTCTTGAGTTTCGTTGCCATTATCCCAATCGTTGCTCAAAACGTATTCGGTTTGGCCGAGGCTGTAGCTTTGGGAGGAACCAGTTTGCTAATCTTGATTTCAACAGCAATTGACGGAATCAAGCAGTTGGAAGGATACCTTCTGAAACGTCGCTATGTTGGCTTTATGCATACAGATACAGACTAAAATTTAGAGGATATCAGCCGTGGCTGATTCCTCTCTATTTTGTTTTTTGCTAAGTTTATCAAGCGATTGATAGATTTAGTGGAAAACAAAAAGGAGAGAAGACATGAATCTTTTGATTATGGGCTTACCAGGTGCCGGAAAAGGGACTCAAGCAGCTAAATTGGTCGAAGAATTTGGCCTTGCTCATATTTCTACAGGAGATATGTTCCGTGCAGCAATCGCTAATGAAACGGAAATGGGCTTATTGGCAAAATCTTACATGGATCAAGGACAATTGGTTCCAGATGAAGTAACCAATGGAATTGTCAAAGAGCGCCTTTTGCAAGATGATATTAGCCAAAAAGGTTTCTTGTTGGACGGTTACCCACGTACCATTGAACAAGCACATGCCTTGGATCAAACCTTGGCAGCTTCGAACATTCAATTGGATGGGGTGGTTAACATTGATGTCGACCCAAGTATTCTTTTGGACCGTTTGAGTGGCCGTTTTATTTGTCGTAGCTGTGGAGCAACTTATCACAAGATTTTCAACCCGACAAAAGTTGAAGGCACTTGTGACAATTGTGGTGGCCATGACTTCTACCAGCGTGAAGATGATAAGCCAGAGGCTATTAAAACACGTTTGGATGTCAATATTGCTCAAGGTCAACCAATTCTTGAACACTATGCCGCTAAAGACTTGGTCTTTAATATTCAAGGAGACCAAGAAATTGACAAAGTTTTTGTAGATATCCAAGCTGTATTAGAAAAAATCAAATAATCTATAGTTTGTATCTTGCATTAAATCAGTCTTAGTGGTACACTAGTTAGGTTCTGACTTATCTTGTCCCTCTATACCCAGAGGACATAAATCGAAATTTAGGGAGGTACTTTTGCGTGGCAAAAGACGATGTGATTGAAGTTGAAGGTAAGGTAGTCGATACCATGCCGAACGCAATGTTTACGGTTGAACTTGAAAATGGACATCAGATTTTAGCAACAGTTTCTGGTAAAATTCGTAAAAATTATATTCGTATTTTAGCGGGAGACCGTGTAACAGTCGAGATGAGCCCATATGATTTGACTCGTGGACGGATCACCTACCGCTTTAAATAAAGGAAAAAATTGGAGGATTAAGAAATGAAAGTAAGACCATCAGTTAAGCCAATTTGCGAATACTGCAAAGTTATTCGTCGTAATGGTCGTGTTATGGTTATTTGCCCTGCAAATCCAAAACACAAACAACGCCAAGGTTAAAATAAGTTACTAGAAAGGAGAAAACATGGCTCGTATTGCTGGAGTTGACATTCCAAATGATAAACGTGTAGTTGTATCACTTACTTATGTTTACGGTATCGGACTTCCAACTGCTAAGAAGATTCTTGCTGCTGCAGGTGTCTCTGAAGATGTACGCGTAAAAGATCTTACACCAGATCAAGAAGACGCTATCCGTCGTGAAGTAGATACAATCAAAGTTGAAGGTGACCTTCGTCGTGAAGTGAACTTGAACATCAAACGCTTGATGGAAATCGGTTCTTACCGTGGTATCCGTCACCGTCGTGGACTTCCTGTCCGTGGACAAAATACTAAAAACAATGCTCGTACTCGCAAAGGTAAAGCTGTTGCGATTGCAGGTAAGAAAAAATAATATAGGAGGTAAACAGTCTTGGCTAAACCAACACGTAAACGTCGTGCGAAGAAGAATATCGAATCTGGTATTGCTCATATCCACGCAACATTCAATAACACTATCGTTATGATTACCGATGTACACGGAAACGCAATTGCTTGGTCATCAGCTGGTGCACTTGGTTTCAAAGGTTCTCGTAAATCTACTCCATTTGCTGCCCAAATGGCATCAGAAGCAGCTGCTAAATCTGCTCAAGAACATGGTCTTAAATCTGTAGAAGTTACAGTTAAAGGTCCTGGTTCTGGTCGTGAATCTGCTATCCGTGCACTTGCAGCTGCAGGTCTTGAAGTAACTGCAATTCGTGACGTTACTCCAGTTCCTCACAATGGTGCCCGTCCTCCAAAACGTCGTCGTGTATAATTGATTTTAAATTTACACAGCTTTTCGTTTTAAGAGGGAGTATAAAATGATTGAGTTTGAAAAACCAAAAATAACAAAAATTGATGAAAATAGTGATTACGGCATGTTTGTTGTTGAGCCACTTGAGCGTGGTTACGGAACAACACTTGGGAACTCCCTTCGTCGTGTCTTATTGGCCTCCCTTCCAGGAGCAGCAGTAACATCTATCAATATTGAGGGTGTATTGCACGAATTTGATACAGTTCCAGGTGTCCGTGAGGATGTTATGCAGATTATCCTCAACGTCAAAGGAATTGCTGTTAAATCATTCGTCCAAGACGAAAAGATGATTGAATTGGATGTTAAAGGACCTGCTACAATTACAGCTGGTGATATTTTGACAGACAGTGATATCGAAATTGTCAACCCAGATCATTACCTCTTTACTATTGGCGAAGGAGCGACTTTCAAGGCTCGTATGACAGTTCGTACTGGTCGTGGATATGTTCCAGCTGATGAAAATAAAATGGATAATGCACCGGTTGGTACATTGGCAGTAGATGCAATCTACACACCAGTGAAAAAAGTCAATTACCAAGTTGAACCTGCTCGTGTAGGTAGCAATGATGGTTTTGACAAATTAACACTCGAAATCATGACCAATGGAACAATTATTCCAGAGGACGCTCTCGGTTTGTCTGCTCGTATTTTAAATGAGCACTTAAATCTATTCACTGATCTTACTGAAGTTGCCAAAGCAGCAGAAGTGATGAAAGAAGCTGATTCAAGTTCAGATGATCGCGTATTGGAACGCACAATCGAAGAATTGGATCTATCTGTTCGTTCTTACAACTGTTTGAAACGTGCAGGCATCAATACAGTATATGATTTAACAGAGAAAACTGAAGCCGAAATGATGAAAGTGAGAAACCTTGGCCGTAAGAGTCTTGAAGAAGTGAAATTCAAACTTCATGATCTTGGTCTTGGTCTAAAAGAGAAATAGAGGAGGAAAAAATGGCTTACCGTAAATTAGGACGCACTAGTTCACAACGTAAAGCGATGCTTCGTGATCTTACAACTGATTTGCTCATCAATGAATCAATCGTAACTACAGAAGCTCGTGCAAAAGAAATTCGTAAAACAGTTGAAAAAATGATTACCCTTGGTAAACGTGGTGATTTGCACGCACGTCGTCAAGCAGCTGCTTTCGTTCGTAACGAAATTGCAAGTGAAGTATACGATGCTGAAAATGATAAAATCGTTACAACAACTGCACTTCAAAAATTGTTCTCAGATATCGCTCCACGCTATGCTGACCGTAAGGGTGGATACACTCGTATCTTGAAAACTGAACCACGTCGTGGTGATGCAGCTCCAATGGCGATTATTGAACTTGTTTAAAATCATCAATTTTGTTGAGTGTTATGATGATGGAGTCTTTTGACTCTTAGTCTAGCTCTGGTCTAGCACCAGGAGTGATCCTGGTGCTAACACTCATCATCATGATGGTAGACGCTTGTTTACGCAATGGCTCTTAACAAGAACCATGGCGTAAGCAGGCGTTTTTGTTTTTTACTTTAAAAATTTGGTATACTGGTTAGAATAAATGAAAAGAGGACGATTTATGGAGCAATTTTTTCATGAAAACTATCTTTCAAAACTTAAAGAGAATCCAGAACTTTTCATTGGAGTTGAATTAGAATTTCCAATTGTTCATTTACATGGGCAAGCAACGGATCATAGGCTGACAATATCTTTGCTTCGTCATCTTGTTCAACTCTTAGATTTTGCCATTGTGAAGTTTGATGATGACAAACAGCCGATTGAGATTGTAGCTGCCAATGGAGATCTGATTCTTTTTGAAGTTAGTTACAATACCTTGGAGTTTGCATTTGCGAAAGCTGAGAATTTATTTGAAGTTGCTGGGCGTTTTCAGATCTACCTTGACGCTATTCAGTCCTTTTTAGTTCAATACGATCATCAGCTTGTGGGAGCAGGGATAAACCCCAATTGGGATATCAACGATAATCGACCTGTAGTGACAGGACGTTACCAAATGTTGATGCAGTATCTTTCTTTAGGAAAACAACATGCTGAGCTTCATCCTTATATGGATTATGCAGCTTATATTTGTGGAAGTCAGGTTCAGTTTGATGTTAGTAGGAGTCAGTTTTTAAGGGTCTTAAATGCCTTTAATAAGATTGAAGCTGCAAAGGCCTATTTATTTGCGAACTCATCCTTTGAACCTCTGACGGGATGTAGTCTAGCTAGGGATTATCTTTGGGAAGCTTCTATGCATGGTTTGATTCCCCAGAATGTCGGAATTTATCCTAGCGATTTTGAATCAGAGGCAGATTATATTGATTTTAAAAGCCAATCTTCCTTGTTTTATACAATCCGAGATGGAGATTACATGTATTTCGAACCAATTCCGCTAAGGGAGTATTTAGGACAAGATGAAATTCATGCCTATGGAATAAATGGAGAGAATCTGATGCTGAAGCCTGAATCGCGTGATCTTAAGAATCATCGTTCCTACCATTATCAGGAGTTAACCAGAAGGGGAACTATTGAATTTCGGAGTATCTGCACTCAACCCTTGGACGTTACTTTTGCACCGGCAGCCTTTCATCTTGGTCTCTTGATGGAATTAGAAGCCTTGGAAGACTTGCTCGAACGTTCCTCATTTTTCAAGAGTATGGGTCATGATTATGTGCAATTGCGTAAAGATTTTTCTCGTCAAAATTTGAGTGCAAAAGAAAAAGAAGTGATTCAAGCCTTCTCAGAAGAGCTCCTTAGCTGCGCAAAGAAAGGTCTCCAGCAAAGAGGGTTGGGGGAAGAAGTTTTTCTAGAACATTTGTAAATAACTAAATTATTCCAAAAAACCTTGACAAAAATTCGGAATATGGTAAACTTTAGACAATTTAGGGTAAATCGTGTTCGGGAAAATGAATTGGATGTAGTCATTTAAACTTCATCAAACTCTCGGGTCTCTCGCTTACGATATGCGAGAGGCTTTTTTTGAGCACTTTGGACCTAAAAAATAGAAAGGAGAAAACTTGCCGTGTTGGATTACTAGAATAGGAGGATGCTATGGATAAAACGAGGCCAATTATTGCCCTGGATGTCTCCCAAAAAGAGGATCTGGAGAGCTTGTTACGAGATTTAGGAGGGGAGCCTTTATCTCTAAAGATTGGAATGGAATTGTATTTTAGTCAAGGACCAGCAGTCGTCAGAGACTTATTGGAGGCTGGACATCAGGTTTTTCTAGATTTAAAATTGCACGATATTCCCAATACTGTCGCTAGAACGGTATCTTTTATGAGTCAACTAGGATGTCAGATGATTAATGTGCATGCTCAGGGTGGTATTGAAATGATGAGAGCTGCTGTCAATGCCAGAAATAAGTCAGGCTTTCAACCGCTTTTGATTGCTGTGACACAACTGACCTCGACAAGCCCAAAAGAGTTTAAAAGAGTACAGAACTCGAATCGAACCTTAACGGAAGATGTTCTTCATCTTGCCAAGCTTGCTAAGGAGAGTGGCATGGATGGAGTAGTCTGTTCTCCTCAAGAAGTTCCAGCTATCAAAGAAGCTTGTGGAGTGGACTTTTTGACGATTACACCAGGAATTCGCTGGAAGTGGTCACCAGAGGATGATCAAAAGCGAGTAACAACCGCTGAGAGTGCAAAAAAACGAGGCACAGATTACATTGTTGTTGGAAGACCCATTACTAGGGCTGACAATCGTCGCCAGATTTACCAAGCCATTTTACAAGAGTGGAGGGCATCATGATACAGAAACAGTCACTACAAGTAGCACAGATCCTGTTAGATATAAAGGCAGTTAGTTTGTCTCCCGAAAAACCGTTTCTTTGGACTTCGGGATTGAAATCGCCTATCTACTGTGATAATCGTTTAATGATGGGCCATCCTAAAGAGCGAAGCTATATTGTAGAGCAGTTAGCCACGAGAATTCAAGAAACGTTTCCCGAAGTTGAGTATCTTGCAGGTGTCGCAACGGCAGGGATTCCCTATGCTAGTATGGTTTCGCAAATCCTGGATTTGCCAATGGTCTATGTTCGATCGGATGCTAAAAAACATGGTAAGAAAAAAGCCATAGAAGGAAGCTTGCCAAGTCAAAGCAAAGTTGTAGTCATTGAGGATTTAATTAGTACAGGAAAAAGTGTGCTTCAGGCAGCTCAAACATTAGCAGAGGAAGGTGCAGAAATCATTGGTTGTGCTGCAATATTCAATTATCAGCTACCGATAGGAATTACAGCTTTCGAGTATGCAGGCTATCCTCTGATTACCTTGACAAATTATGAATCGCTGATTCAACAAGCTTTGTTACAGGAAGAGCTGAAGCCCTATCGTTCATTACTGGAAAGTTGGCACCGGAACCCAGAAGCTTGGTCCCAAGAAATGGAATAAAGGAGTAAAAGATGAAGTTGTCAAAAAATGATCGCAATGCGTTAATATCGGCTATTATAGCTTCAGGTACGGATGATTTAAATGTTATGTTTTTATCCTTTTCCCTTACATCTATTATTGCTTCGCTAGCGATTAGTAAGGTAGAAGCTGGTTGGATTGCGACAATAACCAATCTTGGCATGTTGTTAGGTGGTATTGTCTTTGGAATATTAGCCGATAAATGTAATAAATTTAAAGTGTTTCGTTGGACTGTAACGATCTTCTCTTTGGCAACTGCCCTTATTTTCTTTACTCCTAATCTGGAATATCTCTATTTGATGCGTTTTATTGCTGGTATTGGAGTAGGTGGAGAGTATGGTGTGGCGATTGCTATTATGGCTGGTTTAGTCCCGAAAGAACAAATGGGAAGGATGTCCTCTATCAACGGAATCGTTGGGCAAATAGGTTCGATAACCTCGGCAGCTTTGGCCGGTTTGATTGCCCCGATTTTTGGTTGGAGAGGACTCTTTTTGTGCGGTTTACTTCCTCTAGGAATTGTTTTTTGGTCTCTGATAGCTGTTGATGCGGATCAGGTTAGTGATTTTGATGCAGACCTCTTGAAGGAAGCGCGACAGGAAAAAGGCAAGATTAAGGATTTGTTTCCCAATCCAACAATTGCTGCCCAGACTATTTGTTTAATGGTGATGACAACTGTTCAGATAGCGGGCTACTTTGGAATGATGAATTGGTTACCCAGTATCATGCAGGAACAGGCTGGAGTAAGTATGAGTGGATCCTCAGTTTGGATGATTACGACGATTCTTGGCATGTGCTTCGGAATGATTGTCTTTGGAAACCTATTAGATCATATGGGACCAAGAAAAAGTTACAGTATATTTTTAGTGGCTTCAGCCCTGTCTGTTTATCTCTTTAGTTTTGCACGGACAGAGTGGAGTATTCTGATAGCTGGTGCTATTGTTGGATTCTTTGTCAATGGAATGTTTGCAGGATATGGAGCCATGATTACTCGACTTTATCCTCACTATGTTCGATCTCTTGCTAATAATGTCATTCTAAATGTTGGACGAGCCATTGGAGGTTTCTCATCCGTTGTGATTGGTTTTATCTTACAGAATGCCACGGTGACAACCGTTATGCTCTTTCTCGCAGGACTCTATCTTCTTAGTCTACTAGCGATGTTGAGTATTTCAAATCTCAAACAAGAGTATTATCAACAACTCAATGAATCGGTAGAAAATATCGATTAGTCATATTTAAATTCGAAAATATGGTTTGTTTCATTGATGGACGGACTGCATAGAGATGAAAAAGCGAAGGGAACTAAATCCACCCGTTCTTCCTAGTTGATGAAAAGGGGTGGGAGAACAGATTTAGAAGGCTGGGATTTTTTACCAGCCTTCTCTTTTTAAAATATAGACTTGTAACGAATAAGATTTTGAGAAATTCTTCGATTTTCCTCCCGCCTAGCAAAATAATTATCGATATGGAGAGTTAGAAGTAGGCAGATTGCTACGGATAGAGAAGTAGAATCTCGTTTTTTATTCCAGTTAGACTCAGTTTTCGGCAAATATAAGGAGATAAATCATAAAAAAATCATTTTATTTATTCGAGAAAAAGCCTTTAAATCAAGATTTCTATCACTATTATTTAAAAAAATGAAAAAAAGTTTAAAAAAATTAAACAAAAGTGTTGCCAAGTAAGTAAGAGTGTTGTATACTAATAAAGTCCTGAAGGGAGAGTTCCTTAAACGGGACAGATGAATGATAAAAGTTCGGGTGAAACGAACGAATTCAAAAAAACTTCAAAAAAGTTAACAAAAAGTGTTGACAAGCAAATGAAGTTTTGATAGAATGATTAAGTTG
>NZ_SPPZ01000139.1 GCF_004570525.1 Streptococcus sp. WM07 | reverse complement strand
TTAAGGTTTCTGAAAATCCAAGGCAAGCTGATAGTAATGAACCAACTCCGGCGGATCAAACGGTTAAGGTTGGTGAAACCCCATCAGCAGAGAAGTCAATCTCTAACTTGCCATCTCTCCCAGAAGGAACAACAGTATCCTTTGAAACTCCAGTGGATACAACAACAGCAGGTGATAAGTCAGCGGTAGTAGTTGTGACTTACCCAGATGGCTCACCAGATAAGGTTCCAGTAACGGTTAAGGTTGAAGAGGCTCCAAAGCAAGCTGATAGTAATGAACCAACTCCGGCGGATCAAACGGTTAAGGTTGGTGAAACCCCATCAGCAGAGAAGTCAATCTCTAACTTGCCATCTCTCCCAGAAGGAACGAAAGTATCCTTTGAAAGCCCAGTAGATACTGAGACAGCAGGGGATAAGCCAGCTACTGTAGTTGTGACTTACCCAGATGGCTCAACAGATAAGGTTCCGGTAACGGTTAAGGTTGAAGAGGCTCCAAGGCAAGCTGATAGTAATGAACCAACACCGGCAGATCAAACGGTTAAGGTTGGTGAAACCCCATCAGCAGAGAAGTCAATCTCTAACTTGCCAGAGTTGCCAGCAGGCACAACAGTATCCTT
>NZ_SPPZ01000138.1 GCF_004570525.1 Streptococcus sp. WM07 | reverse complement strand
CATCTTTTCATGTGTCTATTGGCCATACTCATATCTTCTTTTGAGAAATTTCTGTTCATGTCCTCTGCCCATTTTTTGATTGGGTTGTTTGTTTTTTTGTTGTTAAGCAGTGTGAGTTCTTTGTATATTATGGAGATTAACCCTTTGTCGGATAAATGGCTTGTAAATATTTTTTCCCAATTAGTGAGTTGTTTTTTTGTTTCAATCCTGTTTTCCCTTGCCTTGAAGAAGCTCTTTAGTCTGATGCAGTCCCATTTGTTTATTCTTTCTATTGTTTCCCTTGTCTGAGAAGACATGGTGTCCGAAAAGATCCTTTTAATACTGATGTCAAAGAGTGTACTGCCTATGTTTTCTTCTAGAAGTTTCATGGTTTTTGGTCTTACATTCAAGTCTTTAATCCATTTTGAGTTGATTTTTGTGCATGGTGTAAGGTAATGGTCTACTTTCATTCTTTTGCATGTGGCTGTCCAGTTTTCCCAACACCATTTATTGAAGAGACTCTCCTTTCTCCCTCGTATGCTCTTGGCTCCCTTGTTGAATATTAGCTCTCCATAAATGTGTGGGTTTACTTCTCAGCTCTCGATTCTGTTCCATTGATCTGTGTGTCTGTTTTTGTGCCAGTACCATGCTGTTTTGATTACTA
>NZ_SPPZ01000137.1 GCF_004570525.1 Streptococcus sp. WM07 | reverse complement strand
AGTCTTCTAAAATAGGTCGGAGGAACTCCACCGCTCCTTCGGAGCAATAGCGATTTCCAGGACGTAACTGAGCATTGAAACAATAACCAGTCTGACTTTCAAAAGCATAGAGTGGATGATACCCTGTGGCACGGTAATGAGCATTGTAAGCCGAGCCTTCTTGTTTTCCATAGGTTGTAAAATGAGTCGAATCAATATCAATGATAAGATTCCCCACTTGATGAAATTGTAAAAAGATTTGGAGAAGTTCAAAGTTAATCTGTCTTAAAGCTGCAATCGTTTCTTCAGTAGCACGAGAAAAGAAACGTGACAAGGTTGGTTGAGAGGCCAGCTGTCCAGGTTCTAGCAGCTGATAGAAATAAGCATCTTCTTTCAATTCTTGACAGGCATAGTCTGTATCATGACCAGCTAGGATTTGGAATAGGAGTTGGATAATAATGTTTGTATCTGAGTACCGAAGATATTGGCGTTGATCATTAGTAACTAAGTATTTAGAAATTAAATCTTTCAGATTTAGGAGGTCAAAAAGTACTTTAAAGAGAAGTAATCCTCCGTAATTCGTTAGATTTCCACCATCAAAAGAAAAAGTGTTGTTTTTAGAATTGTAATTTGTTAGACTGAACATATGGGTTTCCTTTCTATTTTGAT
>NZ_SPPZ01000136.1 GCF_004570525.1 Streptococcus sp. WM07 | reverse complement strand
GCTCATAGCCTAGGATCTGCTTCTATCATATCCCACACTATCCATCAAAAATTCAATTTAAAGGTTCCAAATTATAGACAGGAATCTGATTGGGCCAAACTAGGTCTTCCAATTAGTCGTAAAGAAATAGGGAACTGGCACATCAAGTCTGCCCAATATTACTTCAAACCTCTCTACAGCTTACTTTCAGATATCTTGAAGGAACAGTCTGTTCTTCACGCAGATGAAACCTCCTACAGGGTCTTAGAAAGTGACACAAATCTGACCTATTTTTGGACTTTTCTATCTGGTAAGGACGAGGAGCATGGTATCATACTCTACCATCACAACCAAAGACGTAGTGGACAAGTTGTCGAAGACTTCCTTGGTGATTTTAAGGGTTACCTTCACTGTGATATGTGGTCCGCATATAGGACGTTAAAGGAAGCCAGTCTGGTCGGATGTTGGGCGCATGTTCGTAGGAAGTTCTTTGAAGCAACTCCCAAGAATGCGAACTCCTCTTCACTGGCAAAAAAAGGAAGTAACTATTGCGATAGGATGTTTCTTTTAGAAAGACAGTGGGAGGAGCTAGAACCAGAAATCAGACATCAAAAACGACAAGAAGAGCTCCGTCCCTTGATGGAAGAATTCTTTGATTGGTGTCGGGAGCAGTATGTC
>NZ_SPPZ01000135.1 GCF_004570525.1 Streptococcus sp. WM07 | reverse complement strand
TTAAATCATTGAATGACGTCATTGATCAGTTGCAAGAAGTTATCCAAAGCTTATCAACTACTCGCTTACGATCGATTGTCCATAGAGAATGGATATCTGCTAATTTTGATTCTGAATGAGTATTATAAGTTAGTTTTTGCCCAGCCTCTGCTTTTTTGGGATGTTCAGGACGAGGAGAAACTTTTCTCCATCCATTACGCTTTAGCAGTCGATAAAAACCAGCTTTGGTGGTTTTACGACCGAGCTGCTCTTGGTAAGCTTCATAGAGAGAGTCGATTGTTATAAACTCACCCTTTACAGCAGAAGATAGCTGTTGACTTAAAAATTCCTGTTCTTCATCAACCGTCATATAAGCATGCCGACGACCTCCTCGAGCATCAGAAACAAGGGCCTGTAAACCATCTTCTAGATATTTCTTAGTTAGTCTCCAAATAGTATCATGAGAAAGATCAAGTATCTCCATAATAGTTTTATAGGGAGTATTAGTCGCTCTAAGATAAACCGCTTGAATTCGTTTATGATAGGAGGATAAATCTTTAGTTTTTAGGGCAGTTTTTAATTCATTAATCATTTCGTAAGCGCCCAATAACAGAGTATATTGACAAAACTCCAAGATTATAAGCAGATTGCTTTTAATCTTGGAGTTTTCTTTATCTACAATTCTCTTGGATTTTTGGAGCCCATGGTAAATAAGCC
>NZ_SPPZ01000134.1 GCF_004570525.1 Streptococcus sp. WM07 | reverse complement strand
ATAGTTTATTTGGTTCAGTTAAAATGACACTTATGTTGAACAATAAGCTAGAAGCTGGAGAAAAACCAATCTACCGACGGACTGTAGCTCGTTTGATGTGTGTGAACAATATTTATTCCAACAAAGCAAAATACAAGAAGCGGAAACGTTATACCACTTCAACACCTAATCAGACAGCTGAAAATATTCTCAATCGTGAGTTTAATTCAAAACGACCAAACGAAAAATGGTATATCGATATTACAGAAGAGAAAGTTTCTGGAACAAACCGAAAAATATACCTATGTGCAATCTTAGATCTATATGATCGCTATATTGTTGGCTATGCAATAGGTAACAGAAATGACACGGCACTAGTGAATTCAGCTATTAAGAATGCCCTTAAAGAAGAACCAGATAGTCAGGCCTTACTCCATAGTGATCGAGGATTTCAATTTACAAGAAAACCTTTTGCTCACATGTTAGAAAAACAGGGGATGAGACAGTCAATGTCTCGGGTGGGTCGGTGTATCGATAATGGCCCATTAGAAGGTTGGCAAGGACAAATAAAGGAGATGCGAGAGGTGCTATATCCCCATGTAGCTACTTTCGAAGAGATGAAGGAAGCCTATGAAAAGACAATTGATTACTACCATCATCATGATCCACAGGAGAGATTTGGAGGAAAGACACCTGCACAAGTAAGAGCTGAGGCAAAGGCAAA
>NZ_SPPZ01000133.1 GCF_004570525.1 Streptococcus sp. WM07 | reverse complement strand
CACAAGTCGTTTTCAATAAAATTTTAGTGAGAGTGACTGATCTATATGAAAAATATGTTCCAAAGTCAGTTCGTTTCCGTAAGAATGTTCATTTACAAATTCAACCAGATGTTATTTTGATTTCTAGCTACATTTGGGCTCTACAACAAGGTTGTAGATCGGCTAATACCATCTATCGTGCAATTCGGACTAACCTATTTCCCGAATGTTTTCCTGAACGCTCTAGATTTTGCCGGATCTGCCAGAATCTTTCCCAAACTATTCAAATGATGCGCTATTATTTTGTAAAGACTCTCATCAGCGACTGTGAATTTGGTATTATTGATAGTTTCCCCTGTGCTTTGTGTAAACCAATTAGAAATTGTAGAGCAAAACTTCTTGAATCAACAGCCAATATAGGTTTTAACGCCACAAAACAAGAACATTACTACGGTATTAAATTTTCAGTAGTAGTTGGAGATAACGGTTTTCCGGTTAATTATGTAGTCACACCAGCTTCAGTTCATGATAGTCAAACAGCTTATGAACTACTCATCGCTAGTCCGTTCTCAATTGTCTATGGTGATAAGGGTTATGTGAATAAATCATTGAAAGAGAGCTTGCTGAGGTGTGGAATCAAATTAATTACTCAATTAAGGGAGAATATGAGTGATTACTCTAAACTGGAAAATTATAGAATTGGACGACTGCGTAAGTCCATTGAAACGGTATTCTCAAG
>NZ_SPPZ01000132.1 GCF_004570525.1 Streptococcus sp. WM07 | reverse complement strand
CAGCGACTGATCGCCCTATTCGGACTCGATTTCTCTACGGCTTCCCTATATGGTTAACCTTGCCACTGAATGTAAGTCGCTGACCCATTATACAAAAGGTACGCAGTCACGGAACAAGTCCGCTCCTACTGTTTGTATGCACACGGTTTCAGGATCTATTTCACTCCCCTTCCGGGGTTCTTTTCGCCTTTCCCTCACGGTACTGGTTCACTATCGGTCGATTACGAGTATTTAGCCTTGGAGGATGGTCCCCCCATATTCAGACAGGATGTCACGTGTCCCGCCCTACTTGTCGTACGCTTAGTATCACCGGTCCAATTTCACATACGGGGCTATCACCCACTATGGCTCCCATTTCCAGGGGATTCTGTTATCGGTCCGACTATCACGTACAGCCTCTTCCCATTTCGCTCGCCGCTACTTTGGGAATCTCGGTTGATTTCTTTTCCTGCAGCTACTTAGATGTTTCAGTTCGCCGCGTTCGCCTTGCATACCTATGTATTCAGTATGCAATACCCTAAAAGGGTGGGTTGCCCCATTCGGAAATCTGCGGATCAAAGTGTGTTTGCTCACTCCCCGCAGCTTATCGCAAGCTACTACGTCCTTCATCGCCTGTAATCGCCAAGGCATCCACCATGTGCACTTATTCGCTTGTCCCTATAACGTTAGCCCCTCATCATTTACATGATGAAAGAGCGCTACAGGGATAAGAAAGTACAACGT
>NZ_SPPZ01000131.1 GCF_004570525.1 Streptococcus sp. WM07 | reverse complement strand
TTACCTGTCAATACTTCAGATTTCGCAATCTCAGGATTTACAACAGTCTTACCATCCGTTGATACAACACGGTAGATAACTTGTGCTTGATCATCCTGAACTGTTGGATTTTGCACATAAGGAATCTCAGTGTTGCCAGTTGGTGTTGTTGGAACTGGTGGAACATAACCCTTACTTGGATTATCTGGATCCACTGGTTTCAACGGCTCGTTGTTGCCTGGATCTACTGGAGTCATACCTGGTACATATGGAATAGCCGGTTGACTTGGATCAGTAGGAGGAACAATTGTTGCTGGATTTGTTGGATCTGTTACATATGGTACTTCTGACCATGGATCAGTTGGTGTTGATCCTTCAGGGAATTTCGGAACATAGTTACCAACTGGTACGTAGATAACTTGATCATGAATATCCTCTGAATCTGCACCGATACCATTGTGAGCTCCTGCTTGAAGTTGTGAAGCATTTTCCAAGATGTATCCTGGAACAGATGGTGATGTATAAGCACCAAAGGCTGAGCCATCAAGAGCTACCCAGTTACCTAGGGTTGTCTCACCTGTAGCCAAGTTAATGGTTCCTTCACGACGGAAGCGAAGAGTGTCTGACTTCATTTGTGCCTGTTCTGGCGTCATTTCTGTCAGTTGTCCATCCTTACCACGGACATAGTAACGAACATCACGAAGAACTTCTTCTGTCAATGTTAGAATGTCTGTCTTATCTGGTGTTGGATAGTTTGGAGTTGTTGGATC
>NZ_SPPZ01000130.1 GCF_004570525.1 Streptococcus sp. WM07 | reverse complement strand
CATTTTTATCCCTAGAACAATTTGGTGAATAATAAAAATCATCAGAAATTCCAGTTGGTTATTGGTTTTTTCTGATGATTTTTTAGGCATTTACACAGATTCTTCTGAGGTATGAATAATTTGGGTTAAAAAATTTATAATAGAAATGGAACTAGACTATGAATTTAGAGTTTAAACCAGCCATTGAACGACAAGATCTCCTTGCACCTACTGTTTGGGAAGGAATTGAGAAATTAGGGGCTACAGAAGAAATTAAAGTTGTTGAAATTGATCCTGAATTTGCACTAGGTCTCAGCTAGTACCCTCAGTTTGAAATTCCGACTGAAATAGAAGTCAACTGCCTGGTTGTCGAGGGGAAACGTGGAGAAGATAAAAAATATGCAGCTCTTTTAGTTCCCTATGGCAAAAAAGCGAATACGAATGCGACGGTCAAACGTCCACTAGATGTTTCGAAGGTAGGATTTGCCCCACTTGAGACTGTCTTGGAACAAACTGGGATGGAATTTGGAGGAATTGGGCCCATTGGTCTTCCTGAGAGTTGGTCTATTCTAGTGGATATCCAGATTTTGCAACAGGACAATATTATTGTAGGCGGAGGGATGGCTCATTCAAAATTATTTGTGCCAACCAACTTATACTTAACAAAAAACAAAAATAGCTGTATACTATAAGGTATGAAAGTCGAACTAAATGAATATCAAATTAGCGAATTGAAGCAAGCCCTGAAAGATAAAAAGAATGCACAGCACCATAGGA
>NZ_SPPZ01000012.1 GCF_004570525.1 Streptococcus sp. WM07 | reverse complement strand
TCAAAAAGTACTTTAAAGAGAAGTAATCCTCCGTAATTCGTTAGATTTCCACCATCAAAAGAAAAAGTGTTGTTTTTAGAATTGTAATTTGTTAGACTGAACATATGGGTTTCCTTTCTATTTTGATATGGTTTGCGCTTATATCATAAAGGGGAAATCCTTTTTTGTCCAGTAAAAAGTCTCACCTAATGGGTGAAAATCAAAAACTTCCAGAAACCATGATGTATCAGCGATTCTGGAAGTTTTTTTAGTTATGTATGAATAATTTGGGTTTATATATCTCGCTATTGGGTGCTCACTGCCCGTCGTACTAGAAAGGGAGAGCACCTATACTGTACTCTCCCGTATTCAATTATCGAGTTCCCTAACTGTTTAGATCTACTAAACAGATTTAGAAATGGAATCAATTAGAGGTTAATGAAGGTTGCTTTACAGAGAAGCTTTACTCTCTATCTTTTGTAACTTAAATAGCATGTCATAGTCATTAGCACTCTTCTAGTTACCCATTACAGTTGAGAAAAACCATAAAAGATTAGTCTTCTTCCCGTTTTTTAGCGATCACTCCTAGACTTGCAAGACCTGCAAGACCACCTGCTACAAGTATAGTAGCGGAGTCTGCTGTACCTGTATTTGGAAGAGTCTTAACTTCCGCTACCGGAGATTCAACTACTGGAGATTCAACTGGTGGGCAAGTTTCTTCTACTTTTGTACCCTTGCGGACAATCCGTTTCACAGGAGCTACTGTTTCAACACTCTCATGAGCCATTACTTCACCTGTTTCAGGGTTGAGGCTGTAGGTAATACGGGTAATCCGGTTACCAACTTGACCTTCAACTTCGACACAGATTTGTCCCAATGGAAGATTTGAATCTTCAATCACTTCTTCCTCAAATGGAAGTTCTTCCACTTTCTCGACTGGCTTGAGGCCAACTCGGATAATCTGATCAACAGCTTCTTTAAGGATGCTTCCATTTGGATGACGAACACCTTCTTGTCCTTCTTGATCAATCACTCGTTGACCAGCAGTCAAGGTCACATCACCTTTGTAGATAATCTTGAAGGCGATTGGGCTAGTCTGTCCAACTCCTCGTTTCACAAGGCGATTAACGGCCTCCTGACGCTCCACGATTGGCTCTTGAGCAGTCACTTGACCGGTCTGAATGTCAAGAACATAGTTAGTAGTGCGTATTTCTTTACCTGCTTGGCCCTCAATAAGCACAACTTCCTGATCCGTTGGCAACATCATAGGATCATCTTGATAGACAGTCTCAAAGGCTAGCTCTGTCTCAACAACAAGCGGTTTCACGCCCACTCGAACCACCCGAGCAACTGGATCACTTGTCCGCTCAACTACCTCAGGTTGGGCAATTACTTGACCGGTTTCAACATCCAATACATAAGTTGTCGTATAGGTGTCTAAGCCTTTTTGACCTTCTTGATCAACAACTTGTTGACCAGCAGTCATTTCTTTATCTTCTTGATAAACAATTGAAAACTCAAGCTCAACCGTCCGCATAGTTGGTTTGGTTCCCACTTCAATAACCTCCGCAACAGGCTTAATCGTAAGAGCTTCGGTCTCAGGCTGTGCTGTTACCTGGCCATTAGCTGTATCCAAGACATAGCTAACGGTAAAGGTCTTCTGACCAGTTTGTCCCTCAACCAAGGTCCGACGACTGTTAGCAGCCATCTCTTTATCTTCCAGATAACGGGTTGCAAAAGCAACTGTCTCTATTCGCTGACTTGGACGAGTTCCCACTTCAATGACCTCTGTAACAGGCTGAATCGTAAGAGTTTCTGTCTCGGGCTGTGCTATCACCTGGCCATTGACTGTATTCAAAACATAAGTAATAGTAAAGGTCTTCTGACCAGTCTGTCCTTCCACTACGGTCTGACGACTATTAGCAGCCATACCGCTAGCTTCCAGATAACGAGTCGCAAAGGCGACTGTCTCTGTTCGCTGACTTGGACGAGTTCCTACTGCAACAATCTGATCCACAACTTCCTTGGAGATACTACCGTTAGGATGACGAACTCCGTGTTGACCTTGAATCCGAATATCTGTCTCACCTGCAGCAAGAGTTGCATCTGCAACATAATGCGTTTCAAATGGAAGTTCCGTATTTTGACCAACCCCACGTTTAATGATTTGATCAATCGCAGCTGTCTCCATTACTATTGGTGTCAAGGCTGTAACTTGCCCTGTTGCCTGATTCAAGCGGTAGTTAGTTGTAGTTACCCGTTGTCCAGCTTTACCTGCCTGCACAACAACTTCTGGATCACTGGTAAGCATACTTGGATCCTCTTGGTGGATTGTTTGATAAGCCAATGCTTCCGTAGCAACTACGGGCTTAATTCCAACTTGAATCATAGCTGGTACCATTTCACGAGTTACACTTCCATTTGGATGACGTAATCCGACCTGTCCAGCAACCAAGACCTGTTGTTCTCCAGCTGCTAATTCAGTAGTAGCAAGATAAACAGTAGTAAATGGAATCTCCTTGTCTTGTCCCACACCACGTTTAATGATTTGATTAACTGCCGCTGTTTCTTGAACAACTGGAGTTTGCGCACTGACAAGACCTGTCTTCTCATCCATAACATAATTGGTAGTTGTCACACGTTGCCCCGCCTGACCTACTTGAACTAAGACCTCAGGGTCACTAGCTTTCATAGAAGTATCTTCTTGATAGACTGTCTGATACGGAAGAGTTTCCGTCATGACTACTGGTTTTACACCAACTTGAACTAGTTCTGCAATTGCCTCTTTAGTAATGCTGCCATTAGGATGACGAAGACCCTTTTGACCTGCAATGACAACAACTTTCTGACCAGCCTCAAGAGAGTTTGTTCCCAAGTAAACAGTTGTAAATGGAATTTCAGTTTCCTGACCAACTCCACGCTTGATAATCTGATCAACTGCAGCTTTTTCAAGAACCACAGGTGTCTGTGCTGTCACCAACCCTGTCTTCTCGTCCATGACATAACTTGTAGTTGTTACACGTTCTCCTGCTTGTCCTGCCTGTACTAAGACTTCAGGATCATCTGCTTTCATAGCAGCATCTTCTTGATATACTGTTTGGTATGGAAGAGTCTCACTCACAATAAGTGGTTTCACACCAACTTGGATTATTTGTGCAACTGCCTCTTTGGTAATACTGCCATTAGGATGGCGAACACCTTCAACTCCTGGCGTAAGAATTTGTTGAGTACCTGCATCCAAAGCTGTTGTCGACATATATACAGTATCAAATGGTAAGCTGGTATCTTGGCCAACTCCTCGTTTGATAACACGGTTCACTGCAGCCACAAGTACCTCTGTCGGAGTATTCGCAGTCACTTGACCATCTTGGCTATTTAAGCTATAGGTAGTCGTTACCGTTTTTAATCCATTTTGACCTTCAACAACGACCACTTCTGGATCTGCCGCCTTCATCGTAGCATCGTCTTGGTAAACTGTCTCAAAATTCAAGACGGTTTCTACAACCAATGGTTTCACACCAACTTGAATGACCTGATTAATAGGCATTACACTGATGCTACCATTCGGATGGCGAGTCCCTTCTACACCTGGAGTTACTACTTGTTGTTCTCCAGCTGCCAACTCCATACTTGCCACATAAAGAGTTTCAAATGGAATCTTACTTTCCTGCCCAACTCCTCGTTTGACAACACGGTTCACTGCAGCTACAAGTACCTCTGTCGGAGTATTCGCAGTCACTTGACCATCTTGGCTATTTAAGCTATAGGTAGTCGTTACCGTTTTTAATCCATTTTGACCTTCAACAACGACCACTTCTGGATCTGTTGCCTTCATCGTAGCATCATCTTGATAAACTGTCTCAAAATTCAAGACGGTTTCTACAACCAATGGTTTCACACCAACTTGAATGACCTGATTAATAGGCGCAACACTGATGCTACCATCCGGATGGCGAGTCCCTTCTACACCTGGAGTCACTACTTGTTGTTCTCCAGCCGCCAATTCCATACTTGCCTCATAAAGAGTTTCAAATGGAATCTTACTTTCCTGCCCAACTCCACGACGAATGACACGATTAACAGCTTCAACAATCTCTTCAACTGGTTTGCTAGGAGTCACAGTACCGTCATTTACGTTAACAGTATAGGTAATTTTCACTGTTTTTTTACCATCTTGACCCTCAGTAACTACTATTTCCGGATCATCAGACTTCATATTTACATCATCGATATAGGTTGTCTCAAACGGAATAGTCGAAACCTCTACAGATGGCTTCGTTCCAATCCTATAAACACGGTTAATAGCTGGACGAACAAGAACAGTTATAGGCTCGCTAGCCTTCACCTCACCTGTCTCTGTATTTAATGTATAACTTGTTGTTGTCTGCTCTAAACCTACAACTCCAGCATTCGAAATAGATTCCCAACCCAATTCCTTCTCGTCATCTCCTCGATAGGATACTTGATATGGAATTGTCTTTTCTGTAACTTTGGATTCTGTCCCTACTTGGATAACCTTATCAACAGCTTCCCTTGAAACACTACCGTTAGGTTCAAGAAGTCCCTCGATACCTTCTACTACGATTTCTTGCTTCCCAGCCTCTAACTTGTCATTAGCAACATAAACAGTTTTATATGGAATTAGGCTCGATTGACCTGTTCCTCGGCGAATAACTTTATCAATTGCATCTACAGTCTCTACAGTCGGCGTATTTGCAACTGCGACTCCAGTAGTTGTATCCAAAGTATAGGTAGTTGTAGTTGTCTTACTACCCTCTTTTCCTTCTGTCACAACTATTTCTGGATCTGTCGATTTCATGCTTGGATCGTTTTCATAGACTGTCTTATAAGGAACCGGTTCCGTTACCACTGTTGCTTTAGTTCCCACTTTTACGACTTTGGAAACTGGCTCCTTCGTAACAACCGGTTCTCCTCTTACTTCAACAACTTCGTTCCCATCTTTACGATAGGTTGTTGTAATCGTTTGCTCTCCATCGACACCTTCACGTTCAACCTGCTGACTGTTTACCTCAAGAGTCTCATCAGCCTTATATTCTGTTGTAAATGGAATTGGAGATGTTTCTACTTTAGGATCTGGTATTTTTGGCCCAACAATTTCTTCTACTGCTTGCTTAAAAGCCTTCAAATCTAGGTGAACGGTAGCCAGCGTTGAATTTCGAACAACGGTATTACTACTTCCATAATCCGGACTAAAAAATCTATTATAGTTAGGATTATTAGCAGTTCCCACAACTAAATTAATATTTCCATAATCAATTTTGGAAGTTACCACACGAGAATAAAACTCTATTTTGTTTTTTTGTCCAATATTCGCCTTGACATTAGGACTCCAAAAAGTAGTTAAACCATCACCTGCACCCGATGCTGGAAGTTTTTGTCCATTCACAGTAAATGAATTAGCGATTACTTGGAAATTATTAGCCGCAGCATAACCAAGTGAGATAGGTGCCTGACTTGCTCTGCCATTAACAACTGTCGGAGTGTAATCCAATTCAAAACGAATTAACTCCGTTGTATCTGTATGTCCCTCTGGAACCAAATATCCTCTAAAGTCTGTAATCTTCCCTCCAGGCTGATTAGCTAAACTCGGTAGGGGACCGTAGACTTGCGTTTCTCCTGGTTTAGCAGCCCTAAACATAGATGACGCTAAGGATTCCTTCGCTACTACTTTTTCCTCGCCACTTCCTGCAGCTTCTGGAATAATACTAGTATTATCTTCTTTTAGGGACGACGTCTTCTCAAGAATCTCCTCATCTGATGGATTTCCCTCTTTCTCTTTTAGTTCCGGAATAGAGGTGATTGATGGAATTTCAGTTTCAGGCTCAGGTTCAGTTACAGACAATAGTGGTTCCGCTACATAGACCGTAGCTTCCGAATTTGTCTCAGATTCAGATGTGTTTCCAACATCAGTTACCACCGAACTTTCTACAGTAGCTACTTCAGGTGATACTGCACTATCAGCTTGAACATTATTTTCTGAAAAAAGTAACGTTCCAAGCAACACCGAAGCTGTACCATATGAACATTTACGAAGTGAGAATCTCTGAACTTGGCGATTAAACATACCTTTCTTCATATGCTATTTTGGTCTCCTCTATAAAATAAGTAATTTAACATAGAATTGAAGTTTAAAATAAACAAAACTACATTGCACTTCATCTTACCATATTATCAGCATTCTGTAAAGAAATTCCAATCTGGAGTATGGGTCAAATGACTCTCAGAAAGTTAAAAAATCAGTCTCAAATCTAGGAAAAGCGTGAAATTTAGTTTGTAAAAAGATACAAATACATTAATATTAAATGATTTGTGTAGAATGGACATTGGGAATCCAATCCCTACTTTTTTTATTCTAAGTATTTCCATAACTTTAGATAAATTTCGGCAGTCCTTTAATTTCTCAAAAATCTCTGACACAATAGTCATAGATTCTATATCTTCTCAGCTTGATTCGATACTCCCTAGGATATAGCTAAAACAAGCAACAATCGTAAAGAAAAAGTAGTGAGAGAATCTTTCATTGAAGATTACCCTCACTACTAATCTCATCGTATTTGAAGTTGATTATGGGCACCTCTAAAAACCAGAAGTATTCCGTTATGTAAAAAAGAAGGGACGCTTACCCTCCAATTTCCAGCAAGCGTCCCTTTATTTCCTATTTTTCTATCCCTATTATCGGGAGAATTCTGATTTTTGGGCACACTAAACCCATGTATTCAAATTCAGTCGTTTGATTTGTTCAAAACGACAAATATTGTACATCAGATTTATGAGTGTGATATTAGTCTTGGCACGCTTCAAGCCAATCCCCCAGAATGTACTACCCTTCATAGTGTTTTCAATAAAACCAAAGACATGTTCTACTCGGCAACGAATTCGAGATAATTTCCGGTTAAACTTATTGTCGGTCTCGGTGAGTGGGGCATTACGATAAGTCTGTAGAGAGCTTCGCTCTCCTTATCTTATAACTCAGATAGCATACAATGCTATCTGAACCGCACTACCATGTATGAAGACCTGCTTAAAATAAATTTTCGATAAAAAGAGGAGGGGGGGTAGAGGTGCCCTTATAAATAGAAAAGAAAATGAGGTTCAAACTTGTCCATCCTCATTTTTATTATTGTCCAAATAAACGTGCCCAGAAACCCTTGTGTATTTGATTTTCTACTTGCTTCTTAGCTTCATCTAATTCCAATTTCAAACTATCTTTATCATTCATGGCCATTAGGGTCAGTTGCTGTTGCTGGTCTAACTGCTTATCTTTCTCGGCAATTTGATCATCCTTGGTGCGGATTTGCTGATCTTTAGATTTCAATTGCTCATGCAAGCGTTGGATTTCCTTCTCTTGGCGTATAATCTCTTCATTTTTCTCGTCAACCAAGATTTGTAAAATTTCTTTTTCTTTTGCATCTTCGCTGATAGGCTCATCTTCGAAGATAGATGTTTTGTAATGATTTTCTAATTTAATCAAGCCACTTTTGGTAACAACCGTCACACCTTTCTCATTCTTAGACAAATCCTCAGGTGGTAGAGTTTTAATACGATCATTGACGGCTTGGCGGCTAACCCCTACAATCTCAGAAATTTCCCGTACGGTTTTCTCAATTGCCATATTACCCTCATTGTACTTTTACTTTTTCCTTTTTTGGTATTTAAATCTTAACACATCCCCCTTAGACTGTCAAATAATCCGAAATTTCTAAAACCTATGATACAATGACTGTATGAAGCATTTTGAAACTATTGTATTAGGTGGCGGTCCTGCAGGTATGATGGCTACCATAGCAAGTGCCTACTACGGGCAAAAAACCCTTCTCATCGAAAAAAATCGTCGTTTAGGTAAGAAGCTCGCAGGTACGGGAGGTGGTCGCTGCAATGTGACCAACAACGGAACCTTGGAAGATCTCATTACCAATATACCTGGTAATGGCCATTTTTTATACAGCGTCTTTTCCCAATTTGACAACCACGATATTATTCGTTTTTTTGAAGAAGAGGGAGTAGAGCTTAAAATCGAAGATCATGGGCGTGTCTTTCCTAAAAGCGATAAGTCGCGCACCATTATCGAAGCCTTAGAGAATAAAATAAAAACACTGGGAGCCTCCATTCTAACCCAAACAGAAATTGTATCCGTTAAAAAAAAGAACCAGTTTTTTCATCTCCGCTCCTCTGATCAAGAGTGGACTTGTCAACGTCTAATTGTCACAACCGGTGGAAAAACCTATCCTTCCACAGGATCAACTGGATTCGGTCATGACATCGCTCGCCACTTCCAACATCATATCACTGAATTAGAAGCTGCCGAAAGTCCTGTTCTAACCGATTTTCCCCATAAGGAGTTACAAGGAATTTCTCTCGATGAGGTCATCCTGAAACTAGGCAAGCGAGAAATTCGCCACGACCTCCTCTTTACCCATTTTGGTCTGTCTGGTCCAGCCGCTTTACGAATGTCATCCTTCATCAAGGGCGAAGAAACCATTGAAATTGACCTACTCCCTGATCACTCCAAGGAAGAGCTGTCCTCTCTCTTGGAACAGAACCGGGATAAGCAAGCCAAGAACTTCTTCAAAACGCTCTTACCCGAACGAGTGGCCCTCTTCTTACTTGGAAATCTAGCCGAACTACCTATCAAACAAATCCCTTCCAAAGAATGGGAGCAGGTTCTACTAAAAATCAAAGGCCTCCAGGTTCCCGTAACAGGGAAAATGTCCCTGGCCAAATCCTTTGTGACCAAAGGAGGAGTTGACCTCAAAGAAATCAATCCCAAAACTTTGGAAAGCAAACTCGTTCCCGGCCTCCACTTTGCTGGGGAAGTCATGGACATCAACGCCCACACAGGTGGCTTCAACATCACCAGTGCTCTTGCCACCGGTTGGGTAGCTGGTAGTTCCATCTCCTACGACTAAAACCTAAAAAACAGATGTTTCAAGTGCTGATGAAGGCACCATATGAGACATCTGTTTTTTGATACTACTCCTCTGAAATCGCCTGTTCCCGAAGAACTGGGAAGGCCAAGCTTGGCTTCGCATTCAAATCCCAAGAAGCCAAACGTCCTTTATTCCATTCGCTCACACTCGCATAGGCAATCATTCCTGCATTATCACCACACAAGCGTAGAGGAGGAATCACCACCGGAATATCCTGTATTTCCTCAGCTAGACGCTGACGTAAACCGGTATTGGCTGCGACACCACCTGCAACAACCAGCATCTTCACAGGATACTTCTCTAAAGCTTTTTTCGTTTTTCCGATTAAGATATCCAAAACCGCTGCTTGAAAACTTGCTGCAAGATCCACTTGACTGAGTTCTTGCCCCTTTTGTTGTGCATTATGATAAAGATTAATAAAGGCTGATTTTAAACCTGAAAAAGAAAACTCCAAATTATCTTCTTGCAACATCGCTCGAGGAAAATTGTAAACATCTCGACCTTGATGAGCCAACTCATCAATCTGTCGACCCGCTGGGTAAGAAAGACCCATCACACGTCCCGCCTTATCGTAGGCTTCACCGACAGCATCATCGCGCGTTTCGCCCACAATATGATATTCCCCTGGCTCTGTTACATAGACCAATTCCGTATGGCCACCACTGACCAAAAGAGCTAGTAATGGAAATTCTAAGTCTACCTGGTCCTGCGCTGCCATGAGGTGACCGGCCATGTGGTTCACAGGAATCAAAGGAAGCCCATGCGCCCACGCAAAGGCTTTAGCCGCAGATAGCCCGACTAACAGAGCTCCAACTAAACCTGGACCATAGGTCACTGCGACAGCATCTACATCTGTTGCTTCAATCGTAGCTTCCTGTAAAGCCTCCTCTATACAAGCCGTAATAATCTCCACATGGTGACGACTCGCAACTTCGGGCACCACACCACCAAAGCGTTTATGACTCTCAATTTGGCTGGCAATGATGTTGGATACGAGCTCTCCATCTTTTAACACTGCCACACTGGTTTCATCACAAGAAGTCTCAAACGCCAGAATAATCGTTTCTTTCATGAAACTCTCCTTTCATCACTAAGGCATCCTCGGGTGGATTCTGGTAATAGGCTGGACGTCGACCTACTTCCACAAATCCTACAGATTCATAAAGCCTACGAGCAGCTTGATTCGACTCCCTTACCTCTAAAAAATAAGGTTGTCCCTTGGGAAGCGAGTCCAACAGACGCCGAGCAAGACCGCGGCCACGATAGACCGGTAAAACCCCCACTTGTAGAATCTCTCGCTCCCCTGTCAAGTCTTGGAACACACAAAGCGCCACCAAATCGGCTCCTTCTCGTAGAACATAGAAATGAATATCCTCACGCTCCAAATCCTGAGCAATCATTTTCTGAGTCCAGGGAGATCCCTTCGGATACACCTGATTTAAAAAATTAAATATCTGCTGGCTAGATAATGACTTCATACGCGTCGAATATAGGACTCTCCGTGGTCCTCAACTCCCTGCTTCTCCAGCCATTGCTCCTCTGCCTCTACCCGTTTTAAATAATTAGGAACGAGAGCATGAGGTAAGATCGGCTGCGCATCTGTTACCTGAACTAGAACCCCTGCATCCGGTAGGGTAGCGCGAATCCTTGCATGAGGCAAGATCTGATGAATCAGCTCTTCAAAAGCCGCAACCTCGCCAACAAAAATGACCTCAGACCAATCCTTAACGAGCTCTAAAACAGATTCTATCGCATAATAACCTTCTTCATGCAACACCGTATCCCCCTGATAGAAACCAGCATATACATGGTTACGCCGAGCGTCCACTAAAGACACAACGGGCTTCAATAGATCTGCTGGAACTAGTGCTCTTAAACTCGAAACTGCGACTAGCTCAATTCCAAGCGTCTGAGCCAATACTTTGGCCGTCGTCACGGCAATACGCACCCCTGTATAAGAACCTGGTCCATAAGCTACCACAATCCGATTCAAGTCCGCCGGTTTTACATCACAAGATTGGCATAAAAAATCGATGGTCGGCATCAAGGTAATACTGTGATTTTTCTTCATGGCCAAGGTGACTTGTCCGACCATTTTATCACCATCCAACAAGGCTACCGACAAAGCTTGATTGGAGGTATCCATGGCTAAAACTTTCATATGATTCTATCGTCCTTACTTGATTATCCCTTTTATTTTATGATATAATCAGCATTATTGCAACGAAACAAAATCTAATTATACTGAGAGGAAGGAGTTGGTTCTTCTGTATGTCGCTCCTTCCTTTTCCTATGAAATTCGCAATACTAGAAAGGATAACCTATGATTTTTAAAGTCTATTACCAAGAAGTCAAAGATCGGAGTCCCCGTCGAGAAACCACTCGCTCTCTCTATCTAGACATCGATGCTCAGACAGAATTAGAAGGTCGCATCAAAGCACGGCAATTAGTAGAAGCCAATACCGCCTATAATATTGAGTTGATTGAAGCTCTCTCCGATAATCACCTAGCCTACGAGCAAGAAAATGAACACTTCGCATTAACGGAGTTCCCATCATGAGCTACCAGCTAAAAAAAGAGGAAGTAGGAGTCTTTGCCATTGGTGGACTCGGAGAAATTGGGAAAAACACCTATGGTATTGAGTACCAAGATGAGATCCTCATTGTTGACGCTGGAATCAAATTTCCCGAAGATGATTTACTCGGTATTGACTACGTCATTCCAGACTACTCCTATATCGTCGACAATCTTGATCGTGTCAAAGGAGTCTTAATCACTCATGGTCACGAAGATCACATCGGAGGCATTCCTTTCCTCCTCAAACAAGCCAATATTCCTATCTATGCAGGACCTTTGGCACTAGCTCTTATTCGCGGAAAATTAGAAGAACACGGATTACTACGAGATGCCAAGCTCTTTGAAATCAATCACAATAGTGAGCTACAATTCAAGCACCTCAAAGCCACTTTCTTCCGTACAACCCACTCCATTCCAGAGCCACTAGGAATTGTTATTCACAGTCCACAAGGTAAGATTGTTTGTACCGGTGACTTCAAATTTGATTTCACCCCTGTCGGTGAGCCTGCTGATCTGCATCGAATGGCTGCCATCGGAGAATCTGGGGTCTTGGTCTTACTCTCTGATTCGACCAATGCCGAGATTCCAACCTTTACAAACTCTGAAAAAGTGGTGGGACAATCCATCATGAAAATCATCGAAGACATTGAGGGACGTATTATTTTTGCTTCCTTTGCTTCCAATATTTTCCGACTCCAGCAAGCTGCTGAAGCTGCTGTCAAAACCGGACGTAAAATTGTTGTCTTTGGTCGTTCGATGGAGAAAGCAATTCTTAACGGAATTGAGTTAGGATATATCAAAGTTCCCAAAGGAACCTTTATTGAACCTAACGAAATCAAGGAATATCCAGCAGAAGAAATCCTCATCATGTGTACCGGTAGTCAAGGAGAATCCATGGCTGCCCTATCACGAATCGCGAATGGAACCCACCGTCAAGTACAACTTCAACCTGGAGACACCGTGATCTTCTCCTCCAGTCCTATTCCTGGAAATACAACCAGCGTGAATAAATTGATCAACAAAATCATTGAAGCTGGAGTTGAGGTTGTTCATGGAAAAATCAATAACATCCATACTTCCGGACACGGTGGTCAACAGGAGCAAAAACTCATGCTTCGCTTGATTAAACCGAAATACTTTATGCCCGTACACGGTGAGTACCGCATGCAAAAAATCCATGCCCAACTAGCTGTTGACACAGGTGTAGAGAAAGATAATGTCTTTATCATGAAAAACGGAGATGTGCTCGCTCTAACGGCCAACTCTGCTCGTATCGCTGGCCATTTCAATGCTCAAGATATCTACGTAGACGGAAACCGAATCGGGGAAATCGGAGCCGCCGTACTTCGTGATCGCAAAGACTTATCAGAGGATGGTGTTGTCTTAGCTGTTGCAACTGTTGACTTCAAGAGCAAGATGATTCTAGCAGGTCCGGATATCCTTAGTCGTGGTTTCATCTATATGCGTGAATCAGGTGATTTAATTCGCCAAAGCCAACGCATTCTCTTCAACGCTATTCGTATCGCCTTGAAGAATAAAGAAGCCAGCATTCAATCCGTTAATGGTGCGATTGTCAATGCTCTAAGACCTTTCCTTTATGAAAACACAGAACGAGAACCAATTATTATCCCAATGGTCCTAACACCAGACGACGAAAAGCAGTGAGTTAAACTCACTGCTTTTTAGTTTTCTAAACAGGTAATTACCTGCTCCAGAGCGTCTACTTGGACATCAACTCCAAAAGGAAGGATACAGCGTGGGGTCGCATGGCCGATATTGAGATTGGCCAAAATTGGAAAATCTGGATTATCGACAACATCTACCAAGATTTGATGATAGTCCTCCATATAGATTTGATCTTGCGGTTTTCCAAAAAGAAGTCCCTTGACAACCTCAAAAAGACCATAATCCTTCAAGGTCCGAAGCATCTTCTCAAAGTCCTTTGGACTAGATTTTTCCTCACTGGTTTCCAAGAGAAGGATTTTCCCAGACCAATCCTCCAAGCTTGGGAAGAGTTGGTATTTTTGGCAAAGTTCTACCTGATCCGAGAAGCGACTACCCTCAAGTATTTCATAGAGAGACTCGAGACAACCTCCAAGAATGGAGCCCGTAAAAGTACTCGGACCTTGCAAGTGGAGAAAACCTTGATTTGGCTGAGAAGGCATGGATTTCCCCAGACCAGCGGGACTGAAGTCTTCCCTTTCTTGATACCAAAGCGTACTTGGACGAATCTCTTCAATCTTCCCTTTTTCCACAAGTTCTTCAAAATAAGAACGCGTATAGGGGAGCATATCATCGGCTAATTCACAGACGTCTGGCAGAAAAGCTTGGCCATAAAAAGTCTGTAAGCCGAGCTTATGCAACATGAGGTGGTTAATCGTCGTATCCGAAAATCCTAAGAAAATTTTAGAAGATAAGACCTGCTTGAGTTGATCGTCTGCCAAAAGATACGGGAGCAAGCGATACGTATCGAAACCTCCAATGGCACAAAGGATCATATCCAATGAAGGCTCTGTAAATGCATCCAACAAATCTTGAGCACGCGCCTCTGGATGTTGGTCTAAGTAATCCATTCCCTTCAAGGCATTGGGCAAAGTCACAACTTCTATACCTAAATTTTGCAAGCGACGCAAGCCTAGCTCCAGTTCATGTGCAATAAAATCCTCCCCGAGGATCCCACTCGAAAGGCTCACAATTCCAATTTTCTTTACTCTCATCTTGAAATCCTCCAACTCATAAAAACTCATTTCAAAACAGCATTAATCAATATCCGTCTCTTCTCCTTCAAAAGTAGAGAGCTGCTGCACAACCACCTTCAACTCCTCTAAGCCATACTCTTTTTGGCGATGTACAATTTCTTGAACATCGCCGACTGTTAACTTAGGACCTATCACAATCAGTCGTAGTTCTTTCTTCTCATCATCAAAACGTTGGCTTAAGACGCTTTGTTCAGGCAATTGATGTTCCACAAACAATCGAATATTCTCCTCAACCATCCGTTTATCTGTCGCAAGTTTAGCTGGGATGGCTAACAACAAACTTAGTCCCATCACTATAACGTATACCGCGTAAGTTAACGTGCAACGTTTTCGAGTCTGCTTAAAAACTTGAGACACAAGATAATGACCTAATAGAATAAAGAAAACATTGATACCAAATAGATAAAGACTTCCCTTTACATAGGCTAACTGACCAGTTGCAATCCCATAACCAGCTGCACAAAGCGGGGGAACCAAAGAGGTCGCAAGAGCCACACCAACCGCAAGATGATGGACTTCCGTCCGACGAACTCCAATAGCCCCGACGATTCCCCCGATAAAAGCCACTAGAATATTTCCAATAGTTGGAGCCACCTGACTCTCTAGCTCTGACCCAGCTAGCTTCAGCGGAGACAAGCAAAAATAGAAAACAGCCAGAAGGACAGCAACTACCACTTGTATAAATACCAACCAGCAGGAGCGTCTGATAAGAGAGAAATCTACATACGATAAGCCAACACCTATGCCAATAATTGATGGCATTAAGGGGGATAGGAGCTTAGCACCCAAAATCATCGGCATAGCATTTAAATTCAACCCGATACAGCCCACCAATACTGCAGCTACTAATAGAACCCAGTGTTGCTTTTCAAACACTAAATCCGACTTTAGCCTCTCTAGGTAGTCCCTCTCTATTTTACTATGCTCCATCCTCTAACCTCTTAGCTTTCAAAGAAAGGCCTAGCAATGACACTAGACCCTCAGATTCTTAATACATCTCTAAGTAATTCTCAATCTCCCATTGCGAAACATAAGTTGCATAGCTCGCCCATTCAATCCGCTTAGCTTCTAAGAAATTGGTATAGATATGCTCTCCCATAGCTGCCTTCACCACTTCATCTTCCGTCAAAGCCTTAAGAGCATTATGAAGAGTCGATGGTAAATCCGTAATTCCCGCTTCCTTACGCTCTTCTGGTGACATGGTATAAATATTGGACTCAATTGGTTCTGGAGCCTCAATACGGTTGGCAATCCCGTCCAAGCCTACTTCCAATAATACTGCCATAGCAATATATGGATTTGCCATTGGATCTACTGAACGAAGTTCCAAACGAGTTCCCATCCCACGACTTGCCGGTACCCGTACTAATGGCGAACGATTACGACCTGCCCAAGCAATATAAACAGGAGCTTCATAACCTGGAACTAGACGTTTGTAGGAATTAACGGTCGGATTCATCACAGCAGTATAATGATAAGCATGTTTCAACAAGCCGCCTAAGAAGTAGTAGGCTGTTTGCGATAGCTGCATGCCATTTGGATCTTCTGGATCAAAGAAGGCATTTTGACCATCCGGTCCGAATAGAGACATATTGCAGTGCATTCCAGAACCCGCAATCCCATGCTTAGGTTTTGCCATAAAGGTTGCATACATACCGTGCTTCCGAGCAATCGTCTTAACAACTAGCTTAAAAAGCTGAATTTTATCACAAGCTCGTAGAACATCGTCATATTTAAAGTCAATCTCATGCTGACCAACTGCTACCTCATGGTGACTTGCTTCTACTTCAAAGCCCATCTTGGTTAAAACATTGACGATCTCCCGACGGGTATTATCTGCCAAGTCCGTTGGAGCTAAATCAAAGTAGCCTCCCTTATCATTGACTTCCAAAGTGGGTTTTCCTTGTTCATCCATTTTAAAGAGGAAGAACTCTGGCTCTGGTCCCAAATTGAAAGAAGAGAAACCAGCTTCTTGCATCTGTTTCAAAGATTTTTTCAAATTAGAACGAGGATCTCCTGCAAATGGTTCCCCTTCAGTGGTATAAACATCACAAATCAAACCACCAACACTACCATTCTCATCTCCCCACGGGAAAACAATCCACGTATCCAAATCTGGATAGAGGTACATATCTGACTCATTGATCCTTACAAAACCTTCGATTGAAGAACCATCGAACATGGCTTTATTGCTAAGAACCTTATCTAATTGTTCATCTGTGGCTGGAATCTCAACATTCTTCATTGTTCCCAGGATATCCGTAAACATCAGACGGATAAAGGTAACATTCTTTTCTTTTACTTCTCGACGAATTTGCTCTGCGGTAACAGACATAGGAAACTCCTTCTTATAAATGGTTAGGTCCTAAAGAGTGAAAAGTGCCATCTCCGGAAGCAAATGGCCCTTCACGCACAATATCTCGATGTAGTGCTTTGCGAACAGCCTTATCACTCATCTTCTGACGTGACTTTTGTTCACGTTGATGAAAGCGATTTTTAATCTCCGCAATGGAATAGCCCTCCGCTAGTAAATCTTTGATTTCCAATAAGCGATCCATATCATTTAATGAAAAAAGACGACGATTCCCTTCGTTTCGCTCTGGTTTAACCAAACCATGCTCTTCGTAGTAACGGATTTGACGATCCGTGAGATCCGTCAATTTTCTTACACTCGACATAGGAAAAACAGCCAGATGGCGACGTAATTCTTTTTCTTTCATCATTCGAACCTTTCTGTTATCCATTATAAAACCGGGCAAGACATCTGTCAAGATATCATGTCAGTTTTTCTAACTTATTCTTTTTAGTAGCATGCTCCGTATTCGATTGATATCATAATTCACCAAAATCGCCACAAATACACCAAAAAAAGTTTCCAAAACTCTAGTAAAAACATAGAGCACCGATTCACCAGATGGAATCGATAAACTAATAATCAAGAAAGCGGCGGAACCTCCAATAATCGCACCACCTGTATTTGTCGCCACACAAGTCATGATTGTCAACATGACCCCTATCGGAACACCTAAAAGAAGGACCCAAGAATTTCCTGGAAAAGCCCGCTCTAAAACAAAATAAAAGAGGGCATAGAATCCACCAATACTATTCGCAATCACACGGGACATCCCAAAATGAACACTCTGATTAAAATCCTCCCGCAAACTAAAAATTGCTGTTAAAGCTGCAATCTGCATACCGTCCCATCCAAACCAATGAAAACAGACCAAGACTAGAAAAACCGATAAACCGGTTTTAAAAGTCCGCATACCTAGACGAAATTTCTTAGGATCAAAACGGTAACGTTTAAAATAACGAAGTATATTCATAAATGATTTACCCAAAGTAAAAAGTTGGGGGACTACCGTCCTCCCAACCTTAGCGATCATTCTTATTTTTCAGTCAAGGCTGCCAAACCTGGCAGTACTTTTCCTTCAAGCAATTCCATTGAAGCACCACCACCAGTTGAAATCCATGAGAATTTATCTGCACGGCCAAGATTGATTGCTGCTGCAGCAGAATCACCACCACCGATAATTGATTTCACTTCTGGCTGTTTCACAATGGCATCCATAACACCGATAGTACCTGCTTGGAAATCAGGATTTTCAAAAACACCCATTGGTCCATTCCAGACAACTGTCTTAGCACCTGTCAAAGCCTCGTCAAATTTAGCAATAGACTTAGGACCAATATCCAAACCAAGGAAGCCTTCAGAAACAGCTTCAGCTTCTGTATCACGAACTTCTGTATAATCTGCAAAAGCATTTGCTTCTTTAGAGTCTACTGGCAAGAGCAATTTACCGTTTGCTTTTTCAAGAAGAGATTTTGCTACATCCAACTTATCTTCTTCAACAAGTGAATTTCCAATTTCAATCCCTTGTGCTTTGAAGAATGTGTAAGTCATTCCACCACCGATTAAGACTTTGTCAGCTTTTTCAAGCAAGTTTTCGATAACACCAATCTTATCTGAAACTTTTGATCCACCAAGAATCGCTACGAATGGACGGACTGGATTATCCACTGCCTCTTGAATATAAGCAATCTCATTTTCCAAAAGGAAACCTGCTACTGCTTGCTCAACGTTCGCAGAGATACCAACGTTTGAAGCATGTGCACGGTGTGCTGTACCAAAAGCATCATTTACGAAGATGCCATCTCCAAGAGAAGCCCAGTATTGACCCAATTCAGCATCATTTTTAGATTCTTTTTTACCGTCTACATCTTCAAAACGAGTATTTTCAACTAGAAGAACTTGACCATCTTCCAAAGCATTGATAGCTGCTTCTAATTCAATTCCACGAGTTGCACCAGGAATAAAGACAACTTCTTGACCCAATTTTTCAGCAAGTGCTGCAGCAACCGGTGCCAATGATTTTCCTTCTTTATCTGCTTCTTCTTTTACACGACCAAGGTGAGAGAACAAGATTGCACGTCCACCTTGTTCAAGAATATACTTGATTGTTGGAAGAGCAGCTGTGATACGGTTATCATTTGTAATAACGCCATCTTTCAAAGGCACGTTAAAGTCCACACGAACAAGAACCTTCTTGCCCTTCAATTCAACGTCTTTTACAGTCATTTTTGCCATGATACAAAAACCCCTTTAAATTTTTTATACCTCTCCATTATACCACACTTGCTCTCATTGTGAGAAAGAAAACAAAAAACTTATCTAAGATTTACCTTCAAAAAAACTCTACTCAAATCCCAATCGCAAAAGATAAGCTCTCTCATCCTTACATGCTCTCCCCTCACCTTTGAACACCATCCCTTTACTTAATCGCACATTCAAAAAAGCCCGCCAAGGGCGGACTTCTCACTCATTGATTATTTTGCAAGTTTTGCAAAGTACTCAAGTGTACGAACCAATTGAGCAGTGTAAGACATTTCGTTGTCATACCATGAAACAACTTTCACCAATTGCTCACCATCAACGTCAAGAACTTTTGTTTGAGTTGCGTCGAACAATGAACCGTATGACATACCTACGATGTCTGAAGAAACGATTTGATCTTCAGTATATCCGTATGACTCATTTGCAGCTGCTTTCATTGCTGCATTCACTTCATCAGCAGTTACGTTCTTATCAAGAACAGCTACCAACTCAGTAACAGATCCTGTTGGAACTGGTACACGTTGTGCAGCACCATCAAGTTTACCATTCAATTCTGGAATAACAAGACCGATCGCTTTAGCCGCACCAGTTGAGTTTGGTACGATGTTTGCTGCTGCTGCGCGAGCACGACGAAGGTCACCACCACGGTGTGGACCGTCAAGAACCATTTGGTCTCCTGTGTAACCGTGGATTGTAGTCATCAAACCTTGTTTCACGCCAAAGTTATCGTGAAGAGCTTTAGCCATTGGAGCCAAGCAGTTTGTAGTACATGAAGCACCAGAGATAACTGTTTCACTTCCATCAAGAATGTCGTGGTTTGTGTTGAATACAACAGTTTTCACGTCATTTCCACCTGGGGCAGTGATAACAACTTTCTTCGCTCCACCTTTAAGGTGTTTTTCAGCAGCTTCTTTGCTTGCAAAGAAGCCAGTTGCTTCAAGAACGATCTCAACGCCATCGTTAGCCCAGTCAATTTGCTCTGGGTCACGCTCAGCAGATACTTTAACGAACTTACCGTTTACATCAAATCCACCATCTTTAACTTCAACAGTACCGTTGAAACGACCTTGAGTTGTATCGTATTTCAACAAGTGTGCAAGCATAACTGGATCTGTAAGGTCGTTGATACGTACTACTTCAACACCTTCTACTTCTTGAATACGACGGAAAGCAAGGCGTCCGATACGTCCGAAACCGTTGATACCAACTTTAACTACCATTCGTGATTTCCTCCTTATGAAAATCAAAAAATTTATTGTGAAAAGAGTAACTTGTATGGTTACAATCTCTTTCAACAAGTCTATTATACCCTTAATTCAATAAAAAGGCAACAACCGATTGCAGTCTCGCAAAAGTTGTGCTCTCCTAGCAAATTCCAAGTCAAGTTCTTTTACAGACCGACTGGGAGGTGTTATACTATTACTTGTAAGCGCTATCAAATAAGGAGGTTTTTATGGAAACCAAAACAATTTCTAATAAGACGGGGATCTTAATGTTCTATACCCTCTTACTTGCTTATATTACTTTCGCGGCTAGCTGGGTTGGTGGCTCTACCCTCGGTCCGCAAATCGTTGCTACTTTCTTCGGAGATAAAGGAGTTGACCCAACCATCTCTGAAATGGTTAACTACACTATCACCGTAGCACGTGTTATTGCCAATTTCTTAGCTGCAGCTGTGCTCGTTAAATTCGGAATCAAGCGCTCCGCTTTAATTGCTATCGGACTGCTCTGCTTTGCTCTTGTTGCAGTATGGATGCCTAATTACTGGCTCTACATCATCGCACGCATGATCATGGCTCTAGGAGGATCCATGATTATGGTCTATATGAATCCGATTGTTGTTCGCTTTGTAAGTCAAGAAAACAAAATTTTCTACTCTTCGCTCATTACAGCAAGCTACAACATTGGTGCTTTCATCATTGCGATCGCCTTCGTTCTATGGGCTGATGCTCTTCGTTTCGATTGGCGCATCACCTTGTCCGCAGTTGCCCTCGTAGCAGTTGTTCTATTTGTACTTTGGTTCTTCAAAGCTCAAGACTTTGAAACAAGTACCAATCAAGCACAAACTCAAGAAACTCCATATTCTTATGCGCAAGCTGTAAAAGATCCGTTTGTTTGGCGCTTTGCCACTGGTTTTGCAGCCTTCCTCATTCTCTATGTTATGTCCTTGAACTCTATTCCAGGACAACTTGCAAAAGAATTTCCTGAAATCTTTGTCTCTGGTTATATGATCTGTGCCATTTCAGGTGGTGGAATTGCTGGAACCTTGGTACGCCTCAAGAGCCCTGTAAACCGTCCTCGGAAACCTTACCTTATTCAACTAGGAATCCTTGCTGTTCTTGCTATGGCTTTAGGAATTGGGAGCATTGCCCTACTTAGCCTCCCATGGCTCGGTTACCTATTCTTTTTCATCACAGGTTTCCTCATTTTCTACCAATATGCTGTTTACCTCAACATTCCTCATGAATTACCAAATATGAATCCACAAAAAGCCACACTAATGTTTGGAATCATTTGGGGACTCACTTACGGACTTTACACCGTCTTAAACTACTTCTGGAGTTGGATTTACGGACACATCGGCTATTGGCCATCAACTCTCTTTTACCTAGCCGTACCGCTTATTTACTTACTCATGATTCTAACCTTACCAGAAACCTACAAAAAATCGGTATAAATTGATCAACGAGGCTAGCCAAAAAGTCTTAGAATTAGAAAACAGCTTAGAATTACGTCATTAAAACGTTGATTCTAAGCTGTTTTTTTCTATTCAAATTTCAAGCGAAGCCGGAAATTGTTAGTTTTGCCCAGCCTCGTATTTTTATAAAATGAACAGCTGAGGTAGAAAGTATTTTTGCCATATCTATACAAAAAAGTTGGTCTCAAGACAAGCAACAACAGGGTACTACAAACTATTTTTCCAATTCTGCTACAATTGCATCCAACAATGTTCCCTCTTTCAAACTAGTAACCTGTGTCACAACTTCTCTCAAAGGTTTTGTAGCCATAAGTTCTTGTAAGTCAAGGGCTTGTGGATCGTTTGCATCACGATAAGCAAACACAGACGCAACCGTTTCTAACAAATGCTGGTAAGACAAATCACGCTCTGCTAATTCACGAATAGGACGAATAAAACGTTCATCATATCCTAATTTTCGGATTGGCGTCCTAGCTACACGCGCAACGTCATCAACAATATATGGATTTTCAAAACGATTGATAATAACCTTGTGGTAATCTTCTAAACTAGCTTGATCAAAGCCCCATTTAGCGACCAACAAGCTGCGGATTTCTGCCAAAACGGCCTCAACTTGATGTTTGACTTCTGGATTTTGCAAAGCTTCAAGAATCGTATCCGCACCAAACTTAGCTCCAGTATAAGCAGAGGTAGCATGTCCTGAGTTTACAGAGAAGAGTTTCCGTTCAATGAAAGGTTCCAACTCTTCCTCATAATGAACCTGCTCTAACCGAAGTTGAGGATTTTTCATGCCTTTCGTTTCCACAACCCACTCTTTAAAGGGTTCTACCACCACATACAGAGGGTCTTCATGGCTTTGAGCTGGAACAATCCGATCCACAGCTGCATTTGGGAAACCAACATGTTTCCTAACATAAGCTCGTCCTTCTTCAGATAGATAGGTATCTACCTCCTTAGCAAGAAAACTTGATCCACCAATCATATTCTCACAAGCTAAAACATCTATATTTTGATGGTTATGTTGAGCTAATCGCTTTTCTAAGCCACGAGCAAGAAGCTCTGCAATAAAGGGAAGGATATTAGGACCAATAGCAGTCGTAATTAAATCTGCCTCGGCAATAGCTTGGATAACTTGGTCCGGATTCTGAGCATTATTGATACCACGAACATGTGAAAGATGAATCTTGGGTTGACCTTCTTGAGCAATCTCGATTGTATAGCTTTGTTTCTTATTCAGTGCACCGATAATCTCTTCATTGACATCCACAAAGGCAATTTCAAAGTCGTTATCATGCAGAACTTGTCCAATAAAACCACGACCAATATTTCCGGCACCAAAATGAACTGCTTTTTTCATAGCTCGTCTCCTCCTAGGCTACACTTTCTAATAATTTTCTAATCTCTTCTGCACTCTGAGCATCTGCTAATTTTACAACGTTATCAACATCGGCACAAAAGATTGAGATTTTCTGAATCATTTCCAAATGATCATCCCCTAGACCCGCAATTCCAAATAAAATCGTTGCGATCTGAGGATCTTCCTCTGTTCCAAAATTAACCCCCCCAGGTACTTGAACAATCGTAATACCCGAAGATAGAACTTCCTTCTTAGCCGTGTCCGTTCCATGCGGAATGGCAATAAAATTTCCCATATAAACAGAAAGATCCTCATTGCGTTGAATCATAGCTTCAATATAAGCTTCTTGGACGTGTCCAGCATTCACCAATTGACGTCCACAATAGCGAATAGCGTCATCCTTATTGGCAAACGATTGGTTTAGATGAATGAGTTGGTTTTGAAGTTCCATAATTATTCTCCAATTTTTTTCATTTTTTCTGCAAAGATCGTATTCAAAAGTTGATAAAGAATTTCTTGATTTCCTGTGCGGTAAATCTCTGTGTAAAGTTTATTTTCAATAATTGATTGGCTAATAGCTGTCATCAAATCACGAACCTCTTCCAATTCTCCCACTGGTGTCACCATCATCAACAAGCGTGAAACAGGCTCCCTCTCCTGATTCATCGAAAGGGTAGAAACAGAATTTGGCAATTGCGCAATCAAAAACTGACTGGTCCCCACTTGACTCGTCTGGGTATGAAGAAGTGCCAAATTGGTGTGCGGTATCGCCAAGGGACTTTGATAAAAGCGATTCAACAATTTCTCCGTCACATAATTAGAATCAAAAACAGATTCCAATTGTCCAACCACGGTAGCAACTGCTGCCTCAAAGGAAGGTTGAGAAGGCAATTCCACTAAACGAAAAGACTCCAATAAATGACGACTCGCCTCTAGATAAGCTGGCAAATCATAAATCTTCTCCTCCAATGTCCCTCGTTCTCTTATAGTCCGATTTTCTTGAACCCGCTGCAAGGTTTCTTGTAATTCTAGCATTTCCTGTGTACTTGGAAAAGTGGAGATAAGCTGAAATTCTTGTTTCGATAGAGGTTTTGTTGTTAAACAATAATCATAAGATTCTAGATGCAACTGCTCTAACTTACTCGAGCTTTTTACATCAATCCCCTCCACAAAAGGAGCAATCGTTTTGATTTTCGAAACTAAAACACTTGCTGACAAAGGACGCTCATCTGTCACAAGCAACAAACGAATTGGGAAAATCTCTGGACTTCTCCGTAAACTCGCTGCAAAATGCAAAGTCACTAATTCATATTCATACTCATTGTGCATGTAAGCTGGAAAGAACTCCTGCACCAGTAAGCTAACCAAACGGTGCAAAAAAGGATTTCCCTGACTGGTTAAAAAAGCCATATTGGCCGTTTTGGCATCTGGAAACAGAACTGGAACTGCTAAACTCAGCCGTATGTGGTTAAACAAGAAAGAAAAAAGCAACTGGTCCTTCATGAAATCACTCTTACTAAATCGTGAAACGGAATCAATGAGTTGCGAGACACTGTAATAAAAACGACTATCAAAACTCTCTCGAAAGAGAGGAGTCTCTTGACGACGAATGATCACTTCATCAATCATCGTAGCAAAATAGACAATTTCCTGGACATTATAAAATTGCTTGGTTGCTAAAGAGAGTTTTCGAAACAATTTTTGGGAAAATTCAAGAGCTTCTTTAGATAATTCAAGAGACTGCTCTAGTTGTTCTTGACCATTAGCTAGAGACAAGAGTAGAATGAAAAACTGCTTAAGTTTTGCATCCACTTCTCCTAATAGAGGAACAAATTCTTCAAATAATTGCCTACAAACCGCTACTCGTGAGGGAGCTAAAATAGCATACTCTGCATAATGATCCATCCAAAAATCTTGTACACTAATTGCATTTGCTAGAAGAATTGCAAGAAGGCGACGTTTCTGCGAAGCTGTTCCTAACAAAGTATAGCCTTGTGTACGGGATAATTGGATTTGAAAATCCCTTAGTCTAACTTCAATAGCTGCTATATCCTGAATCACCGTCACATTAGATACTGAATATGTTTCTTGGAGCTGCTCGTTTGTCACAACTTGACTGGCTAGCAACAAATCATAAGTCATTAAAAGTTGACGACGACTCGGACTATGGACTTCTTGAGCATGAGACTCCGTGAGCTGAGCTAAATCTCCTTCCAAATAATATTTTCGTCCCTCCTTCAAGAACTCTATTCCCTTGGAATCTAAATAAGGACTTAAATCCGATAAGGTTCGGTAGACTGTCCGTGAGGAAACTTGTAAAATTTCGGTCATTTCCTTCAATGAAAGCTTTCCTATTTGAAGGAAAGCTTTTAGAAGGTCTTCTTCACGTTTGCTTAGTATCATAGCTTTATTATACTAAACTTTTTACTTATTGATGGATGCGATCAACCATCTTGTCATATTCTGGAGTAGTCACCAAACTATCCACTACCAACAATTGAGCTTCTGGTGCGGCTTGTTGAACCGCTGACTGTTGTGAAATCGTGGTTACTAATAAAATATTTTTAGCATTATGTTCTGCTAATTGAGTTAGAGGAACAGTCGCAACTGGAATACCGATACCACGATTTTTGAAGATGGCACTCAGAGTAGCTTGCCCCATTGTTGCAGAACCTTGAGCTTGACCATAGGGAAAGACAACCTCATCTACATAGTTTAAATCTACTTGCCCTCGTGCCTGAGGTTGTGGATCGACTTCAAAAACAACTGCTGGCTGTCCTGACAATCTACTAACAATGTCATCGTATTTAGGAGATGTTAAAAAGTTATCTACAGCAACATGAATTGCCCGTGGAGTTCGTTGAGCAGCACGATCTGCCAATTCCTCTTGAGTAACAATCAAGGTGTTCTCTGTGTCTTCCAAGGCTGAGATAGCCTTGTTAGAAACTGGAATATCCAATCCAGCTTTTTTAACCTTATCACGGAGGAGAGAAGCACCCATAGCGGAACTACCCATCCCTGCATCACAGGCGAAAATGATTTGTTTTACAGTTGCAGAAGAAATTTCCTCAGCAATTGGAGCCAGAGGTTGTCCTTTTGATGCAGCTTTAGCAGCCTTGCTTGCTGCTTGTGCCTCTTCCAAACTTTCCCCAGCAGATTTATCAGCCTTTAAAATAATAGAGGCAACTAAGAAAGAAGCAACTGCTCCAGCAAAAACACCTGCAAGAACTGCAAGAAGGTTAGCAAGGTACCCATACCCTTTAGGAACCATACCCATAATGGCAATAATAGAACCTGGAGAAGCTGCTGCTCCAAGACCTGCATTTAAGAATTGAAAAGCAAAAGTACCTGAGACACCCCCAGCAATAGCGGCTAAGAATAGAGCTGGTTTCATCATGACGTAAGGGAAATAAATTTCATGGATTCCACCAAAGAAGTGAATAATCATCGCACCCCAAGATGATGATTTAGCAGAGCCTTTTCCAAACATGGCATAGGCTAAGAGGATACCTAAACCAGGACCAGGGTTAGCTTCCAAGAGGAATAGAATCGATTTACCAGTCTCTAGTACCTGCTCAGCACCTAGAGGTGTAAAGATACCGTGATTAAGAGCGTTATTCAGGAAGAGAATCTTAGCTGGCTCAATGATAATATTGGCTATCGGTAATAGCTTCATAGCTACAATCGCCTCAACACCATTTCCAATCATCGCTGTCATGCTCTCTACAAAAGGCCCTACAATCTTGAAAGATAAGAGCATTAAGGCAAATCCAAGTAATCCAGCTGAGAAGTTATTAACCAACATTTCAAAACCTGGACGAATCTTAGGCTGCACAGCTTGGTCAAATCTCTTGATAGCCCAAGCACCAAAAGGTCCTACTACCATGGCACCAATGAACATCGGAACGGTTGTTCCAGCAATAACCCCCATTGTAAGAATAGCTCCCACTACTCCTCCCCGTTGACCGTAGACATTAAATCCACCTGTATATCCAATTAACAGGGGCAAGAGGTAAGTAATCATTGGACCAACAATAGTCGCAAAGGACTCATTTGGTAGCCAACCTGTCTCAATAAATAAAGAAGTCAGTACACCCCAAGCGATAAATGCACCAATATTCGGCATAACCATATTGGACAAGGTTGTCCCTAACTTCTGTAGACGTACACGAAATGATTGCGATTCCATGATACGACCTCCCATCTTTGATTTCTATCCTTAGTATACCGACAAAAATTCAGACAGGGAACTCAAATCTTGTCACAGTTTTTGTGACACAACCAAAAAAATCGGCGAGCTCACCGATTTCTTACTATTTTTAAAAAAAGCCAAATTCCCATAAGGAGGGTCACTCCATTGATAGCCAATCCAAGCATTTGGATATTGTCATATATGCTAGGGATTAATAAACTGAGAATGGCAAAAAAGGTATAAAGAGTAACAATAGCAGAATTCACTAAGGATAACTCATCATGATTGTAACTTGCATAAATCAATTTATTAAACATATTCCCTGAGATACCAATAATCACAAATCCCAGAAAGAGAAAGAACAGTTTAAATTGAGGAATTGGTATCAAAAATACCAAAACAAAGGACAGGCCTGACAAAATATAATCTAAAGGAAAAAAGACTCGAGGATCCATCTTGATATAAGGTGCAAGGATTGCTCCTAAAAGATCAGCCCCACGTTGTAGGCCTAGAACTAAACCCAGATAGGCTACCGAATAACCTTGAGAAATCAGGTAAATCGGTGTAAGGGTCAGCAGTAAATCTGTCCCACCACTCAAGGCAGCTTCTGTCACAACAATATAGAAAGAATCTTTGGATTCTAATAAAGCCTTAAATGATGCAGCTCGTTCGATTATCACTCCCTGAACTTCCTCCTCAATTTCATTCCCCTTAGAATCTGGAATGCGAAGGCGGAATAGGAAATAAAGGGCCGCGATAAAGAAGGGCAAACTTAATTACATTAAGATCAAGTAAGAAATAAATCCTAAAAGTACAGATGCAACAAAATTACTGGTAATATCCAAGACATTTCCTGCCAAATATTGGACATCTACTGACTTGTCAAGCAAATCATCGTTATTATCCAAGACGGAGGGAATGACCTTCATTTGCAAGTTATTCAAACAGACAGTCACAAAGCTAAAAAGTAAATTCAGACTAACCATCCATGGAAGTGACCAAGACTGTAGCAAACAAAGTAAAATGCCAACCATGATGAGCAACTGAACCAACTGCAAACTCAATATCGCCAATCGATTCTTACGAATAGCTTGTAAATAGGGGCCATAAGCAGCCGCAAATAAACGCGGTAACATCCCAACTAAAGTAAAGAGGGATAGACTCGCAGCATCCACCTGATAAACCTGAACTAAACTAAGTGATAACGCAATCAGGTAAAAAGAATCCGCAATATTCCTGCTCGCTGAACTTAGAATGAGTCGATAAAAATTAGGGGTGAGATTAGCCCACTTCTTCTTCATTTAAAATCACCACCTTCCAGCCTATAATTGCATGTAAAATAGCAGCTTTATTCACTTAGGTAAAACACAAAGTATAATCAACTGAAACTAGAATGGGACAAAAGAGCCTCAAGAAAAGTATCGTAATTTGGCAATACTTTTCTGAGATGCTTTTTGATGTGAGCCCATATTTTTTCGATAGGATTGTACTCAGGTGAGTATGGAGGGAGAGGTAAAAGTTTATGTCCCTGCTCCTCACATAAGGATTTTATACTACTCATCCTATGGAA
>NZ_SPPZ01000129.1 GCF_004570525.1 Streptococcus sp. WM07 | reverse complement strand
CCTTGCCAAGCAGACCTCTCTGCGGTGAAATGGCACCTTCAGGTTCCTGTACTACTCTGATGCTTCCATATCTGTAGGTTTTCCTGACTGCACCCTCGTTTACCTCCCTCGCAGTGTGCTGCTCATCTGTATTCCCTCTTGGCTTTGTATGGAAAATGGCCTCCGAAGAAACCAAGTGCTAGAGCTGTATGGCAGAACTTACAGATGTTAGCTTTTGAACAGCATGTGGACGTACTTCAGGGAGGATAAAAGGCTCTCTTTTTTTTTGAGGAAGATTAGCCCTGAGCTAACATCTGCTGCCAATCCTCCTCTTTTTGCTGAGGAAGACTGGCCCTGAGCTAACATCTGTGCCCATCTTCCTCTACTTTATATGTGGGACACCTGCCACAGATGGCTTTGACAAGCAGTGCCATGTCTGCACCCAGGATCTGAACCTGCAAACCCCAGGCCACCGAAGCGAAGCACGCAAACCTAACCACCACACCACCGGGCTGGCCCCTAGTTGTTATTTTTTATTGAAGCTTTTTATATTTTTCTTTCTTCCTCAGAATATAGTCCCCAGCCTATCCTTATAGCACCTAATAATTTAATATTAATTCCTATTTTTGTGTAAATTAAAAATTACATATTACATATATAATCACAATCACAAGAATGTTTTTCTGAGTTAACCAGGCAAACAATGGTATCTGGGCACCAACATTATAGCAGTCCTACCACATTAAAATTCTACAAGATATGCAGAATTTAATAAATAAAGACACATGGTATATATATATAT
>NZ_SPPZ01000128.1 GCF_004570525.1 Streptococcus sp. WM07 | reverse complement strand
AGAATAGCCACAGACTTTAAACACCTGCCAGTTTTACAAACTTTGTAAATTTGCCCAGCTAAGGCTTTTTCTGCTCAACACATATTTTAACCACCATCAATTGTAATACATTTTAACAGATTCCACTGCATTAGTGTTTTCTCAATTTCTTTGAAGATATTCTTGGTTGTAGTTATTACATCCCAACTATTCTGGGGGACTGGAATTTGCCACCCCAAGATGTGTCTCTTTGGCATGAGGATTACTTTGGGCTGGTTACTTTTAAAAACTGCAGACATGATGGGGCCAGTCCCATGGCCAAGTGGTTAAGTTTGCGTGCTCCGCTTCGGTGGCCCAGAGTTTCGCTGGTTCGAATCCTGGGTGTGGACATGGCACCGCTCATCAAACCACGCTGAGGCAGCATCCCACATGCCACAACTAGAAGGACCCACAACGAAAAATATACAACTATGTACTGGGGGGCTTTGGGGAGAAAAAGGAAAAAAATAAAATCTTTAAAAAAAAAGTAAAATAAAATAAAATAAAGAAGTTAACAACAGCAAAACCTTCCTACAAAACAAAATAAAGCAAAACTTCAAGCCTAGGTGGCTCCACCCATGAATTCTTCCAGATATTTAAGGAAGAGATAACACTAACATATTGAATTTTGTTTTATCATGTCAATGTAACCTAAGAACTTTAGGAGAAAGAATGTTGTAGGCCACTTTCTTTTATGACATAGGTGCAAAAATCTTAAACAAAATATCAAATTGAAATGAGTAAAAACTTAAAGATCATCAAATTGGGTTTATTCCAGGAATAAAAGTTTATTTTAACTTTTGGAAATCAATCAGTGCAATCT
>NZ_SPPZ01000127.1 GCF_004570525.1 Streptococcus sp. WM07 | reverse complement strand
CAAGCTCTCATTCTCTACTCTGAATGTCAGAATTTAACAGCAGTAGCTAAATCAGTAGGTTTTGTTCATCAAACTGTACGAAACTTATTGAACCGTTATCTAGAAGGAGGTTTAGAGGCACTCCTTACTGAAAACCGTGGAGGACGCCGCCACTTTTATTTAACACATGAAGAGGAAGAGGAATTTCTTGAAGAACAGGCTTCTTCCGCTATGAATGGAGAATTTGTCACTGTTGACAAACTCTTTGAAGCCTATCAAAAAAGAGTAGGACGTAAGACAAGTCGCGAAGGTTTTTATGCACTTCTGAAACGTCATGGCTGGCGCAAGGTCAGTCCACGCCCTCAACATCCAAAGAAAGCAGATGCTAAGACGATTTTAGCGTCAAAAAATAAAATCTCAATTTGAGGAAAAATCAAGTAAGCGCTTTATCTGTGGTAAATCTTACCAAAAAGTTCGGCTTATGTATCAAGATGAGGCTGGTTTTGGACGTATCAGTAAACTAGGAGCTTGTTGGTCTAAAAAAAGCTGTCGTCCGCAAGTTGCTAGTCATCATATTCGTGAATATCGCTATTGTTATGGAGCGGTAGATGCCCGTACAGGGGATTCATTTTTTATCATAGCAGGAGGCTGTAATAGTGACTGGATGAATGAGTTTTTAAAGCAATTATCAGCGGCTTATCCAGATGACTACATCATCTTGGTCATGGATAATGCAGTTTGGCATAAATCACAGACATTGAGGATTCCTGCAAATATAGAATTTTCGTTTATCCCACCTTATACTCCTGAAATGAATCCCATTGAACAAGTTTGGGCAGAAATTCGCAAATTAGGATTTAAGAATAAGGTGTTTA
>NZ_SPPZ01000126.1 GCF_004570525.1 Streptococcus sp. WM07 | reverse complement strand
TAGACTTCCTGCGAAACAAGGATATGATAAAATAGAAGCATGAATTATGAATCCAGTAAAAAACTTTCCGATTTACGCTTTAAACGCCTAGTTGGTGTTGAGAGAAGAACTTTTGACAAAATGCTAGAAATCTTGACAGTTGCTTATCAAGCCAAACACTCTAAAGGTGGTCGGACTCCCAAAATGAGTTTAGAAGATATCCTAATAGCTACTCTTCAATACCTACGTGAATATCGCACTTATGAACAAATTGCAGCTGATTTTGGTGTACATGAAAGCAACCTTATTCGTCGTAGTCATTGGGTTGAAGAAGTCTTAGTTCAAAGTGGTTTCACTATTGAAAAAGGAAAAGTAAAGGATACCGATACTATCATAGTTGATGCATCAGAAGTGAAAATTCAACGTCCCAAAAAAAACAAAAGTTAAACTACTCTGGAAAAAAGAAATTACATGTAGGTAAAGTCCAAGTAATCATAACTGGACAAGGGAAAATTCTTTTTATAGATGTTCAGCTAGATTACTGCCACGATATGAAGCTTTTTAGAAAGAGTAGACGGGATTTATCTAAAGCTAGGGAAATATTGGCAGATAGTGGCTATCAAGGACTTATGAAGCTCTATCCTCAAGCTAAAACTCCTATAAAATCCAGTAGGTACCATCCTTTAACAAAGGGAGATAAATCTTACAATCGAGACTTATCTTCACGGAGAATTAAGGTTGAGAATATTTTTGCAAAGTTCAAAGTGTTTAACATCTTTTCAACAACTTACCGCAATCGTAAGAAACGATTTGGTTTAAGAATGAACTTGATTGCTGGTATTATCAATTTTGAAAGGCTATAAACGTTTCGCAGGAAGTCTA
>NZ_SPPZ01000125.1 GCF_004570525.1 Streptococcus sp. WM07 | reverse complement strand
TTATAGTTATTTCGCTTTAAAAAACATTATTCAGACATTCTGTCACCGAGTTATATTTTGGCAGTAACTCCATAACCTTTTTCTTGAGGTTAGCCCAAGCTTTTTCAATCGGGTTGAGTTCAGGACAATAGGGTGGTAAAGGTAGAAAGAAGTGATGGTTTGTGATGCAAAGCTCATCTAATCGTAGCTTTGGATGAAAGGTAGCGTTATCCATAATCACTATGTGAGGTCTATCTAAAGCTGGCAATAGCTGAGTTTTAAACCATTTAACAAAGAAGTGACTGGTCATACTTTGTTTGTAAATCATGGGTGCTACAAACTGACCATTGACTTGTCCTGCTACAATCGAGATACGCTCGAAACGTCTACCGCTGACCTTCCCATAGACTTTTTCTCCTCGTTTGGCTCTTCCCTTCCTCCGATAAAGATAGGTATCAATTCCTGTCTCATCAATATATACGATGGGAAGTCCAACGAGAACAGATAGCACAACAAGGTAGCGTCTAATCTTTTCTGGGTCTTGTTCGCGATAGCTTGTTGTCTTTTTTTAAAGTGATATTGTATTTCCTTAAGGCTTTCCAAACTGTATTAATTGCACAAGAAAAGTACTCTGCAATTTCTCGCAGATAGGCATCTGGATGTTGCTCAATGTAAGCCAATAACTGGTCTTTAGGAAGTTTACGGGAAGAACGCTGTCTAGGCTTGTCCTGTAAGTGACCTTCTGTTTCTAATTTTCGTTCCCATCTATGCAAAGTAGAAGGATTGATACCGAAAAGATCGCAGGCTTCTGTTCGAGTGTGCCCTTCCTGAACGAAAGAGAGCACACGTTTTCTAAAATCAATACTATAGGTCATAAGTCTATTTTATCACGTATTTTAAAGCGAAACAACTATA
>NZ_SPPZ01000124.1 GCF_004570525.1 Streptococcus sp. WM07 | reverse complement strand
ATATAGCTGGTGGAGTTGTGAAGAATCTGACGATGAAACGTTTTCGGAAACTGTTTGTGAATATAGTTGGAAAGTCTGTAAAAAGTGCTAGAAGACAAGTTCTAAAACTGTCTAACCTCTATTCTCTTAAGGAGGAGTTTCGAACTCTTTTTGAACGAATTTCTAGCTTAAATTTCTCGCTCCCCATTCTTTATGAAGCAAGAGATGGAAGTCCACCTTTGTTAGGGAATTAAGATATCAAATAGTATGCATTTTTAAAAATATATAGTTACACCAAGGGCGGAGTCTGCCTTTTTTAGGGTGATAAGGTACTGAATACATTTTTATCCCTAGAACAATTTAGTGAATAATAAAAATCATCAGAAATTCCAATTGGTTATTGGTTGTTTCTGATGATTTTTAGGCATTTACACAGATTCTTCTGAGGTATGAATAATTTGGGATTAAATAAATAAATTGTATCCCAATTCGACTACTTAAATAACTCAAAATCAACAGTGAACTAGATGAGGTAATTGTCAAAATTAATTGCCGTAAGGTATAAATACAACCATCTGTAAGAATAATTAATATTTGTCCTACTAAAAACTCTAAAAATAGATTCCATTGTTGACTAGCTTTAACTATTGTTTTCATATTTATCCTTCAATAATACTTACCATTAAATAATAAAACCTTTTCACTCACAGTCCTAACTATATCAAAAAAGGCACCTATCCAAAAGCGCTTACACCTTTTGACTCTACATTTATATCTCAACAAATCAATTTACAGCAACAATCTTAATAAACTAGCCATATTATAGTTATTTCGCTTTAAAAAACATTATTCAGACATTCTGTCACCGAGTTATATTTTGGCAGTAACTCCATAACCTTTTTCTTGAGGTTAGCCCAAGCTTTTTCAATCGGGTTGAGTTCAGGACA
>NZ_SPPZ01000123.1 GCF_004570525.1 Streptococcus sp. WM07 | reverse complement strand
ACCATCCTTTAACAAAGGGAGATAAATCTTACAATCGAGACTTATCTTCACGGAGAATTAAGGTTGAGAATATTTTTGCAAAGTTCAAAGTGTTTAACATCTTTTCAACAACTTACCGCAATCGTAAAAAACGATTTGGTTTAAGAATGAACTTGATTGCTGGTATTATCAATTTTGAAAGATTATAAACGTTTCGCAGGAAGTCTAGTAATTCATTTCTAAACAAATTCTTGTTTTTAGATGGATTACTCAGATAAAAAGGATTCGTGTTGCAAATCCTTCTGTCAAATTGTATCCTCTTTGGTTTTATACAAAATAATACCTACCCAAACAGAGATTAAGGAAGGAAGAACCAATAAGGTTAAAACACTAGGATGGGTCAAATCCCATTTTCCAAAATCATTAGCAGACAGTTCTGCTAATTTCAAAAAGCTATCCAAATTATTAAAGAGATCTTGATAGACTGTCACATAAATCAAGAGCCACTGGATAATGTATTCACAGAGTGTCTGAACCTGATTCGAAATGGAAAACTTTGGAAACAGCCATCGATTTATCCAGTAAAGAATAAAACCATTTATAACCGCAAGCAACAACACTACTATAAATAAGGAACCGCCTGATTCTACCAAAATAAAAGACAAGGCTGAAACAGCAATAACAAAGGCAAACAGGATAAAGAAAACCATACCAATAAAGCCTTCACCAGCTACCAACAAGAGAGCTTTAAAAAGGTTAAAACCCAAATTATTCATACATAACTAAAAAAACTTCCAGAATCGCTGATACATCATGGTTTCTGGAAGTTTTTGATTTTCACCCATTAGGTGAGACTTTTTACTGGACAAAAAAGGATTTCCCCTTTATGATATAAGCGCAAACCAAATCAAAATAGAAAGGAAACCCATATGTTCAGTCTAACAAATTACAATTCTAAAAACAACACTTTTTCTTTTGATGGTGGAA
>NZ_SPPZ01000122.1 GCF_004570525.1 Streptococcus sp. WM07 | reverse complement strand
AAATGTATCAATTGCAGGGTTCTGAGGGGCTGCTACCTAGAAAAAGTAACCAGAGCTATACTACAGAGTTTAAACTTAGCTGTGTTGAAGCCTATAAATTAGGAGAAGGTTCTCTTTTAGAAATAGCTTTAAAATTTGGGCTAAGAAGTACTTATCAACTACGCCAATGGATTATCAAGTATAATAGTCATCAAGAACTAAAGGATTACAATCCTACTCCGGAGGTCTACGAGATGGCTAGCAGAAAAACAACCAAAGAAGAACGTTTAGAAATTGTTCAATATTGTTTAAATCATGATTCAAATTATAAGGAGACAGCTCAGAAATTTAGCTGTAGCTATGCCCAAGTCTATAACTGGTGCAGAAAGTATAAACTTGATGGTTTAGAAGGGCTGTCTGACAATCGTGGACGCAAACGCAGTGAAGATGAATTGTCTGAGTTAGAAAAAGCAAATCGAAGAATTAAAGAACTTGAAAGAAGGCTTGAAATAAGCGAGAAAGAAAGTGAATTCTTAAAAAAAGTGAGGGAATTAGAAAGGAGTTGGTTACAGGGCAACCTAAACAACGAGTAATCGCTCAAAATCGGCAGCTGAAAATCAAGCTATACCAGTTAATTAAAAATTATCATGAAGAAAAAGGCTGGGCTATTAATTGGATGTGTCGGTTGGCTCATATTAGTCGTGCTGCTTACTATAAATGGCTAAAGCACAAGCCCAGTCAACGTGAACTGAGAGACCAAACTATCCTTGATAGGATTCTAGAAATTTCTAAAAGCAATAATAGTTTACCCGTTGTGCTAGTTGATTAACCATAAGCAAGTGAGTATCTTAGACTAAAACCATTCTCCATTTGACTTTGATGAAGTAGTAAGGAATATGTTAATAAGATTGCCTCCACTTTAAATTTTAAAGCATAAAGATTCCTACATCTTAAATCTTCAATTCCGAATTGTTCCAAACTTGAGAATA
>NZ_SPPZ01000121.1 GCF_004570525.1 Streptococcus sp. WM07 | reverse complement strand
AGAGGGACGTGCTGGTCTTGAGACAAGTACCACCCGTTACAGTGTGGATGCTAGCACAGGTCAGGTTACCGCCCTTCCGGTTGAGGTTGAAACTCGTCCAGCCGAGGATCGTGTGATTGCGGTTGGTGCCAAGGAAATTGAGCCACCAGTAGTGACTCCAGAGCCAGAAGATGTCTTAGAAACTCGTCAAGAGCCGATTGCTTTTGAAACGGTTTATGAATCAGATGAGAGCCTTGCTTATGGTTCAAGTCAGGTATCCCAAGAGGGTGTTGCAGGCACTAAGGAAGTTGTTTGGAACGTTACCAAGGATAGTCTAGTCAGCGAAAGTGTGACGACTCCAGCAGTATCACAGATTGTTCGTGTAGGAACTCAGCCAAGTGTCACAACGAAGGAGCTTCCGTTCAAGGAAATCCGTCAGGACGATCCGAATCTCGAAAAAGGTCAGGAGGGTGTTGTAACAGAGGGTCGTACTGGTCTTGAGACAAGTACCACCCGTTACAGTGTGGATGCTAGCACAGGTCAGGTTACTGCCCTTCCAGTTGAGGTTGAAACTCGTTCAGCCGAGGATCGTGTGATTGCGGTTGGTACCAAGGAAATTGAGCCACCAGTAGTGACTCCAGAGCCAGAAGATGTCTTAGAAACTCGTCAAGAGCCGATTGCTTTTGAAACGGTTTATGAATCAGATGAGAGCCTTGCTTATGGTTCAAGTCAGGTATCCCAAGAGGGTGTTGCAGGCACTAAGGAAGTTGTTTGGAACGTTACCAAGGATAGTCTAGTCAGCGAAAGTGTGACGACTCCAGCAGTATCACAGATTGTTCGTGTAGGAACTCAGCCAAGTGTCACAACGAAGGAGCTTCCGTTCAAGGAAATCCGTCAGGACGATCCGAATCTCGAAAAAGGTCAGGAGCGTGTTGTAACAGAGGGACGTGCTGGTCTTGAGACAAGTACCACCCGTTACAGTGTGGATGCTAGCACAGGTCAGGTTACCGCCCTTCCGG
>NZ_SPPZ01000120.1 GCF_004570525.1 Streptococcus sp. WM07 | reverse complement strand
ATCGAGAATATGGTCGTTCCATGAAAGGTCAGTTGATAGAAGGTAAGGTTTCTGGAAGAAGATATCAACGAATATCTTTAGTTGCAGGTCTCACAAATGGTGAGATTATAGCTCCGATGACATATGAAGACACGACGACAAGTGACTTTTTCGAAGCATGGTTTCAACAGTTCTTATTACCCTCTTTAGATACACCTTCTGTTATTATTATGGACAACGCAAGATTCCATAGGATGAGTAGTATAAAATCCTTATGTGAGGAGCAGGGACATAAACTTTTACCTCTCCCTCCATACTCACCTGAGTACAATCCTATCGAAAAAATATGGGCTCACATCAAAAAGCATCTCATAAAAGTATTGCCAAGTTACGATACTTTTCTTGAAGCTCTTTTGTCCCATTCTAGTTTCAGTTGATTATAATATCAACATGAAATTCATAATTGAAGCTCTGCTTATATTTGTGTTACTATCTGGACTTATGAAGGGGATGTTTTATGTAGGACGTCTGACTGGCGAGGCGATTGCAGGTTGGTTTTAAAACTAAATTAAGTAAAACTGATTATTTTGAAAAGAGATTAGTACTATGATTGAATTTGAAGTTATTAAAAATAGTAATTCTGTAGAGCTTCCTGAAGAGGAACTTCGGAGTATTGACGGGGGTTGGAAGGATCAGCGGTGGAGTAATTGATCTTGGAATTCGTTTCGGTAGTGGATTAGTTTTCGGTCTTTTCAACCATTAACCCAAATTATTCATACATAACTAAAAAACTTCCAGAATCGCTGATAGATCATGGTTTCTGGAAGTTTTTGATTTTCACCCATTAGGTGAGACTTTTGACTGGACAAAAAAAGATTTCCCCTTTATGATATAAGCGCAAACCATATCAAAATAGAAAGGAAACCCATATGTTCAGTCTAACAAATTACAATTCTAAAAACAACACTTTTTCTTTTGATGGTGGAAATCTAACGAATTACGGAGGATTACTTCTCTTTAAAGTACTTTTTGA
>NZ_SPPZ01000011.1 GCF_004570525.1 Streptococcus sp. WM07 | reverse complement strand
TCAAAAAGTACTTTAAAGAGAAGTAATCCTCCGTAATTCGTTAGATTTCCACCATCAAAAGAAAAAGTGTTGTTTTTAGAATTGTAATTTGTTAGACTGAACATATGGGTTTCCTTTCTATTTTGATATGGTTTGCGCTTATATCATAAAGGGGAAATCCTTTTTTGTCCAGTAAAAAGTCTCACCTAATGGGTGAAAATCAAAAACTTCCAGAAACCATGATGTATCAGCGATTCTGGAAGTTTTTTTAGTTATGTATGAATAATTTGGGTTAAAATATAGTAGTAACCATGAATGGCCTTAGTTGTTTCATATCTGCAACAGATATAGGTAGAATTTGAGATTTATTAAAAAATTTTCAAATTTTATCTTTTGGAAAGAAAGAGGTGGGAGGAGTAGATCTAGGAGCTGATTTTCTTTTTTAGAATGATTCCTGTTAATTATGGAGAAAAAATGAGTAGATTTCCGAACAATTCTAATAAGAAAGGGTGTTGCGTAAGTGGGACGGATATGTTAAGCTTATCTGTTTTTGCTATACTGATGCTGTGAATATTTTTCACAACATTCTTTTACCAATAGGGAAACGGAGAGAATTTTTCGTTTTTCTAGTATCCTTTCTATTATTTCCAGAAGGAACCCTCATGGGTTCTTTTTTGTACCAGTGGGTGTGTCATTGTCTCTAAAAATAAATGTATGCCGATTTTACAATCCGAAGACTAGAAGATTTCAAAGAGATGACGAGTAACGTCGAAGCATACGCAATCCATCAGCTCATCGAATAGGCTTGCCAAAGTCAGAAGGTGATATTGAATAAGCTACAGGTAATCTGTAGTAGGATTCAATTACCAAAAGCTTCCCTTTCTCTGTTAACATGTTCTAAGAGTTTCTCAAATCGTGAGAATTACGAGGGTGAAAGAGATTTTTGAAAAGTATTAACGAACGGGACTGGTCGACTTATGGTATAGTAAAGAGGAGGAGGTGAAAGAATGAAAAATCAAAAGCAAAGAATTGTTCAAGGAACACTTTATGGAATAATATCGGGTATTGTCTGGGGTCTGTGTGGGATTATTGGTCAATACTTTTTTTCTCATTACATGGTGGAAACGGGCTGGATTACCTCCATGCGTCTTTTGATCGGCGGAGTGGTCTTACTGACCTTAGCTTATGTCCAAGACCCTGCAGGGCTCTGGCGAATTTGGAGAGATTCGAAAATGTTACCACGTTTTTTTGCCTATACGATTCTAGGTCTCTTTTCGGTTCAATTCTTCTTTTACCTATGTATTCAATATTCAAATGCGGCCACGGCAACGATTTTACAGTTTACAGCGCCAGTCTTTATTTTGCTCTATACGGGTCTATGGAAGAAGCATCCTGTTTCTAGTAAATCCATTCTGTACGTGTTGTTAACCCTGCTTGGAGTGATTCTATTGGTGAGTGAAGGTGATCTTAGTCAGCTCTCCATTAGTCCGATGGCCTTGATGGCCGGTCTTTTAAGTGCGGTTGGGATTTTGTTTAATACCACCTTACCGACCCACTTTATGAGCCACTTTGGTTCTCTTTATACTTTAGGTTGGGGTCTTTTGGTAGCAGGGATTTTTTCTAATTTTCTCTATCCCGTTTGGCAAGTGACTTTCCAAGTAGATGTCATTAGCCTCTCCATTTCGGCTATCATTGCTCTTTTTGGGACTGCCTTGTCCTTTTGGATTCTCTTGCAGGCTCTCACATTAGTGTCTCCTCTAGTTATCTCGGTAGTTGGAGCTAGTGAACCCCTGGCCTCCATCTTACTGAGCTTGGCCTTTTTAGGCCTGGAGCCTCATTGGTCGCTCTTTGTGGCTTCTCTGTTGATTTTGCCTTCTATGGTTCTGCTTTCCATAGAAGAAGAGAAGGTTTAATCATGTCAAAAAGAAAAGGGGTCTCTACAGCTAGCCCCGTTTGGGAGTAAAAAATGGATTGTGCACAGTTAATGGACAAGGTAGAAGCTGCTTCTTATAGGATGATGACCACCCTCCTGCAGGAGGGTGGGCCTTTGTCTATGGGAGAGCTTCGAATACGAATAGGTTTGTCTCGAAAGACGTTTCTGAAGTACCTGGGGGAATTTAATGAGCTCTTAGATCGAGAAAAACTGGGGGCTTATCTGAGTATCGAGCAGGAGTTTGTGCGGTTGCAGGCTGGACCGCAGTTTTGCTTGTCGGCATTGACAGGTGTTCTTTTACGGCGTTCTCTGCGTTTTCGGCTGTTGGAAGCTATTTGGTCCCAACAAGTCTTTACGATTCAGACTTTATCGGCTCGTTTCCAAATCAGTGAGGCAACCTTGAACCGGCATTTACTAGGCCTTAACCAGTTGTTGGACGAGTTCGGTTTGGTGATTCAGAATGGCCGTTTGCGAGGGAGTGAATTACAGGTGCGTTTTCTAGCCTTCTGCCTGTTACGGGAAATGACCCTCCCAGAGGATTTAGTTAGAATCCAACAGCAGGCAGATTATCAGCAGTTTCAAACTGTTATACGAGCAGTGATTCAGAAGGATTCGGGCTTAGACTTGCCTATTTGGTGGTCTTTGGCTCAGATACGGCAGCGTTTTCAGCAGGAGCCTTCGGAAGCTTTGCAGCTCTATCAAGAACATCCTACTTTTCAACAGTTGGTAGGGGGATTGGCAAGTTTAGATTGGGATTCTTCGGAGCTAAGTCTTCTGTTTGCTTTTTTACTAGGTCAAGGTCTATTAGCTAGTAGGGAAATGGAAAAATTTTTGGCTTTTGGAGGCCCCATTCAGGATAAGGTAACAGAGTTGCTTCAAGCTCTCAAAGAGTTAGGCGTCTCTTTACAGGGACCAGGTCCAGTTTTAGATGATTTGGGTCGCCTAGCTAGTCAGGTCTATTTTTTTCAAGGGGGTCTGGTTAGCTGGGAGGGCGAGGGGACCTTGCGTTCCTATACCCGGATTCATCCTCAATCTTGGATTACGGTAGATGTTGCCCGTTCTTTAGCCCAACGTCTGGTTGCGGAGAAGGATAGCCGTTTGTTGGCATTTGAATGGGATTTTGTTCAGATTTTAGATTATCTAGGGGATTTGAAACAGCCCATGAAGCGTTTGGCAGTGGATTCTCATCGTTCGCCTTTGGTTTTGGCACGGATGGTTCGAACTCTCAAACAGTACCTGCAACATAATCGTTTAATTGAAGTTGAGACCTACCAAGCTGGGGTCAATTATAGTTTGGTTGTGACAGATGCTACTTGGCGATCTTATTCTAACCAACCCCTTTATGTCTTGAAAGAAGATTTACTAGGTTATGACTTGGAAGTTATTCGGGAGCTTCTTCAAACTGACAGGATTTTGTGAAAAAATCACAAAATCCTATCAGTTTTTTTTGTAAAAGCAAAAAAGTTGATAGGATGAGAATGAAAGCGTTTGATATACTGAACATAGAATAAATCTTAGGAGGTCGATGATGACTGAAACATATATTATGGCAATTGACCAGGGAACGACGAGTTCGCGGGCGATTCTTTTCAATAAAAAAGGAGAGAAGGTTGCTAGTAGTCAGAAAGAATTTACGCAGATTTTCCCAGAGGCTGGTTGGGTAGAGCATAACGCGAATGAAATTTGGACATCTGTTCAGTCGGTTATTGCAGGAGCGTTCATTGAGAGCGGCGTGAAGCCAAGTCAGGTAGCGGCTATCGGGATTACAAACCAACGGGAGACTACGGTGGTTTGGGATAAGAAAACCGGCCTACCGATTTACAATGCTATTGTATGGCAATCGCGTCAAACAGCTCCGTTAGCGGAACAATTGAAGCAGGATGGTTATACAGAATTGTTCCATAAGAAGACCGGTTTGGTGATCGATGCTTACTTCTCTGCAACGAAGGTACGCTGGATTTTGGATCAGGTACCAGGAGCTCAAGAGCGGGCTGAAAAAGGTGAATTGCTCTTTGGAACCATTGATACTTGGTTGGTTTGGAAGCTGACAGACGGAGCTTCTCATGTGACAGACTATTCCAATGCGGCTCGGACAATGCTTTACAACATTGAGACCTTGGAGTGGGACGATGAGATTCTTGAAATCTTGAATATTCCAAAAGCTATGTTACCGGAAGTACGCTCTAATTCTGAGATTTATGGTAAGACTGCTCCATTCCACTTCTATGGAGGAGAGGTGCCGATCTCAGGGATGGCTGGAGACCAGCAAGCGGCACTCTTTGGTCAATTAGCCTTTGAGCCTGGAATGGTGAAAAATACTTACGGAACTGGATCGTTCATTATTATGAATACCGGTGAGAAGATGCAGTTGTCACAGAATAATCTCTTGACGACCATTGCTTATGGAATCAATGGCAAGGTTTACTATGCCCTTGAAGGTTCGATCTTTATTGCGGGTTCAGCTATTCAATGGCTACGTGATGGCTTGCGGATGATTGAAGCTTCTCCAGAATCAGAGACTCTGGCTCTCGCTTCCCAAAGCAACGACGAGGTATATGTTGTACCAGCCTTTACTGGTTTGGGAGCTCCTTATTGGGATCAAAATGCTCGTGGTTCAGTCTTTGGCTTGACTCGTGGTACGAGTAAAGAAGACTTCATTAAGGCGACTCTTCAATCGATTGCCTATCAGGTTCGGGATATCATTGATACCATGCAAGTAGATGCTGACACAGCCATTCACCTACTCAAGGTTGATGGTGGAGCAGCGATGAATAATTTCTTGATGCAATTCCAGGCGGACATCTTGGGTATTGATATTGCACGTGCTAAGAACCTTGAAACAACAGCCTTGGGAGCAGCCTTCTTGGCTGGATTAGCTGTTGGTTATTGGCAAGATTTGGACGAATTAAAAACTTTAAATGAAACAGGACAACTCTTCGAGCCGTCCATGAACGAAGCGCGTAAAGAACAACTCTATAAGGGTTGGAAAAAAGCTGTTAAAGCAACTCGCGTCTTTGCGGAAGATTCTGATACTGAAGGTTAGATGCAATCTTCAGTGTCAAAATCTCCCTGAATGAAAGATCAACTGGACCTCTTATTCAGGTTTTACAACTTAGTAAATAACGAACTTGGACTTATACTCAGCTGTAAAGAGTATTTAGATAGGAATAGGTATTGACCATGGAATTTTCAAAACGAACCCGAACACGAGCATTGGAAAAGATGCAAGAACAAACCTTGGATTTGCTGATTATTGGTGGAGGAATTACAGGGGCTGGTTTAGCCTTGCAGGCGGCAGCGTCTGGCTTGGACACTGGTTTGATTGAGATGCAGGATTTTGCTGAGGGAACTTCCAGTCGTTCGACGAAGTTGGTTCACGGGGGTCTCCGTTATCTCAAGCAATTTGATGTGGAGGTTGTATCAGATACGGTCAGCGAGCGGGCGGTGGTGCAGCGCATTGCACCACATATTCCCAAGCCAGATCCAATGTTACTTCCGGTTTATGATGAACCAGGGGCTACCTTTAATCTTTTCCGCTTGAAAGTAGCTATGGATTTGTATGACCTTTTGGCTGGAGTCAATGGTTCTTCAGTTGCCAACCAAGTTCTCAGCCGGGAACAAGTTTTGGAGCGGGAACCTGACTTACGGAAGGAAGGCTTGGTAGGTGGTGGTGTCTACCTCGATTTCCGTAATAATGATGCTCGTTTGGTGATTGAAAACCTTAAACGGGCAAATCAAGATGGAGCTTATCTAGCCAACCATGTCAAAGCAGAAGGTTTCCTCTTTGAAGGAGATAAAATTGTCGGGGTTCAGGCACGTGATTTATTGACGGATCAAACTCTAGAAATTCGGGCTCGTCTCGTTATAAATACAACTGGCCCGTGGTCTGACCAGGTTCGGAATCTCAGCAATCCTGAACAGGCCTTTAGTTTGATGCGTCCAACTAAAGGGGTTCACCTAGTAGTAGATTCTAGTCGTCTCAAGGTCAGTCAACCGGTTTATTTTGACTCTGGCTTGGCTGATGGCCGAATGATCTTTGTTCTTCCGCGTGAAAATAAAACCTATTTTGGAACAACGGATACGGACTATCAAGGTGATCTGGCTCATCCTCGGGTGGAACAAGAAGATGTGGATTATCTCTTGCAGATTGTTAACCACCGTTTCCCAGAGGCTCACTTGACCGTTGCGGATATTGAAAGTGGTTGGGCTGGTCTGCGTCCATTGATTGCGGGGAATAACGCCTCTGATTACAATGGTGGGGACAACGGTTCCCTTAGCGACGATAGTTTTGAGCAGTTGATTGGGGCGGTTCAAGCTTATCTCGCAAAAGAAAAAACAAGGGAAGATGTGGAGCACGTTCTGAGCAAAATGGAATCGTCTACTTCTGAGAAAAGCTTGGATCCGTCTGCTGTATCGCGCGGTTCCAGCTTAGAGCGCGATCCAAATGGTCTCCTAACCTTGGCAGGTGGTAAAATTACAGATTACCGCAAGATGGCCGAGGGAGCTATGGAGCTTATTTTGCAAATTCTTGCAGAGGAGTTCCAGCGGAACTTTACCTTGGTGCATTCGAAGACTTATCCGGTATCAGGTGGGGAACTCAATCCACATAATGTTGAAGCGGAATTGGAGGTCTTTGCACAATTGGGCGTGACGCGTGGTTTGGATAAGGATGAGGCTAAATATTTGGCCAACTTGTATGGTTCAAATGCACCGAAAGTTTATGCCTTAGCTCAAACAGTTCAAGCTGCTCCAGGTTTGAGTTTGGCGGATACACTATCCCTCCACTATGCGATGCAAAATGAGTTGACCTTGAGTCCCGTAGACTTCTTGCTTCGTCGGACCAATTACATGCTCTTCAAACGGGAGCAAGTGGACGGTATCAAGGATGCTGTCGTTGAAGAAATGGCTCGTTACTATGAATGGAGCCCAGAAGAAAAGGCTGCTTACCAAGAAGAATTGGAAGCTAGCCTTGCAGAAAATGATTTAGCCTCATTGAAGGCATAAGGAGAACACGAATATGTCGAATGAATTTTTAGGAGAATTTCTAGGAACAGCCTTGCTTATCCTCTTGGGGAATGGGGTAGTGGCAGGGGTTGTTCTTCCCAAAACCAAAAACCATGATGCAGGTTGGATTGTCATTACAGCTGGCTGGGGTCTGGCCGTTGCGATTGCAGCTTTTGCGGTGAGTAGCTTATCCCCTGCTCATCTGAATCCTGCTGTCTCTCTAGCCATGGCACTTAATGGCTCTCTACCGTGGGCTTCCTTTGGTAGCTATGTAGTGGCGCAATTCCTTGGAGCTATGTTTGGACAAATCCTAGTTTGGCTCATGTACAAACCTCACTATGATGCAGCAGAAGATTCAGGTGCAATCTTAGGAACCTTTGTGACAGGTCCAGCTCTTCGAGACAATGTTTCCAATTTAATTTCTGAAATCTTGGGTACCTTCGTCCTTGTGTTGACCCTTTTAGCGATGGGAACAGCTAATATTGCTGCGGGAGTATCAACCCTATCTGTAGCGGCTCTGATTATTGGTATTGGTTTGTCTCTCGGAGGTACTACTGGCTACGCCATCAATCCAGCGCGCGACTTGGGTCCACGTTTGGTGCACTCTCTTTTACCGATTTCAAACAAGGGTGATGGCGATTGGTCTTATGCTTGGATTCCAGTCGTAGGTCCTCTTCTTGGTGCGGTTTTGGCTGTGTTGGTTTATGGATTGTACTAATACGAACTCCACGTTTTTAAGGTAGTTGGCTTAGCCAACTACCTTTTGTGTTATGATAAGATTATGAAAAAAATCTTGCGAAAGAGGGGACTAGAGGTTCTTAAGCAACTGTCTCCAGAAAGAAAAAGACTTGCCGATCAGCGGGTGATAGGGAAGCTGCTGGATTCACAGGCTTATCGGCAGGCAGAAGTAGTCGCCACCTATCTCTCCCTAAGCCATGAAGTCGATACCCAAGCCTTACTTCTTCAAGCTCAATTAGATGGTAAACGGCTCCTAGTTCCTAAGGTTTTAGGACCTGGTCACATGGTTTTTGTGGATTATGATTCTAAGTATCTAAGAACAGGTGCCTATGGAATTTTAGAACCCACGAACGATCCTGACCCGAGTCTACATTTAGTCACTATTGATTGGGTGCATGTGCCTGGGATTATCTTTCGTAAAGATGGCTATCGAATCGGCTACGGGGGAGGATTTTATGACCGTATCTTGGCTGATTTCCCTGGTTGGACCGTGTCGACAATCTATGCTCAGCAATTAGCCGATTTCACCCCTGAAAACCATGATCAAGCTGTAAAGGAGCTTCTTATCGATGATGTCTCAATTGAAATATAGTCCTGTCACCTGTCTTTTTGTAGCCCTCAATTGCCTCCTCTTTCTGCTCATGTATATTGTGTCCGGTGGTGCGGTTGAGGATGTCCGCTTGTTGATCCAGTTCGGGGCTCTGTATCCCCCTTTGATCCACTGGGATTTAGGTCAATCCTACCGCTTATTATCGGCTATTTTTGTGCATATTGGTTTTATGCATTTTTTCTCCAACACCTTGACGCTCTATTTTCTCGGCCAGCAAATTGAAAGACTGTATGGCTCGGTCCGTTTTTTCTTGATTTATCTTTTAACGGGTCTGATGGGCAATCTATTCTGCTTGGTGTTTAGTCCCGAGTTCATCGTAGCAGGGTCTTCGACCTCCATCTATGGACTCTTTACAATTTTGGTAGTGTTACGGTGGCTTCCGAATCCCTACCTTCAACACTTAGGTCAATCCTATCTTCCTCTTTTGGTTATGAATCTAGTATTCAGTTTGGCTCCCGGTATTAGCCTAGCAGGGCATTTGGGTGGTCTCTTGGGAGGAGCTTGTTTGGCTTTGTCGCTTCCTCTATATCCGTATGGCCTTGTTCATGGGCGTAGTGGTCAACTGCTGGGTCTCGGTATTTACCTAGGATTGTCAGTACTAATCTTAGCCAAGTTCTTGTTTTGAAATGGGTTTGGGATTGGTCTGGCATTTGACACCATCATTGTCGTAAACTTTTAGTGATTATGAAAAAACCACAGATAGGCTCTGGCAAGATTGGATTTGCTGGAGCCTATCTGTGGTTTATTTTCTGAAATTCTAGTGTGTTATTTTAATTTTTTTTGAGGGCGGTTCGTTTTTTCTAGCTCTTTTCCGAGGTCAATGATGTATTGTTTGAGATTATCTTTGACTTGTGGGTGACGGAGAGCATACTCAATTGAGGTCTTCATGTAACCATATTTATCGCCGACATCGTAGCGTTTTCCTTTGAATTCACGAGCAAAAACACGTTGAGTCTTATTGAGAGTATCGATGGCATCTGTTAGTTGAACTTCATTGCCGGCACCTGGAGCTTGGGTTTCCAAGATGTTGAAAATCTCAGGGGTCAAAAGGTAGCGACCGATAATGGCTAAATCACTTGGAGCCTCTTCAGGAGCTGGTTTTTCCACAAAGGTTTCCACAGAGTAGAGTCCGTTGGAGCCTTTTCCTTGAGGGGCGATAACTCCGTAAGCAGATACTTCTTCGTGAGGGACTTGCATAACGGCGATGGTTGAAGCATGAGTGTTTTCGTAGTCATTCATGAGTTGGCGCGTGAGAGGAACTTTGTCCTCCATAAGGTCATCTCCCAGCATAACCACAAAAGGCTCATTTCCGACGAAGGCTTTGGCTTGTAAAACAGCATCTCCTAGTCCACGTGGATGGCTTTGGCGGATGAAGTGAAGGCGGATGCCAGTTGTTTCATCAACCAGTTTGAGGAGCTCATCTTTTCCTTTTTCTTTTAGGTTGTATTCCAATTCAAAGTTTGAATCAAAGTGGTCCTCAATGGAGCGTTTGGCTTTACCTGTTACAACCAAGATCTCCTCGATACCGGATTGAAGGGCTTCTTCGACAATAAATTGGATCGTTGGTTTGTCGACAATGGGCAACATCTCTTTAGCAAGAGCTTTGGTAGCTGGTAAGAAGCGAGTTCCAAGACCAGCTGCAGGAATAACGGCTTTTCTAACTTTTTTGTTCATGCTTAACTCCATTCATTTTCTTCTTTAAATTCATTGGTCATCATTTCTGTGATGGCCTCTTTGATGGGACGATTTTCATAAATGACTTGATAGATGCCTTGGGTAATGGGCATATAAACTTCCAATTCTTGGGCTAGTTCATAGGCAACCTTGGTAGTAGATAGACCTTCAATCACCATGCCCATTGACGCTTCAATGGACTCCAGGTCTTGTCCTTGTCCCAGGGCATAACCGGCACGCCAGTTCCGGGAATGTTTGGAGGTACCGGTGACGATGAGGTCTCCAACACCAGATAATCCACTATAGGTTAAGGGATCAGCCCCCATCTGAACTCCCAAACGGGTAATTTCTGCTAATCCACGGGTGATAATGGCTGCCTTGGCATTATCGCCATAACCTAGGCCTGCCAAGACACCGGCTCCAACTGCGATAATGTTTTTGAGGGCACCTGCCGTCTCAACACCGATGACATCAGTGTTTGTATAGAGGCGGAAGTAAGAATTGCTGAAGAGCTTTTGGGCATAGCGGGCTGCTTCTAAATCTTTGGAGGCGGCTGTAATCAGTGTGATGTCTCGGACAATAGCTTCTTCTGCATGACTAGGTCCGGAGACAACCACGATTTCAGAGCGAAGCTCTGCAGGAAGCTCTTCTTCTAAGATTGTAGACAAGCGTTTGTGACTGCCTGGTTCTAGCCCTTTGGAGGCGTGGAGAACTTTGACAGGGTGGTCCAGATTTGCGGCGACTTGTTGAGCTACCAGGCGTGTGACCTTGGTGGGGACAACGAAGAGAATCGCATCTGTATCTGTCAGTGCTTGTTGTAAATCGCTGTAAGCTTTAATGCTTGAGGAGAGAGTGACATCCTTGAAATAGCGGGAATTTTGGTGGCGAGTGTTGATTTCGTCAACTTGCTCGAGGGCATTGCCCCAGAGTCGGACTTCATGGCCGTTGTCATCTAAGACCTGGGCTAAAGCGGTTCCCCAAGACCCGGGACCCAGGATGGTAATGATTTGTTTTTCCATAGTTCCTTCTTTCGTTGTAGTCCCTTTCATTTTATCATAATCTAGGGGGATTTAAAAATGAAGTGAGGCTTGCGATACTTAGGAATTTGTGCTACTATATTAGAATAATCTGAAGAAAAAGAAAGCATCCTGTTCACTGAGGTGAACCAGGAGCTTTTTTGTGGAATGAAGGAGGAAATCATGCTGAAACAAGCACTAAAACCTTATAAATGGTATGTCTTGGGGTCTGTTTTCATGGTTGTTGTCATTGTGTCGAGTGCTTTGTTACAACCTAGTTATTTAAGCGACGTCTTGGCAGCTGTCATGGAAAATGACCAAGAAAAGATTGCGTCGATTGGTGTTTGGCTCGTGGGAATTGCAGGAGCTGGTTTGTTGGCAGGGGTTGTGAATACAGTCCTAGCAGCTAAAATCGCTCAGGGAGTGTCAGCGGATTTACGGGAGGCGACTTTTCGTAAAATTCAGACTTTCTCTTATGCCAACGTGGAGGAGTTTAATGCAGGGAATCTTGTTGTTCGGATGACCAATGATATTACACAAATTCAAAATCTGATGATGATGCTCTTTCAGGTCTTGCTTCGTTTGCCGATTCTCTTTATTGGTGCCTTTGTCTTGGCTGTCAGAACTCTTCCAAGTCTTTGGTGGGTTTTGGTTCTAATGGTATTGGCTATTGGTGGACTTATGGCTGCTATCATGGGGCGTCTTGGTCCTCGTTTTGGTCTCTTTCAAACCTTGATGGATAAGATTAATGCCATTGCGAAAGAAAATCTTCGTGGGGTTCGAGTTGTAAAGTCGTTTGTGCAAGAAAAAGCTCAGTATGCTAAATTTAAAGAAGTTTCAAATGACCTGTTGGAACTGAATCTTTTCATTGGTTATGGTTTTTCGATTATGATGCCAGCTGTGACCTTTATTGCTTACATGGCGACCTTTCTATCCATTTACATGGTCTCGCAATTGGTAGAGACAGAGCCTGAGGCAATTGGGAATATCGCTTCCTTTATGACTTATATGATGCAAATTATGTTTTCAATCATGATGGTCAGCTTCATGGGGATGCAGGCTAGTAGAGCATTTGTTTCTTTGAATCGGATCAAGGAGATCTTGGATACCGATCCCGCTATGGATTTTGTCGAGGGAGGACTAGAGGATCTTGAAGGAAGTCTGGTCTTTGATCATGTTACCTTTACCTATCCTCATGATACCGATCCAACCCTTAAAGATGTGAGTTTTGAAGTGAAACCTGGACAGATGATTGGGGTTGTTGGTGCGACAGGGTCAGGGGAGTCTACCTTAGCCCAACTGATTCCACGTCTGTTCGACCCACAGGAAGGCAGTATTTCCATTGGCGGTCGTAATCTGAAGGAAGTGTCCCAAGCGACCTTGCGGCAGTCGGTTTCGATTGTTTTGCAAAAAGCGATCCTTTTTAGTGGGACGATTGCAGATAATCTTCGCCAAGGGAAGTCTGGAGCAGACTTGTCTACGATGGAGAGAGCGGCTGCCATTGCCCAGGCTCAGGAATTTATTGATCGTATGAGTGATTCCTACGAGAGTCAGGTAGAAGAGCGCGGTAACAACTTTTCGGGTGGTCAGAAGCAGCGGATGAGTATTGCCCGTGGTGTTATTGGAAATCCTAAAATCCTTGTTCTGGATGATTCGACCTCTGCCTTGGATGCAAAATCTGAAAAATTAGTACAGGAAGCCTTGAATAGGGAACTAAAAGGAACAACAATAGTTATTATTGCCCAGAAAATATCATCTGTTGTGAAGGCAGATAAGATTCTTGTACTGGATGAAGGTAGACTAATTGGTCAAGGAACACATGCAGAATTAGTAGCTACCAATGATGTGTATCGTGAAATTTATGAAACTCAAAAGGGAAGGGAGGACTAATATGAAAACAGCACGTTTTTTCTGGTTTTATTTTAAACGCTATAAACTATCCTTTCTATTTATTTTTCTAGCGATTATTGTGTCAACCTACCTCCAAGTTCAAGCTCCGGTATATCTAGGGAATGCCCTATCTGAGTTAGGGACTTGGGCTCAGCAGTATTTTGAAGCTAAAGCAATGAGTGATGCAACAGGAGCCACCTTGGTTAAGCCGAGTATGGAGGCTTTCGGCTCCATTATGTGGAAATTATTTTTAACCTATTTGTTCACGACACTCTCGATGTTAATTTATATTCTGCTCTTTACACGGATTGTGGCACACTCCACCAATCGGATGCGGAAAGGATTATTCGGGAAGTTGGAGCGTTTGACGGTATCCTTCTTTGATCGGCATAAGGATGGAGACATCTTGTCACGTTTTACTTCGGACTTGGATAATATTCAAAATTCTTTTAATCAAAGTCTGACACAAGTAGTTTCAAACATTGCTCTGTATATTGGTTTGGTTTGGATGATGTTTGTGCAACATGCACAATTGGCTTGGGTGACTGTAGCTTCTACGCCAATCGCCTTTCTATTGTTGGTTTTTATTGTGCGTATGGCTCGAAAATATACCAACCTTCAACAGGCTGAAGTAAGTGAGTTGAATGCTTACATGGATGAAAAAATCTCTGGTCAAAAAGCAATTATTGTACAAGGGGTTCAGGAAGAAACAATTGAAGGCTTTATGGTCTTGAATAATCGGGTGCGCCAAGCTACGTTTAGAGGCCGTTTCTTTGCAGGTTTGTTATTCCCAGTTATGAACGGGATGAGCTTGATCAACACGGCTATTGTGATTTTTGTTGGTTCGACCTTGGTTCTCAACGATTCGTCGATGACGACGGCGGCGGCTCTTGGTTTGGTTGTTACCTTTGTACAATACTCTCAGCAGTATTACCAGCCAATTATGCAAGTGGCTTCGAGCTGGGCTGAGTTGCAATTAGCCTTCACAGGAGCTGGTCGCATTCAAGAAATGTTTGATCAGGAAGAGGAAATCCGTCCAGTCAATGCTCCTCACTTTACAGAATTGAAGGAAGGAGTCAACATTGGAGGGATTGACTTTGGCTATCTTCCTGGTCAGAAAGTGTTGAACAATGTTAGCATTGAGGCTCCTAAGGGAAAAATGGTGGCCGTTGTTGGACCAACTGGTTCGGGTAAGACAACAATCATGAACTTGATTAACCGTTTCTATGATGTCGATACTGGTTCCATTAAGTTTGATGGTCGTGATATTCGGGACTATGACCTAGATAGCTTACGGCAGAATGTTGGTATTGTTCTTCAGGAATCGGTTCTCTTTAGTGGAACTATCCGTGATAATATTCGTTTTGGTGTTCCGGATGCTCCTCAAGAAATGGTCGAAGCTGCTGCTAAAGCAACTCATATCCATGACTTTATTATGACTTTGCCAGAAGGCTATGACACCATCGTGGACGATGACCAGAATGTCTTCTCGACAGGTCAAAAACAATTGATTTCCATTGCTCGAACTCTGATGACAGACCCACAGGTCTTGATTCTAGATGAGGCGACCTCTAACGTTGACACCGTGACGGAAGCCAAAATTCAAAGTGCTATGGAAGCCATTGTGGCTGGTCGGACCAGCTTTGTAATTGCTCACCGTCTCAAAACCATTTTGAATGCGGATGAGATCATTGTTCTTAAAGATGGACAAGTCATTGAACGTGGAAATCATCATGAACTATTAGTGCAAGATGGTTTCTATGCGGGTCTTTATAAAAATCAATTTGTATTTGAATAGAGATTGCTTTAACGAATTTGAGGAAGTGGGAAACACCTGCAATTGCAGGTGGCTCCCTAACCACTTTGTCAAAGAACTTTTATTAACAAAGAAGAGGCTGCTACTGGCCTCTTTTTTGGATAGATGCCCCTTTCTTCGTTTTGTGAGTGAGAGGTTTACTCCTTATTATGCTGCCTTTTTCCACGCTATCTTCGAATGAATAAGTAGGAGGGAGCTTATGTTTTCGAAAAAAGATTATCGGATGCAGGTGGATTGGAAGGACTGTGGAGTAGCTTGTTTGGCTATGATTTTAAGCTACTATGGTTCGGATTATTCCTTGGCTTATTTACGAACCTTGACCAAGACGGGTTTAAACGGGACGACGGCTTTTGGCTTGGTTAAGGCTGGAGAAGCATTGGGGTTGATGTGCCAACCTTTGAAATTGGATTTGGAGAATCTAGCAAGTGCGGTGATGGTGAAACCGGTCTTGGTTCATGTGGTCAAGGAGGGGAAATTTCCTCATTACTATGTGGTTTATCAAGTGACGGATAGCAGTATTTACCTTGCAGACCCGGATCCAACAGTTGGATTGGTGGAGTATAGTCAAGCTGAGTTTTTGAAGGAATGGACTGGCGTTTCCTTGCTTTTTGAGCCAGGACCGGAGTATCAAGCTCAGCAGCGGGGGGAGACCTCCTTTTGGTCACTATTTAGGTTGCTGTTTCAGGAGCGAAGACTGTTTGGGGCGATTGTTACGCTGAGTCTTTGTTTGACCTTGCTCACCATTCTGTCCTCCTATGGTTTGCAGTGGATTGTAGATGTTTTCTTGCCCAAAAACCGTATGGATTGGATTAGTCAATTAAGTCTCTGTCTACTTTTTGCAGCAGGCCTCCAAGCCTTACTGCAATTCGGCAAACAGTATCCTTTGGTTCTCTTAAGCCGACAGCTGTCGTTGAAGTTGTTGGAGGACTACCTCAGTCATGTTTTTGGTTTGCCCATGAGCTTTTTCGCCACGCGTCGCAGTGGTGAGATTCTTTCCCGTTTTACGGATGCCAACCAGATTATTGAAGCCTTAGCATCCCTCAGTTTGACCCTGATTTTAGATGGTTTTACTTTAATCAGTCTCAGTATTGCCCTGGTCTGGCAATCTCGGCAGCTCTTTTTATTGGCCTTGTTGTTGATTCCTCTTTATACTTTTTTGTTTTTTGCCTTTCAGAAAAAATTCAAGGACTATCATCAGAACCAGTTGGAAGCGGGCTCTCAATTGTCTTCTAGCTTGATGGATCATCTCAAGGATATGGAGACGCTCAAGGCCTTGGCGATTGAGGAGAGAGCCCTCGTTCAGAATAAGGACTATTTGGAAAACTTTTGGGACAAGGTCTGCGCCTACAGTTGTGTTGAGCAGATTCAGGCAGCACTCAGGCATGCTCTACAGGTAGGGACAACGGTGGTGATTTTTTGGTGGGGTTCTCACTTGATTCTAAGTGGGCATCTGAGCCTAGGTCAACTTTTGACTTTTACCAGTCTTTTGGGTTATTTTACAGGACCATTGGAGAATTTGCTGCAGATTCAAGTGCAGGTACAGAAGGCTCAAGTAGCCTACCAGCGTCTCCAGGAGGTTTATCAAGTGCCATTGGAAAAACAGACACCTCATGAATTAGAGGTTGGAGATCAGAGTGGTTTGCTTGTGCAGAATGTCGATTTTGCTTATGATTATGGGAGCCTTCTTCTTAAATCAGTCACTTTAGAGATTCCCCCTGGGCAGAAACTAGGGATTCTAGGAGTATCAGGCTGTGGCAAAACGAGTCTTGCCAAACTCTTGGTGGGCTTCTACCGCCCCTTGGAAGGAGAGGTGAAGTTGGCAGGACAAGATCTCTCCGCTATCAACCCCCATGCTCTACGGCGGCAAGTACAGTATCTAGCTCAAAATGCTGGGTTATTTCAAGGAACCGTACGGGACAATCTTCTTTGGGCGGCAGCAGATGGAATGAAAGAGGCAGGTTTGTGGGAAGTTCTAGCACTGGTTGAGGCTGCGGATTTTGTGGCTGCCCTTCCCTTGGGCTTAGATACGCAAGTGGGGACTGACGGGACTGCTCTGTCTACAGGGCAGATTCAGCGTTTGGCCTTAGCTCGAACTCTCTTGACGGGGGCTGACTACCTTATCTTAGATGAGGCGACCAGTCATTTGGATTCCGAAACTGAAGAGCGCGTTTTTGAACGTCTCTTGGCCTTGGATAAGACGTTGGTTGTCATCACTCACCGCTTGGATTTAGCTCAGAGGTTGGAACGGATTGTGCTTTTGGAAAATGGGGAAGTTAAAACCACTGCCATTTGACAGTGGTTTTGGGGATTGCTATGTTAAAATTCTCGGTAAACATAGGGGGTTGTAGGTTCTTCAATAGGATTCCAGTCTGTTAGTTCTAGGGTAGGCAGGCTTTGCTTGAGGTCTTTATGGAAATGGATAGCGATTTTCCCTTTGGCGGAGATCCAGGTATTGTCAGGGTAGGACTGGTCTTGGCCAGTGGTTAAGAGTCCATAGACACCGGAATCCGCAATGCAGTGGATAATTCCGAAGCGGAAGAGGAATTGTTGCTGGGCTTGTTTGGGGTCGTTGTAGACAAAGCCAGTCATTTGGACCTCCTTGCCTAAGAATTGATCGGGATAGTCGTAGAGGGCTTCCATGAATTCCATATAGTTCTGGGTGGTTACTTGGATGGTATCCTCCTTGAGGTACTTGGCGGCAACGGCCTGCATTTCGGTTTCATAGGCTTTTTTGGTGAAGTAGGAACTGGTGTCAGGTTTAAGGTACTGGCTTGAAGTTCCTTCGTCTGCTTGGATTTCTGCCGATGCCCCTGCCGCTAGGGGGAATTGGTAGCCCTTGGCCGAGACAGTCGTGGAATCGAGACTGACGGTGGGGAACAGAAAACCAACTAGAAGAGGGATAGCCAGGACTAGGTAGGCTAGTCGCTGACTGGATGAGCCCTTTGTTTTTTCTTCCTTCAAAAGAAGGCGTAATTGAATCAGGGCTAAGAGAAAGGTCAGGGCCATGGAGAGATAGGCTAAGTAGGAGTAATGCAGGTTGATATAGTGGTCGAGTTTACCGCTCCAAGTCAGGTAGAGGCTGAGCTCGAAGTAACCGGCTAGAATTAAAAAGCGAATCATAGGAGGACCTCCAAACTAGCTGCGAAGAGGAAGACGACAACCACGGTAACTAGGATGAAATCACGAATAAAGGATTTTTGGAAAACGCGGGTCATCATGAGTAGGTTCTTGATGTCAAGGACAGGTCCAATGACCAGGAAGGCTATAACTGGTGCCATTCCAAAGCTTCCTAAGAGGGAGGAGCCGATGAAGGCATCGGCTTCGCTACAAAGAGAGAGAAGGAAGCTGAGTACCATTAGGATGAGAATGGCGATAAAGGGATTGCTGGAAATACTGGTCAAGATATGGGTTGGGATATAGACTTGGACACAGCTGGCAAAAAGGGCACCGAGTATGAGGTAGCGACCGGAGTCAAAGAATTCATCAATGGCATGAATCCAGGCTTGAAAAAAGTGCCCTTGTTCTTGATTGGTGTGCTTGTGTCCATGTAGAGGTAAGGCTTTGTGGTCGACTAGGATATCTCCAGTCCAGACGAATCCAAGTAGAATACCTAGGACTTGTGCTAAGAGGAGAGAGCCCAAGGCACGGGTCAGGGCAAAGAGCCAGGAATTCCCAAAGGCTGAAAAGGTTGCAAAAAGGACAATCGGATTAATAACAGGTGCTGTTACCAAGAAGGGAAGGGCCGTATAGGCTGGGACCTTTTTCTTGAGGAAGCGGTGAATAATCGGGATAATACCGCATTCACAGGAGGGGAAAATGAGCCCCGCAAAGGAACCGATTAGAATATTGAAGAATTTATTTTGGGGTAGAAGACGGACGACTTTTTCAGGGGTCAGGTAGACCTCGATGAAGCCCGAAATGATACTACCGAGGAGTACGAAAGGCAGGGCTTCGATGACAATCGACAAAAAAATCGCGGACATCTGCAAAAAACTCGTAGGTAGGTCTGAGAACATAAGAGCTCCTTTCTATTGCTTACCATTATATCAAAAGAGTCGCAAGGTCTACCTTTGAGAGGGGGGCGTGCTGTTGAGTAAGTCTCAAAGAGTCTCTAAGTTATTATTAGGCTTTCAGTATTGGAGGGGGCGGAGTAAGTTCAGGTACTTGGAGACCTCCTTTGGTGTATAATAGAAGGAATGAGAAATAGGAGGAAGTCATGCGTTTACGTGGTTTTGAATTAGTAAGTCAGTACAGTGATTCTCAATTATTACCAAAGCGAGAAACGGCTCAGGCCGCTGGTTATGATCTAAAAGTGGCAGAAGCTATGTTGTTGGAACCTGGTGAAATCAAGTTGGTTCCAACTGGAGTTAAGGCTTATATGCAAGCCAATGAAGTGCTCTACCTTTACGACCGTTCTTCGAATCCGCGCAAGAAGGGGTTGGTCCTCATCAATTCTGTTGGGGTGATTGATGGAGACTATTATGGCAATGAAGCCAATGAGGGACATATCTTTGCCCAAATGCAGAATATTACCGATCAGCCAGTTTCCTTGGAAGTAGGAGAACGGATTGTTCAGGCCGTCTTTGCCCCCTTCCTCTTAGCAGATGGGGATGAAGCCAGTGGACAACGTCGGGGTGGCTTTGGTTCCACAGGTCGTTAGGAGTTTGCATGGCTAAGAAAAAATCAACTTTTATCTGTCAAAACTGTGGTTACCACTCGCCTAAATATATGGGGCGTTGTCCGAACTGTGGCGCTTGGTCTTCCTTTGTGGAAGAAATTGAACAGACTGAAGTCAAGCATGCGCGTGTGAGTCTGACGGGCGAAAAGGCTAAGCCGATGAAACTCAACCAGGTAACATCCATCGACGTATCTCGGACGAAGACTGGTTTGGAAGAATTCAATCGCGTCCTAGGTGGCGGAGTGGTTCCAGGGAGTCTCGTTTTAATTGGAGGAGATCCAGGGATTGGTAAATCCACCTTGCTTTTGCAGGTTTCCACACAGTTGGCTCAACTAGGAGCTGTTCTGTATGTTAGTGGGGAAGAATCTGCTGAACAAATCAAGTTGCGGGCGGAACGTTTAGGGGATCCTGATTCGGACTTTTATTTGTATGCTGAGACCAACATGGACAGTATTCGGACAGAAGTCGAGCGCTTGCAGCCGGATTTTCTGATTATTGATTCCATCCAGACCATTTTGTCACCAGATATTTCCAGTGTTCAAGGTTCAGTGAGCCAAGTGCGGGAGGTGACCAATCAACTCATGCAGTTGGCTAAGACGAACAAGATTGCCACCTTCATTGTGGGGCATATGACTAAGGAGGGGACTCTTGCGGGTCCTCGGACTTTAGAGCATATGGTAGATACTGTGCTCTATTTTGAAGGTGAGCGTCAGCACACGTTTCGGATTTTACGAGCTGTTAAAAACCGTTTTGGATCGACCAATGAAATTGGCATCTTTGAGATGCAGTCAGAGGGGTTGGTGGAAGTGCAAAATCCTAGTCAGGTTTTCTTGGAAGAACGTTTGGACGGAGCGACAGGTTCGTCCATTGTGGTGACTATGGAGGGGACTCGTCCTATTTTGGCGGAGGTTCAGGCCTTGGTGACACCCACTATGTTTGGGAATGCCAAACGAACGACCACGGGCCTTGATTTTAATCGAGCAAGTCTGATTATGGCCGTTTTGGAGAAACGGGCAGGTTTGCTCTTACAGAATCAGGATGCTTATCTCAAGTCAGCTGGTGGTGTGAAACTGGATGAGCCGGCTATTGACTTGGCGGTAGCAGTCGCAATTGCTTCTTCTTATAAGGATCTACCGACACAACCGGATGAAGCCTTTATCGGAGAAATCGGCTTGACGGGAGAAATCCGGCGAGTCAATCGAGTGGAGCAACGGATTCAGGAAGCGGCTAAATTAGGCTTTAAAAAAGTCTATGTCCCTCAAAATTCTCTCCAAGGGGTCAAACTTCCTCATGGAATTGAGGTTATCGGGGTGACTCGTATTTCAGAAGTCTTACAGAAGGTGTTTGGATGAACTATGATGTGATCTTACTAGTAGCAGGTTCAGGGAGCCGGATGATGGCAGATCGTAACAAGATTCTGCTAGAATTGGAAGGTCAGCCTATTTTTTCCTATAGCTTGAAAGTCTTTCAGGCGGATTTGGACTGCCAGCGTATTATCCTAGTTGGTCGTCCCGAGGATCGGCCAGCCTTTGAACCGTATCTATCTTCGCGAGTTGTTTTTGTGACAGGTGGAGCCGAACGTCAGGATTCGGTTCGGCTGGGCTTGGAACAGGTGGAAGCGGAGTGGGTGATGGTTCATGATGGTGCCCGTCCTTTTATCTGTCTTGATCAGCTCCAGGAACTGAAGGCCCAGCCAAATTCTATTTTGGCGGTACCAGTCAAGGATACCATTAAAGAGGTCGCTGCTGGGATGATCCAACAGACGGTACCTCGGGAGCGCTTAATGGCGGCTCAGACGCCTCAGTTTTTTGAGCGGGCGTTATTGGTGGATGTTCATGAGCAAGCTCTACAAGCGGGCTATCTAGGGACGGATGATGCGAGTCTAGTGGAAGCCTTCAGCTCAGTTCAGGTTGCCTTACTTCAGGGTTCTTATTGGAATGTGAAGATGACGACGCCTGAAGATTTAATTTTAGGACAAGCAATTAGAAAGGAGATATTCAAATGATCCGAATTGGCCAGGGGTATGATGTGCATGAGTTGGTAGAAGGTCGGCCCTTGATTGTGGGAGGTGTTACTTTGCCCTTTAACCGTGGGCTAAAGGGGCATTCTGATGCGGATGTTCTTCTTCATGCCATTACCGATGCTCTTATCGGTGCTCTCGGACGTGGGGATATCGGCCATGCCTTTCCTGATACGAATCCCGAATTAGAAGGTATTGCTTCTACTAAAATTTTGTCCTTTATATATGGAGAAATGAAACAAGCGGGTTATCGTGTTGGCAATATTGATGCGACCCTTTTGGCCGAGCGGCCCAAAATGGCACCGCATTTGCCAGCTATGAAAAAAGTGATTGCGGATTTGCTTCATATGGAGGAACAGGCAGTGAATCTCAAGGCGACCACAACAGAAAAACTTGGATTTGTGGGACGTGAGGAAGGGATAGCTGCTCAGGCAGTTCTGCTTTTGGTGAAGGAGTAGGAAATGATCAGTGATCGTGATTATATAGAAGATCAGTTGGTGGATTTCATTGAGAGAGTTGATCCTGAGCGGGTCTATGTTTATGAAATTGCTGCGGATTTAGGGGGCTATGCGGCGAATGATCAGTTTCGCTTTTTGGAGCTAGAGGAGCGGGCGACAAATTTGCTTTTGGCTCGTGAGCCGCTTGAACGCTTGCAAGTTCGACGAAGTTGGGTTTTGTATCCGGGAATTTTAGGGGAATGGGAGATCGACTTCGACTTGTTTTTGAATTCCTAGACTTGTGGTATAATTTCAAAAAAAGATAAATGAGGATAGAATTGTGACAAAAAAGATTCGGGTGCGTTACGCACCAAGTCCAACGGGACTGTTGCATATTGGAAATGCGCGGACAGCGCTCTTTAACTACCTATTTGCTCGTCATCATGGGGGAGATTTTGTGATTCGGATTGAGGATACCGATCGCAAGCGCCATGTAGAAGATGGGGAACGTTCGCAGTTGGAAAATTTGGCTTGGTTGGGCATGGACTGGGATGAAAGTCCTGTAAATCCTGGAGAATTTGGGCCTTATCGCCAATCAGAGCGGTTGGAAATTTACCAAACCTACATTGATCAACTGCTAGAAGCTGGTTTGGCCTACAAGTCTTATGTAACAGAAGAAGAATTAGCCGCTGAACGTGAACGCCAAGAAGAAGCTGGTGAAACTCCTCGCTATATCAATGAATTCTTGGGTATGTCTGAAGATGAAAAAGCTGCCTACATCGCTGAGCGTGAAGCAGCTGGGATTCAGCCAACTGTTCGTCTGGCTGTAAAAGAAGAACAAATCTACAAATGGTCAGACATGGTTAAGGGAGAGATTGAGTTCGAAGGTGGCAACATTGGTGGAGATTGGGTGATTCAGAAACGCGATGGCTATCCAACTTATAACTTCGCAGTTGTGATTGATGATCACTTGATGGAGATTTCACATGTAATCCGTGGAGATGATCATATCGCCAATACACCAAAACAATTAATGGTTTATGAAGCTCTAGGTTGGGAAGCGCCTATCTTTGGCCACATGACTTTGATTATCAATAGTGAAACTGGTAAGAAACTATCTAAGCGGGATACCAATACCCTCCAATTTATCGAAGATTATCGTAAAAAAGGCTACCTACCAGAAGCCGTCTTTAACTTTATTGCCCTTCTAGGATGGAATCCAGGGGGTGAAGAAGAAATCTTTAGTCAAGCGGAGTTGGTGAATATATTTGATGAAGCTCGTCTTAGCAAGTCTCCAGCAGCCTTCGATCAGAAGAAGCTAGACTGGATGAGTAATGAGTATTTCAAGAAAGCTGACTTAGAGACTGTTTTAGCTTTGACCAAGCCATTCTTAGAGGAAGCTGGCCGTTGGACGGATAAGGCTGCGGAGATGGTGGCTCTATATCAACCGCAACTGATTGCGGCAGAGGATATTGTGCCTTTGACAGACCTTTTCTTTGGAGACTTCCCAAGTCTTACTGAAGAGACTGCTGCGGTGCTTGCAGGTGAGACAGTTCCTGTGGTCTTATCAGCTTTCCGTCAGAAACTAGTTGATTTATCTGAAGGAGATTTCCAAGTGCAGCAGATTGCTCCTCTCATTAAGGAAGTTCAAAAGGAAACGGGTGTCAAAGGGAAAAATCTCTTTATGCCAATCCGTGTGGCTGTATCTGGGGAAATGCATGGTCCAGATTTGCCGAACACGATTTTCTTATTAGGAAAGGAAAAGGCATTAGCTCACTTAGACCAAGCGCTTTCTAGTCACTCTTAATAGACCAGAGACTAGGCACCAACAAGTAATGAATGGAACTATATAGATTGGTGCGACCTGTTAGCGAGTTAAAAATTGAATAAGAAATTACGAAAAGGATTGGATTCTGTATGGTACAGGATTCAGTCCTTTTGATTTTGCCGTAACAAGCAATTTGAAGAAAGGTGCTATCGTTCTATGGCCTAGGTTGATTTTCTTCTTGTACCACAGATTCAGCTTGCGATAAGTTTTCAGATGCGGGTTTTCTTTGTTTGGATGTGTTGCCTCTCATCTTTTTTTTCTCTATAAAAATGCGACAAGGTGTCTAGAATTTGATGGGATGACATCGCAGTGTACCGAGTCGGATTTAGTCCTTATTGCTAATAAGAATAATAGGAATGAACAGGGAGAGAGAATTAAAAAAGCTCTAAAATAAACTAGAAGATAATATGCATTTTTTTTGATATGTTTTTTAATACTTCGACAGACTTTGATTCTTCTTAGAAAAATATGTTTTTTAGTTTAGGAAAATTTTAAGGTAAAAGCCTATGAAATCAACTTTTTTTACAAATGTTTCATTTTGTTGGCGTGCTTCTTTTTAGTTTACAGAACTACTAAAAAATGTTATCATAATACAGCCTATAGTATTCGTATCGTTGTGTTCGTATGCTAGGTTAATAATTTTATAAAGGAGAACAAAAGACGACATGAAGAAAAACATGTTTGATCGCTCGGTTCAGAGATTTTCGATTCGAAAATACTCATTCGGTGCGGCTTCTGTCTTGCTAGGAACCTTGCTTTTTGCTGGTCAAGGTGTCCAAGCAGAAGAAACAGCAGCTTCTGATACCGGCGATAACACTGAAGCTTCTACAGGTTCCTCTTCGGAGACTGTCGAAGTTCCTGCAGATTCGTCTACGTATGCTGCAACGGCTACTTTAGAGCCAGTAGCAGCAAGTGCAGTAGCTGAGTCTGTAAGTTCAGAACCGTCTACTGCTACGTCAGAAAACCCTGTTTCTAGCAATACTACCACAGTTGCTACTTCAGATAGCTCTGAGGAAAAGAAAGAAACAGAGGAAGTAAAGACAGAAAGCAAGGAGTCGGAAACAGTTCGTCCCCATGAAGTAGCTTATACTAGCGCTTTTCGTGCAGCCGTAGCACCAGATACAGCTACTGTTGTAACGACTTGGGATCAGTTTGTATCCGCTCTCTCAAATGCGAGCGTCACAGATATTAAAGTTCAAGGACAAATTTTTGCACCAAATACTGTAAATGGAATTACCAATGGTAATGGTGCTTCTGAGGCTGCAAACGCTAAAGAAAAAGCGGTCGATCGGACTCTATCTTTAGCAATTGCTAACCGTGCTTTGAATATCTATGGTGACGGCGCTAACAGTGGAATTGACTTCCGTTCATACTCTATCAAACCTACAGCTAGTGCAGTTGGAGACATCCTCTTCAGCAACTTGAGCATCTATAGTGCCAATTCAAAAGGGCCTATCGATCTCAGCCAAGCTAGTGCTTCAAAAATTACATTTGAAGATGTTAAGAGTGAAGGGGTTATGTTTGGTGGCGGTCAAAATACGACAGTTGTCATCAAAGGTAACACAACTTCGAACTTGGCAGATAGCTACGCATCACTAGCCGGTGGAACTCAATATGTTCAGATGAACGTACCACACAATGGTTTGTATGCTGAGGGTGAGTCTAATGAAGACAAGAAACAACCACGTGGAGCGAAACAAGCAACTCGACGTGCAGCGAATATTCATTCTGCTAAGAATGTTGTTGTTGAGTCAGATGCTAACTTCACATTGAACCGTGCATCTGAAGGTGACGGAATTAGTCTTCCAAGTAACTCAGTGGTTGAGGTGAAAGATAAGGGATCAATGACGATCAATATGAATACGTCATCTGATACTTCTAACTCAGCTCGTTACCACAATGCGGCGATCTTTATGCCACAAAATGGTACTGTGAAGACTGGTAAAGAATCTAAACTGGCGATTAATTCATCAATCGGTCAGGCTATTTCTATCGGTGTTCGTCGTCCAGGAGATACGGTGACAGATGCGAATCGTTTTGGTGGGTACGGCGTCCGTAATACAACGAAAATCACAGGTTCTTCGGCAACAATTTCGATTGGAGAAGAGGCAACGGCTACCTTCACAGGTCGTGATAGTATCATTACTGGTCACAACGCTACCTTCACATCTGGTGAGAAATCTAAAGTAGATTTCAAAAACAAAGGTCGTGGGGTTGCGATGGACCTAGGGGATGACTCCCACATTCTCTTCGGGAAACATTCGAATAACGTCTTTGAATCTGATGGTAAAGCTCCTTACAATGGCAATGGAGCAGCTTCAGGTAGTTACGATGGTTATAACTACATTGGGGTTAATGAGCAAGGAACGATTACAGTTGATAATTACGCACGTTTTATTGTTGTTGCTAAAAACCGTAATGGAAGCCAGAAAATCGGAAATGAATATGACGATTTGATTTCCCTTGATTCTCAGAAAGGGACAGCTACAAAACCGTTGTTTGTCGCGAATCCAGGTTCTATCACGGATATCCGTGATGACAACAATAACTTTTATGCTGAGTTGATTTCTGTGCCATTAGGGGCAACAAAGAATGTTGTTTTCCGTATTGATACGCCACTTTACTTCAGTTTGCAGCGTTACTCAACGCCAGAAGGTCGACAAGTTGGAGATCCTAACGGAAAATTACCAAACTCGACGCCGCAAGGATTTAATCCTCCTCCAGCTGGAACGCCTAACTTGGTTTATGGGAATACCAAAGGAACTAAGATGGAGTTTGTTATCGATAACAGCTTAGGAGTCGATAGTTATACAGTTTATGCACGTAACGAAGGAACTCATCGTGCTCCATTGCAAAAAGATACATCTAAACAAAACTCTGTTTGGGCAAATATTAAACAGGGTGATGTTGCGCTTGATGGATTTGGTGGACCAATCACAATTTCTGGAAGTGACCCATCTATTAGGTTGGCAAACTCTCCTGGTGGAATTTTACCAGTTGAGCCAAACAATAGTAAAGATAGAAGCTATGACATTGACGTAGCGACGCAAAACTCACACAGTGTTTGGGTTCCAAACGGAACGAAAATCAATCCACTTGCAAAACATACAAATACTGTTGAGTATTACGTGAAGCAAGCAGATGGCTCTCTCATGCCGTTGAGTCAATTTGTTGCAGGTGAGAAAGATTCCGTAACGGAACGTTCTGACTGGGAACGTAAGATGGATATTGTCCTTGATGTTGATGCCATGAAGCAGCAATTTGCGAATACGGTCATTGATAGTGGAAATACCTTCTTGAAAGAGTATGCAAAAGTTCCATATTCACCAAAAGCAGATACAGGTTGGACCTTGACTGCAAATAGTGAAACTAAGAATACCTACTCTACAATTAATAAGAGCTTGTCTGGCTATGTGGCTACAATCACAGAATCCAATGTACCAAATCTTCAAAATCTTGTTGGTCAACGAGGTCAAGGGGAGAGTGTTCATGCGGTATTGGATGCTTCTAATATTACTGATACAATCCTAACCGATAGTAATGGTAAGAAGGTTGTTAGTGATTCTTATTGGAAAGACTTTAATAATACCGGATTCCCAGAGAATTATCTCACAAAAGTTGTCTTTGAGTTAACCGATACAGCGAAAGTTGTTTATCGAAATACTGCAGATCCAGCTAACCCAGTTGTTCTTTCTGATTCTGGCTCTTTGGCTGGAGGTGCAGGTGATTCTGTTCCTTATACGGCTGATCAAGTACGTGCCAAATTGGAAGAGTACAAGAAGGCTGGGTATGAGTTACTAACAGATGGTTATACTGGTTATACTTATAATGAAACAACAAAATCATTTGAACGTACAGGAACAACGGTTCCAACATTTGATGGTGTAGATGGTGAGCAAGTCTTTAATGTTGATTTGAAACCTCGTGTTGTTCCAATTACACCTGAGAAACCAGTTGATCCAAATAAACCAGTTGATCCAACGGATCCAACATCACCAAATTATCCAAATCCAGATAATCCAGAAGCCCTCAAATTAACAGAGGATGTGAAACGGACTGTTCGTTATGTAGATCAAAACGGTAATGTTGTTTCGCCAGAAGTGGTTGACAATCTTGGATTTAAACGTGAAGGTACCATTAACCTTGTAACAGGAGAAACAACTCTTGGTGATTGGACACCAACTGCTGGCGATAACTTTGAAAACAAAAAATCACCAGTCGTGAAAGGCTTTGTCCTTGTTGATCCAAATCAAGTAGATGCGGGATCTCATACAGGTGTGAAGGCGACTGATCCAGACTATGTTGATACAGTAACGTATAAACCAATTTCACGCTATGTTCCAGAATTTCCTGCAGGTTCAACACCAACGAACCCATGGACAGAAGTTCCATACGTGAATGATCCAACGGATCCAAGTAAGATTGTTCCACCAACTGATGAAACACAACGAATTCCATACATTGAGGGAATGGTACCAACCAATCCAGCAGATGGTTCTCCATTACAACCAGTTGATCCGAATGATCCAACAAAAGGTTACGTTCCTCCTGCACCAACAGATCCAGGAGTAGAAACGAAGATTCCTTATAAATCTGTTGTAGACCAAGCACAAGTTATCTACCGTGTTGTATCAGCAGATGGTAAGACAGTTGTAAATCCTGAAGTTGCGACTTCTGGCTTGTTAGATGGTACAGCAGGAGCTGAAATCACTTATTCAACAACAGCAACCTTGAAAGATTTGTACCTCAAAGGTTACAAACTTTCAGAGAACTCAACTGTTGAAGGAAACAAATATCGTTCTGGTTTGAAGTTTGACGGTCAAAACGGAGTGGATACTTATTATGTAGATGTGACACCAATTATTGTCCCTGTTACTCCGGAAAAACCAGTTGAACCAAACAAACCGGTGAATCCAGATACACCAGATCTACCTAAGAATCCAGATCCAACAGATCCAACAACTCCAAACTATCCAACACCAGATAAGACAGACATTCTGACATTGACAGAAGATGTGAAGCGTACGGTTCGTTATGTGGATGAATCTGGTAAAGTTATTGCGGAAGAAGTTGTTGATAATCTAGGATTTACCCGTACAGGAACCATTAACTTGGCGACAGGTGAAACTACTCTAGGTGAGTGGACACCAACAGCAGGTGATAGTTTCGAAAACAAAAAATCACCAGTAGTTCCAGGTCATATCTTGAAAGATCCTAGCCAAGTCGAAGCAGGATCTCATACAGGTGTGAAAGCAACTGATGAAGACTATGTTGATACAGTTGTTTACGTTCCAGTTTCGAAATATGTTCCATCATTCCCAGATGTTCCAGCTGAAGATAAGCCAAATAATCCATGGAGTGAGGTTCCATATAAAGAGGATCCAACGAATCCAGCGAAATTGGTTCCACCAACAGATCCAACTCAAGTAATTCCATACATTCCTGAGTTTGAACCAACTATTCCACTACAACCAGTTGATCCAAATGATCCAACGAAAGGTTACATCCCTCCTGCACCAACAGATCCAACAAAAGTAACAGAAATTCCATTTGCACGAATTGATGCTGCGGTTGTTGTGTATCAATATGTTGAGCAAGACGGTAAGACTGTTGTCCGTGAATTGGAACGTTCAGAAGAATTCAAAGGTAAGAAGGGTGAAACCATTGGAACAAATGGTGTAGCTTACACTACCGCAGAAACAATTGCTAAGTACAAGAAACTTGGCTATGAGCTTGTGAATGATGGTTATCCAGCAGGTGCTACGTTTGACGGTACTAAGGGAACTGATACTTACTATGTAACCCTTAAGGCGAAGTTGGCACCAGTAACACCGGAGAAACCAGTTGATCCAAATAAACCAGTTGATCCAAACGATCCGGATTCACCAAATTATCCAGATCCGAAGGACCCAGATGCGAAGGATCCAAGTAAGATGTTGAAAGATGTTACACGTACCATCCAATATCTCGAGCAAGGTACAGAAACTGTCCTTAGCGGAGAAGTTTCTGATAAAGTAAGCTTCCGTCGTGAAGGTGTTGTAAACCTTGTGACTGGTGAGGTGGTTTGGAATGATGCGGGTTGGACACCAGCGACAGCTGAATTTACCAACCGAACTTCTCCAGCTATCCCAGGCTATCACTTGGTAGATGCAACTCAAGCGGAATTTGGAGCTCACACAGGTATTACCAATGCTAGTGAGAATATTGTAGATAAAGTCTACTATGCTAAAAATCCTGATCCAGATAAGATTGTGGCACAGGTTGTCTATCGTGAGGTAGGACCAGACGGAACAACAGTTGTGAAACAACTTGAAACTTCCGGCCAATTAACTGGTGAAAAAGGAAGCGATATTCCATATACTCAAGAGAACGTGAACACGGTTGTGGCGAAATACCATGGCCAAGGTTACCAACTTGTTAAGAATGGATATCCAGATAATGCGAAATTTGATGGTGAACTAGGTTCTGTTACAAACTACTATGTAGATTTGAAACCAATTATTATTCCTATTACACCTGAAAAACCAGTAAATCCAGGTCAACCAGTTGATCCAACAACACCAGGTTACCCAGATCCAAGTGATCCAAACCCACCAGCGTATCCAAATCCAGATAAAGAAGAAGCGAAAACCCTCACAGAAGAAGTGAAGCGGACAATTCGTTACGTAGATGAATCTGGTAAAGTTCTATCACCTGAAGTGGTTGATAGTCTTGACTATCGTCGTGAAGGTACGATTAATCTGGTGACTGGTGAAACAACTCTGGGTGAGTGGACACCGGTGGCAGGAACAAACTTTGATAACAAGAAATCACCAGTGATTTCAGGTTATGTTCTTGTAGAACCATCTCAAGTCGAAGAGGGAGCTCATGAGAACGTTAAAGCTACGGATGAAGATTACGTAGATGTGGTTGCGTACAAGCCAATTTCACACTATGTTCCGAAATTCCCAGATGGATCCACACCAACAAATCCATGGACAGAGGTTCCGTATGTAAACGATCCAACTGATCCAAGTAAGATTGTTCCACCAACGGATGAAACTCAACGTATTCCATATGTTGAAGGATTTGTACCAACAAATCCAGCAGATGGTTCACCATTACAACCAGTTGATCCAAATGATCCAACAAAAGGTTATATTCCTCCAGCACCAACAAATCCAGGTGTTGAAACAACAATTCCATATGTTGTAGAAGATAAACCAGTTGATCCAGATGCCAAAGATGATCAAGCACAAGTTATCTATCGTGTTGTATCAGCAGATGGTAAGACAATCGTAAATCCAGAGATTGCTACATCTGGTATTATCAATGGTAAAGAGGGTGCACGAATTACTTATTCAACAGCTGCAACCTTGAAAGACTTGTACCTCAAAGGTTACAAACTTTCAGAGAACTCAACTGTTGAAGGAAACAAATACCGTGCTGGCTTGGCCTTCGATGGTAAAGATGGAGTGGATACTTACTATGTAGATGTGACAGCAATTGTTGTCCCTGTAACTCCGGAACAACCAGTTGAACCAAACAAACCGGTAAATCCAGATACGCCAGATCTACCTAAGAATCCAGATCCAACGGATCCAACAACTCCAAACTATCCAACACCAGATAAGACAGACATTCTAACATTGACAGAAGAAGTTCTTCGTGATGTTCGTTACTATGTCCGTGGTAAGGATGGACAACTGACAGAAATGACGCCAG
>NZ_SPPZ01000119.1 GCF_004570525.1 Streptococcus sp. WM07 | reverse complement strand
TAGATTTAGATGGATCTACTTCCTCACCTGGTTTAACTTCCTGTTCTTGTGCGACTGGTGTGTTCTTATCTGCGTCTGTCTGATCTTTCTCAGCTACTGGAATCTTAACTGGTACTTGATCTGTTGATCCATCTGGATACGTTACTGTTACGACTGCTTCAATAACATCTCCTGGCTTCGCATCCGCTGGAACATCTACTGTAATCGCACCGGTGTTTGGATCAACCTTAACAAGTGGGTTGTCTGACTCAAACTTAGAACCTGCTGGAAGATCACTTCCATCTTCGTTCTTAGGCGCTGGAACAGTTACTGTTTCTCCTGGCTTACCTGATGCCTCTTCAAACTTAGGATTATTCTTACCAGCATCTGTAGTTGGATCTACCACCTTAACGGTTACTGGAACCTTATCCGTTGAGCCATCTGGATACGTTACAACGACTGTTGCTGGTTTATCTCCTGGTGTGGTTGTATCTACTGGTTCCTCAAAGCTTACCTTAGTACCTGCTGGCAAGTCTCCTAGATTTGCAATAGATTTAGATGGATCTACTTCCTCACCTGGTTTAACTTCCTGTTCTTGTGCGACTGGTGTGTTCTTATCTGCGTCTGTCTGATCTTTCTCAGCTACTGGAATCTTAACTGGTACTTGATCTGTTGAACCATCTGGATACGTTACTGTTACGACTGCTTCAATAACATCTCCTGGCTTCGCATCCGCTGGAACATCTACTGTAATCGCACCGGTGTTTGGATCAACCTTAACAAGTGGGTTGTCTGACTCAAACTTAGAACCTGCTGGAAGATCACTTCCATCTTCGTTCTTAGGCGCTGGAACAGTTACTGTTTCTCCTGGCTTACCTGATGCCTCTTCAAACTTAGGATTATTCTTACCAGCATCTGTAGTTGGATCTACCACCTTAACGGTTACTGGAACCTTATCCGTTGAGCCATCTGGATACGTTACAACGACTGTTGCTGGTTTATCTCCTGGTGTGGTTGTATCTACTGGTTCCTCAAAGCTTACCTTAGTACCTGCTGGCAAGTCTCCTA
>NZ_SPPZ01000118.1 GCF_004570525.1 Streptococcus sp. WM07 | reverse complement strand
GATTGAGGGGTGACCATGTGAGGACACAGCAAGAAGTGGTCATCTGCAAGCAAAGGAGAGAAGCCTAAGAAGAAACTAAACCTATCCACACCTTGATCTTGGACTTCAATCCTCTACCTCACACCATACACAAAACTTAACTCAGAACGAATCATAGACCTAAATGTAAGAAGAGCTATGACTTCAAAACTCTTAGGAGAAATCATAGAGTAAATCTTCATGACCTTGGACTAGGCAATGATTTCTTAGATGTGAAACCTAGAGCTCAAGCAATAAAATCAAAAATAAACAAGTGGGACTACATCAAACTAAAAAGTTTCTGCACAGCAAAATAAATCATCAACAAAATGAAAAGGCAAACTACGGAATGGGAGAAAATACTTGCAAATCATATATCTGATAAGGGGTTAATATCCAAAATATATAAAGAACACATACAACTCAATAGCAAAAAAACAAACAATCCAATTAAAAAATGGGCAGAGGAACTGAATAGACATTTTCCCAAAGAAGACATCCAAATGGCTAATGGGTACATGAAAAGGTACTCAACATCACCAATCATCAGGGAAATGCAAATCAAAACTGCACTAAGATATCACCTTACACCCGTTAGATTGGCAAAAACATCCAAAACCAAGAGCGACAAATGTTGGAGAGGTTGTGGAGGAAAGGGAACCCTCATACACTGCTGGTGGGAATGCAAACTGGTGCAGCCACTATGGAAAACAGTATGGAGATTTCTCAAAAAGTTAAAAATAGAAATACCATATGACCCAGCCATCCCACTACTGGGTATTTATCCTAAGAACCTGAAATCAGCAATTCCAAGAATCCCATGCACCCCTATGTTCATTGCAGCATTATTTACAATAGCCAAGATGTGGAAGCAACCTAAGTGCCCATCGACTGAGGACTGGATAAAGAACATATGGTATATTCACAAAGGAATGGAGCACTCCTGGGCTATATGGTCTTCAGGGTTGGCTCATAATAAATTCACCCCAATTTTGATTTATAGATTGTTTATGGATTATTTGCAGTGACAACTGGAAGCACGTTATACTTCTTATTTTCTCTTCAAGTT
>NZ_SPPZ01000117.1 GCF_004570525.1 Streptococcus sp. WM07 | reverse complement strand
ACATTTTTATCCCTAGAACAATTTGGTGAATAATAAAGATCATCAGAAATTCCAATTGGTTATTGGTTGTTTCTGATGATTTTTTAGGCATTTACACAGATTCTTCTGAGGTATGAATAATTTGGGTTTCTTTTTCGAATCAAAAGATGAGAGGGAAAACTCTCAGATTTTATAAGGTTTGCCGAGGAAAAAGTAGGGTGCCATCATGAGGTAAGGGGAACTTGAGTCACCCTGTCTATTCCGAGGACAGAAAAAGGAGTTTTATGAAAACAGCAATTTTAGTCGATGGTGGTTATTACCGTAAGCGGAGTAATCTGGCCTTTGGTTCGGAGGATCCAGCCCAGTCAGCCCAGCGTTTGTATAAATATTGTACTCGCCATCTCAAGGAGTCTTGTTATCAGGCAGAGGTGCGGCATGACCTTTATCGTATTTTCTATTATGATTGTCCCCCTTTGCAAGCAAGCCTACTCAATCCTTTCGGAGATCGAGTTATTGACTACAGTAGGAGTGACACGCTACGATGGACTGAAGAATTTTTTGTAGAGTTGAGTCGCAAGCGGCGCGTGGCCTTGCGCATGGGTGAACTCTCAGAGAATAAACCGCTCTATACTTTACGGGAAGAGGCTTTACAAGACCTCTTGTCTGGTCAACGAAGAGTAGATCAACTTCAAGAAGCCGATTTTCGTCTCAACCTCCAGCAGAAGGGAACCGATATCCGTATCGGCTTAGATATCTCCTCTCTAGCCTATAAGCAACAAGTGGACCGTATTATCCTCATTGCTGGCGATAGTGACTTTGTTCCCGCCGCCAAATTGGCCCGACGTGAGGGCATTGATTTTATCCTTGATCCGTTAGGTGGACCAATCAAGGATAATCTCAGTCTTCATATTGACGGACTCCGGACAATTGACACAGCTTACTTAGGACACTAAGAGAGGACAAAAGGCAGCTTTCACCCGTTTGGAAGCTGCCTTTTGCAGTACGACGGGCATGTCGTACATCTGAGGTGTAAGTCCTCTGTGGGCACCTGCTACCGGTGAACCCAATAGCGAATCCCAAGCCTGACTATCGTGAGGTAGCGGGGAGAGGAAGGGATAGCGAAAT
>NZ_SPPZ01000116.1 GCF_004570525.1 Streptococcus sp. WM07 | reverse complement strand
TTAGCCTTGGCAAATTAGCCTAACAGCTCCAAACCTGTCATCAAATGAAATCAATGACTTATCAGAATGGGTTGTAGTCCTCATCTCACAGTAAAGGTAGGTGGCTAACTTCATTTTAAAACTTTCGATTTGCAAACATTTTTTAAGTTTTATTTAGAATAAATCCAAAAAATCTTCAAAAAGGCTTACATTTTTTCTGAAGTATGGTAAACTAAAACAAAAAGTTAAAAGGCATGCAACCATGATCCAGAAACGCGCTCGTTCTCAAGAAGCCATTGAACAACGTTACCGAGATATCCTCAGTGCTGCACGCAATCTCTTTCTAGTCCAATCCTATGACCAGATTTCCTTGGTCAATCTGGCGAAACAATTGGATATTTCTAGGCCATCACTTTACACCTATTTCCCTTCCAAAGATGCTCTGTTCCTCCAATTAATTAAAGAAGAGGGGTTAGACTTTGCAGCAGCAATTCGGGAGCATTTTACGCAGACACTACCGCTACAAGAATTTTGCCAGGAACTGATGAGGCAAGTTCTAAATAGACCTCTTTTTATCAAGCTCTTGTCTGTTCCCTTCACCAGTTCTCAGTGTACCCAAACAGATGCTGAGATATTACAGTTTCGATCGGAGGCCATGCCTTTTTTCCAAGCACTGGCAACTACTTTTCAACAACAATTTCCAAAGGCATCAGAATCTGATATTTGGACAGCTGTCCATCAATTTTATCTAATCATCACAACCATCTCTAATTATGATTTTTTTACCCAAATTCATGTAGAAGAAAATCTTGACTTCTTTGGGAGCGATTCTCCGATTAGTCCCCTCCACTTCTATAGTAAAATGCTCTACAATCTATACAAAAATATCTAATACCCGTTGTGCTAGTTAGTTGTAGAAATAATAAAAAACTTTGCGTATCATAAATTCAAAACCACCACGAATTGAGGACATGATATGCAAAGCCAAGTACATTATCTCGCGAATCCTTCTCAAGCACAAGTCGTTTTCAATAAAATTTTAGTGAGAGTGACTGATCTATATGAAAAATATGTTCCAAAGTCAGTTCGTTTCCGTAAGAATGTTCATTTACAAATTCAAGCAGATGTTATTTTGATTTCTAG
>NZ_SPPZ01000115.1 GCF_004570525.1 Streptococcus sp. WM07 | reverse complement strand
GTAACAGTAACGTATCCAGATGGTTCAACAGATCAAGTTACTGTTAAGATTCCAGTAGCTGAGAAAGATCAGGCAGACGCAGATAAGAACAAACCGAAATTCGAAGATGGTAAATCAGGTAAGCCAGGAGAAACAGTAGTTATTCCAGCGCCTAAGAACGAAGATGGAAGTGATCTTCCAGCAGGTTCTAAGTTTGAGTCAAACAACCCACTAGTTAAGGTAGATCCAAACACAGGTGCGATTACAGTAGATGTTCCAGCGGATGCGAAGCCAGGAGATGTTATTGAAGCAGTCGTAACAGTAACGTATCCAGATGGTTCAACAGATCAAGTTACTGTTAAGATTCCAGTAGCTGAGAAAGATCAGACAGACGCAGATAAGAACAAACCGAAATTCGAAGATGGTAAATCAGGTAAGCCAGGAGAAACAGTAGTTATTCCAGCGCCTAAGAACGAAGATGGAAGTGATCTTCCAGCAGGTTCTAAGTTTGAGTCAAACAACCCACTTGTTAAGGTAGATCCAAACACAGGTGCGCTTACAGTAGATATTCCAGCGGATGCGAAACCAGGGGATGTTATTGAAGCAGTTGTAACAGTAACGTATCCAGATGGTTCAACAGATAGAGTGAAAGTAGCTATTAAAGTTACTCCATCTACAAACCATTCTCAAGATGAGGGTAATCAAAAACATCAATTCCTAGCTAAAGAAGAAGTTGGCTCAGGTATGATTGCTAACTCGGAAAATGTTCTACCAAATACAGGTGAGGAGCATTCTGCAATGGCTGAGGCTTTGGGTATCGGTATGCTATTAGCGGCAGTTGGATTGAAAGCTAGACGTCGAAAAGAAGAAGATTAATGTTAACCTTATCTATATTATTCCTTACTATAGATATAAAGGATAAAGTTTCCCTATAATAAAAAACTCTACAATTTCTATAATGGATGAAGATCCAGAATAGAGGTTGTAGGGTTTTTATGGTTCTTTGTCAAGTTATGGGGATAAGTGTCGTAAGCGCCCAATAATGGGATATATAAAAGGTAAGCGCCCAATAACAGAGTATATTGACAAAACTCCAAGATTATAAGCAGATTGCTTTTAATCTTGGAGTTTTCTTTATCTACAATTCTCTTGGATTTTTGGAGCCCATGGTAAATAAGCCTCTAG
>NZ_SPPZ01000114.1 GCF_004570525.1 Streptococcus sp. WM07 | reverse complement strand
CGAAAGTTTTAAAATGAAGTTAGCCACCTACCTTTACTGTGAGATGAGGACTACAACCCATTCTGATAAGTCATTGATTTCATTTGATGACAGGTTTGGAGCTGTTAGGCTAATTTGCCAAGGCTAATCATAGCCTTGCTTTAGCCTAAAAAACAGCTTCAAAAGTCCCTGTTGTCAAATGAAATTCTTTTTAAGGTATAAGAAAACACCTCCGTGCTATACTTGTTGTTCACCACAAACAAACGGAAAGACACAGAGATGCAAGACAATTATACTACAAAAGGAAAACATCTGACAATTAATGATCGCCGAAATATCGAAAGATGGCTAAAGCAAGGTAAGTCCAACCGAGAGATTGCTCGACTTCTTGGAAAAGCGCCTCAAACGATTAATAATGAGGTTAAGCGTGGTCTTGTTTTACAACAAGTAAAAAAAGGTCTCTACAAAAAAGTCTACTCTGCTGACTTTGCACAGGCTAATTACAAGAAGAATCGTAAACGGTCTGTTAAAAAACTTATTCTGACTGAGGAGCTGAAAGAGAGAATCCTTCACTACCATCATCAAAAATATTCACCTGAAATGATGGTTAGGACAAAAAACATTAAAGCAAGTGTCACTACAATCTACTACTGGATTAACAATGGACACCTTCAACTAACTAAGGAAGATATGCTTTATCCTAGAAGAAGAAAAGCTAGTCGGAAGCAAACGAATTCAACTTTTAAACCTGCAGGTAAATCAATAGATGAGAGACCTAAGGAGATCAATCTTCGAATGGAAATTGGCCACTACGAGATTGACACAGTTATTCTAACCAAAGAAAAAAATAACTGTTTATTGGTTATGACTGATCGTCGTAGTCGTTATCAAATCATGAGATTAATTCCTGATAAAACCGCTCAATCTGTAAATCAAGCCCTCAAACAAATTCTAAATGAGTACCAAATTCTATCTATTACAGCAGATAACGGAACGGAGTTCAATCGATTATCAGAAGTATTTTCAGAAGAACATATCTATTACGCACATCCTTATTCATCTTGGGAAAGAGGTACCAATGAAAACCAAAATAGGCTCATACGCAGATGGTTACCAAAAGGAACCAAAGAAACGACCCCAAAAGAGGTAGCCTTTATTGAAAATTGGATAAACAACTATCCTAAAAAATGCTTGGGCTACAAGTCGCCGAAGGAATTTCTTAGCGGTGGCTAACTTCAACTTGAAATTTAGC
>NZ_SPPZ01000113.1 GCF_004570525.1 Streptococcus sp. WM07 | reverse complement strand
TAAGGAGTGCCTCTAAACCTCCTTCTAGATAACGGTTCAATAAGTTTCGTACAGTTTGATGAACAAAACCTACTGATTTAGCTACTGCTGTTAAATTCTGACATTCAGAGTAGAGAATGAGAGCTTGAATTTTCCTATGGTGCTGTGCATTCTTTTTATCTTTCAGGGCTTGCTTCAATTCGCTAATTTGATATTCATTTAGTTCGACTTTCATACCTTATAGTATACAGCTATTTTTGTTTTTTGTTAAGTATTACCTCTATTCTCCCATTACAGTTGACAAAGAGACAAAAAAATCACAGACAAATTTGTATCTTTTGGTAAAAACCAAGTACAAATTGTCTGTGATTTCTATTTATTGGCTAGGTTTTGTCCAGCCTCATTTTTTATGATATCAGACTAGCTTTAGTCTTCTTTTCTGCGACGCTTACGAGCACCAGCAAGAAGTCCAAATAAAGTAAGTCCTGTCATTGTGACAGCTAGATTTGCTTCATCACCTGTATTCGGAAGTTGGCCTTTAGTATCCTTCTTAACTTGAAGTGCTGTATCAGAAGCTTTAGCTTGATGAGTCGCTTTCGCATCACCAGCTTGAGCACTTGGATTAATCGCGTTAATTGCTTCAATTCCTAGTGTTTTCGCTCCTTCTACGCCTGCATTCGTAGTCGCAGCATCAATCGCTGCTTTTGCTTTAGCCGCTTCTGCATCGACTTGAGCTTTGGCAACTGTTTTCTCCTCGTCTGTTAAGTCAGTACGAGCATCCAATTCTGCCTTCTTAGCGTTAGCTGCTTCATCGATGGCTTTCTTAGCTTCAGGCTTAGCAACTGCATCTGGGTTAATCGCCTTAATGGTATCAACACCTGCTTCTAGAGCTGAGGCTACTGCTTCATCTGTTGTTGCTGCATCTACTGCTGCTTTGGCTTTCTCTGCTTCTGCATCAACTTGAGCCTTAGCTGCTGCTTTCTCTTCGTCTGTCAAGTCTGGACGTGCATCGATTTCTGACTTCTTAGCTGCGGCAAGATCACCGATAGTTTTCTTAACTGTATCTTTCGCTGTTGCATCTGGATTAATAGCTTTAATCGTATCAACACCAGTATTCTTAGCAGAATCTACCCCTGCATTCGTTGTTGCTTGATCAATTGCAGATTTAGCTTTTGCCGCTTCTGCATCGACTTGAGCTTTGGCAACTGTTTTCTCCTCGTCTGTTAAGTCAGTACGAGCATCCAATTCTGCCTTCTTAGCG
>NZ_SPPZ01000112.1 GCF_004570525.1 Streptococcus sp. WM07 | reverse complement strand
GTCCGCCACATGGTTCTGGCACGTCTGAGAGGTGGTTCCGGCATGCCCGGCAGGTGATTCCGGAGTGTTCGCCAAGTGGTTCTGGCGTAGCCGGCAGGTGATTTTGCATGTCCAGCGGTGGTTCCGGCGGGTCGAGCCGGTGGTTCCGGCGTGTCCGGCAGGTGGTTCCGGTCTGTCCGGCAGGTGGTTCTGTGGTGTCCGGCACGAGGTTCAGTCTGAGAGGCTGTGCCGGCATGCCCCTCACGTGATTCCGGCTTGTCCCCGAAGTGGTGCTGGTGTAGCGGGCAGGTGATTTTGGCGTGTCCGGCAGGTGGTTCAGGCGAGTCGAGCAGGTGGTTGCAACGTGCTTGGCAGGTGCTTCCGGCGTCTCCGGCACGTGTTTCTGGCACATCTGACAGGTGGTTCCGGCATGCCCAAAAGTTGATTCCGGTCTGTCCGGTAGGTGGTTCCAGCCTGCACGGCATGTGGTTCTGGTACGTCTCAGAGGTGGTTGCGCATGCCCAACAGGTGATTCCGGACTGTCCGCCACGTGGTTCTGGCACGTCTGAGAGGTGGTTCCAACATGCCCGGCAGGTCATTTCGGAGAGTCGTCCAAGTGGTTCTGGCATAACCCGCAGGTGATTTTGGCGTGTCCGGCAGGTTGTTTCGCTGTGCTTGGCAGGTGGTTCAGGCATGGCCGTCACGTGGTTCCAGTCTGTCCAGGACGTGTTTCCAGCTTCTCCGGCAGGTGGTTCTGGTACGTCTGGGAGGTGGTTCCGCCATGGCTGGCAGGTGATTCCGGACCGTCCCCCAGGTGGTTCTGGCATAGCCAGCAGTTGATATTGGCCTGTCCGGCAGGTGGTTCCAGCGAGTCGAACAGGTGGCTCCGGCGTGCTCGGCAGGTGGTTCCGGTCTGTCCGGTAGGTGATTCCGGCGTGTCCGGCACGTGCTTCCGGCACGTCTGAGAGGTGGTTCCGGCATGCGCGGCAGGTGATTTCGGAGTGTCCGCCAGGTGGTTCTGGCGTAGCCGGCAGGTGATTTTGGCGTGTCCGGCAGGTGTTTCTGGCGAGTCGAGCAGGTGGTTCCGGCATGCTCGGCAGGTGCTTCCGGCGTCTCCGGCACGTGGTTCTGGCATGTCTGAGAGGTGGTTCCGGCATGCCCGGCAGGTGATTCCGGAGTGTCCGCCAAGTGGTTCTGGCATAACCGGCAGGTGATTTTGGCGTGTCAGGTAGGTGGTTCCGACGAGTCGAGCAGGTGGCTCCGGTGT
>NZ_SPPZ01000111.1 GCF_004570525.1 Streptococcus sp. WM07 | reverse complement strand
TAGATTTCCTGCGAAACAAGGAGATGATAAAATAGAAGCATGAATTATGAATCCAGTAAAAAACTTTCCGATTTATGCTTTAAACGCCTAGTTGGTGTTGAGAGACGAACTTTTGATAAAATGCTAAAAACCTTGACAGTTGCTTATCAAGCTAAACACTCTAAAGGTGGTCGGACTCCAAAAATGAGTTTAGAAGATATCCTAAACACCAAATATTGTACATCCGATTTGTGAGTGTGACATTAGTCTTGGCATGCTTCAAGCCAATCCCCGGAATGTACTACCCTTCATAGTGTTTTCAATAAAACCAAAGACATGTTCTACTCGGCAACGAATTCGAGATAATTTCCGGTTAAACTTCTTGTAGGTCTCGGTGAGTGGGGTATTACTATAAGAACGACGAGCAGTGTAGTGCTTACATCCTTCTGGAACAGTTTTGCCAGTGTAAGCACTATCATCAAAGACTGGTTCGTGAGGATCACAAATATCAGCTAGTACATCAGAATCATGTACATTAGCGGCTGTTACTTCAAAATTTTTGATTAGCTTTGATTTGGAGTCGACACAAACATGATTTTTCTAGCCAAAGTGATCTTGGCTAGCTTTTTTAGTCCAAGGTGCATCGGTGTCTTTTTGGGAACGTTTAGCTGAACTCCATCCCTCTGGTTCTATCCCCTCTTTAATTTGTTCATTCTCTTTACGTTTATTTCTTTGTTTAGGTGCTTCCACAAAAGTGGCATCGACAATCTGCCCTTTATGAGCTAACAAGCCTTCTTCTTCCAGAGTCAAATGAAAGATGTCAAATAATTCCTGTTCTTTTCCAGACTTAGTCAGACGTTCGCGATATAACCAGATTGTTTTGGTATCTGGAACTCGTTAATCATCACAGCCAACAAAACGACGAAAAGACAGACGATCATATAGCTGATATTCCATGGCTTGGTCTGACAAATTATAGAGGCGTGCAAGAAGGAGAATTTTAAACATCATGAGGTAGTCATAGGGAGGTCTACCACCTTTTGCAGGATTTTTCTCTTTATTACCAAAAATGCGGTTCAGGGCTGGGCGAAATCTTGTCCACTTCACAGTCTTATCAAGTCGTTCTAGTTGATTTCCCAAGTGGAGAAGCAACTGCTAGATGACGGAGATTTTGAGACTTTGGCTCAAAATCTAGTGCTAAATGATTCGGGAATTGAATCATTTAGTCATTTACTCAAGGCTGCTCTGTAGAGAGCCTCGCTCTCCTTATCTTATAACTCAGATAGCATACAATGCTATCTTGAGCCGCACTACCATATATGAAGACCTGCTTAAAATAAATTTTCGATAAAAAGAGGGGGTAGAGGTGCCCAACATATTTTCAACAACTTACCGCAATCGTAAGCAACGATTTG
>NZ_SPPZ01000110.1 GCF_004570525.1 Streptococcus sp. WM07 | reverse complement strand
AAAGAAACGACCCCAAAAGAGGTCGCCTTTATTGAAAATTGGATAAACAACTATCCTAAAAAATGCTTGGGCTACAAGTCGCCGAAGGAATTTCTTAGCGGTGGCTAACTTCAACTTGAAATTTAGCGTTCTCCACGTTTTTCTTCGTTTTTACTTCATTTTAACTTATAGTATTGACTACGATCTCTCGTACTTGTTCCATACCAAGCCAAAATGTCTCTGTCACGTAAACTTTTTAGTAATTTTGAAGAATAGGATATACTGCTTCCCAGTAATTCAGAGGCTTTCCTCGTCGTCATTTGCTCATTCTTATTGAACATGTATTGAAGTAATATTTTTTCATCTACACTAAAAATACTGTAATCTTTGATTTTTACTTCCAAAGCATCTTTGATACACAAGGTTCGGCTAGTAATACTATTTTCCAAGATCAAAACCACCTTATTCCCAGGCTCTGAATATGTGGGTTCATGGAGAAAAGCAGATTCCATCTCAGAGTAAATACGCTTAACCCCTTCATTCATTTCACGAACCCAACCAAATTCCATTAGAGTTCTAGCAATTCGAGGATTTCTTGAAAAACGCTCATGCTTGATATTTTCAACAGTTAGAATGTTTGGTAATTTTCCTGAGAAAAATCTCATTCTAACACTCATTCGATTTCAAAATCTGAACAAATCCATTTTCTATAAACGATACTTTTTAGAATATCTCTACTTAAAGCTTGGATCACTTCTTGAAGCTTATCAATGACTGATTCCAATGTTTGAAAAGTTCTATTTTTGAAGCCACGTTTACGGATTTCTGCCCAAACTTGTTCTATTGGATTCATCTCAGGAGTATAAGGAGGTATGAATGTAAATTCAATATTATCAGGTATTTCAAGGGTCTGAGATTTATGCCAAACGGCATTATCCATAATTAAAATCAAGTAGTCATTGGGATAAGCTTCTGATAATTGACATAGAAACTCATTCATCCAAGCGCTATTGCACCCTCCAGCAATTATGAAAAAGGACTCTCCTGAATGGGCATCCACAGCACCGTAGCAATAACGAAATTCTCGGATATGGTGACTAGAGACAGTCGGACGATGTCCACTAGGACTCCAACAAGAGCCCAATTTACTAATTCTCCCGAAACCAGCTTCATCTTGGTACATTAAGCGAGTCTTAGTGTAAGGAGTTTTATCTAGAAAACGCTTACTCGATTTTTTCTGGAATAAAGATTTTATTTTTTGAGGCTGGGCAAAAACTAGCCAATAATTGAAAAATCACAGAGAATTTGTATTTGGTTTTCGCCAAAAGATACAAATTTGTCTGTGATTTTTCTTTGTCTTTTTCATATTGGACGAACCTCTTAGTCAATTTTGTAAGATTCATGCTCATTAAGAGGAGCCCTAACTCTGTTTCCACGTTTTGATTTCCTCGAACATGAACTCGGCGTACGCCAAAAACACCCTTCATCCTACCAAATATAGGTTCGA
>NZ_SPPZ01000010.1 GCF_004570525.1 Streptococcus sp. WM07 | reverse complement strand
TGTAATACGGCTTGGATGAATGAATTTTTACGACAACTGTCAGAAGCTTACCCTAACGACTATATTATTTTGGTGATGGATAATGCGGTTTGGCATAAATCACAGACATTGGATATTCCTAGCAATATTGAATTTACATTTATTCCACCTTATACACCAGAGATGAATCCGATTGAACAAGTTTGGGCAGAGATTCGGAAATTAGGATTTAAGAACAAAGCATTTAAATCATTGAATGAAGTCATTGATCAGTTGCAAGAAGTTATCCAAAGCTTATCAACTACTCGCTTACGATCGATTGTCCATAGAGAATGGATATCTGCTAATTTTGATTCTGAATGAGTATAAAACAACATAAAAAAGGACTGTGCCCTGTTCAATACAGGATTCAGTCCTTTCTTAATCTAATTTTAAGGATCAGTGAGCTTGACCTAGATCATTGCACCTATTTAAAAATTAATTTTTCCGACGTTTGCTTTGAACCATTCCAAGTGTAGCAAAGATACCAAGTCCTAGAACAGTCGCTGTTGTAGAGACTTCTGTACCTGTATTTGGAAGAGATTTAGCATCAGAGGTTGATGAACTTGCAGCCTGAACTTTAGCTGGTGCTTGATAACTTGGATTGTGTCCCAAGGATACCAATTTAGTAGCTGGTTTTTGCTCATCTTTTCCAGCTTGATTTTCTTGCTGTTCAGGTTTAGCTGGATTAGCCGGATTTGTTGGACGGCTAGGTTTAGTTGGCTCGCTTGGTTGATTTGGATTACTTGGATTTTCCGGTTGTTCTGGTTTGGCAGGTTCAGTTGGATTCGCTAATTCTTGCCAATTAGAATCTTTTGAAATAGAGATAATCCGTGAGTTTGGATTAACCACTTCGTATTTGCTGAGATCAGCTGTTTTCAAGAATTCCGCAAAGACTTCATCCATAGATGGTCCTTCTTCACGCGCACCACCGAGCATATCATAACCATCTCCACCTGCTGCGACAAAGTCATTGGTAGCTAGGTAGTAGGTTTTTGCCAAATCTAAATCTTGATATTTGCCAGATTCAGGATCTAAAATCTGGATTTTCAAGATGCGATCAGCTGCTTCGAGAGTTGGATCAAAGAATACACGCGCACCTGATATATGAAGGAAGTAACCACTTGGTTCAAGGAGAGGTAAACCATTCTCATCCAAAACAACATTTCCATTCGCATCTTTCTGGTGAATAGCAGAAATAGAACGTTTAAACATGTCTTGAATTTGTTGGCCTTTAACCGTGATTTGAGAAATCAAGTTTCCAAACGGAAGAACCGCAATAACATCTCCTTTGGTAATGTCCTTATCTTTGACAATTGTCTCACGGAGTCCGCCACCATTCGTAACAGCTAGGTGACTTGGATGTTGGAATCCAGTTTGTCCGTAGTTATAAAGAGCATCCGTTACGATATTACCAAGGTTAGTTTCACGAACACGAACATTCTCACGATTCCCTTTCAATTCAACAGGGTTATTCGCACGAATCACCACTGCATTATCTGCATCATAGGCTTCTTTAATGCGACTAACTACAGCAGCAATCTCAGGGTCAGGTTGTTGATCCTTCAAGTCTGCCGCAGAAATTAGACTAGCTTCACCTAATAATTTATCGGATTTAAGAACGATTTTACCAATGTTATTGAGATAAGAACCTGTCTGATTATAGGTTACATTGTCTTCATAAGTAGTTGACAAAGCTGTATGAGAATGACCGTCAATTAGGATGACCCGTTTCCCTTTCAAATTCTCATTCTTAGAAAGAGCTTTTGCAAGTGTGTCGCCACGCCACTCAACTGGAGTTGTAGCATCCACACCAAGGTGAGCTAGAATAACATAGTTCTTATAGGACTTGCCATTAGCTCGAGCCTCAGATTCAATTTGAGCAATCACATTTTGAACTTCAGTGATTGGCTCGGTAAAGGTCACACCTACCACGTTATTTGGGTGAGTTTTGGTTGCAGTTTCAGGTGTGGTTACCCCAATAACAACAAATTCATCCCCTTCAATATTTTCATCCCTGTCTACAATAGTAGACGCTTTAAATAGACGAGCACCATCTACATAAGTGTTGGCAGAAAGAATTGGGAAGGTAAGCATTTTCTCATACTTACGTAATTGATCCAAACCAAAGTCAAATTCATGGTTCCCTACGGCAATCGCATCATAACCAACCATATTGAGGATTTTCAACCGTTCCTCACCCTTACTTGAGTTAGAAATTGGAAGTCCTTGGAAAGCATCTCCTGCATCAACAACCAAATCCGCTTTTGTCTCTTTAATAACAGCTGCGGCCTTGGCATCCCCAATAACATTACGGTCTTCTACAATCCGGCCGTGAACATCATTGGTATGAAGAATCACTAAATCTTTGGACTCTTGGGGAGCTTCAGTATCAGCGCTGACTGCACGTGGAGCCACATCAATACTTGTAGCAGAAACCTTAGAGTCTGTTGAAGTGACTTCAGGTACCTCAACTACTGGTGGCTGGCTAACCAAGCTTTCGGCAGTAACAGCAGGTTGTTCCGCAGCGGGAGTTTGAACCTGACTAACTGTTTCCGCAGGTTGTTCCGTACTAACTTCTTCAGCCGCAACCCCTGTTGAGAGAAAGAGAGGAGCCAAAAGGCCGGCAGATACAAGTGGGAGCAATGATTCTTTTTTCATTGGTAGAGTCCTTTCCTTTTACTGAAAACATTATAGCATAAGAAAGCGAAAAAACCGAACAAAATCATAAAAACTTTTAGACAAAAATACAAAAGTTCGGAAACAACGAACAAATAAGGCGTAGAAACGATTTTCTACGCCTTATTTATAAAATCGGACAGACCAATCCTGTAAAAGTCCATCTTCATAGACCATTTTAGCTGAAAATAGCGGTTTTTCCTCCAAAATCCACTTAAGAAAAAGATGATCCCCCTCCCAACTTGGTTTCAACAGCACCTCATCATAAGGAACCCAATCCAAGCTACCTTCCGGACTCTCCATTTGCGTTCCCGAAAAATCTCGAATCCTGTAGACATAAGTATACCAGTCTGTACCCGACGTAAAAGCAGGAAAGGTAATCAAACCAATCAGATCCATATTCTCCACGGTATAACCCGTCTCCTCAAGTACTTCTCGCTTGGCACAATCTTCTGGACTCTCACCTGCTTCTACCTTGCCTCCAACTCCGATCCACTTCCCTTCATGGACATCATTTGGCTTCTTGTTACGATGAAGAAGTAAAAACTCCTTCCCATTATCCAAATAACAAATCGTTGCTAACTGCTGCTTCATGCTTTGCCTCCTAACCAATCAATCGGATTTTCTAAGAATGTATTCGCTTTGGAAAAAGGCCGACTACCAAAGAAACCTCGGTATGCCGACAGAGGACTTGGATGAACCGATTCCAAAATCTCATGTCCCGGCCCAATAAGAGCCTTTTTCTTTTGTGCAAACTTCCCCCAAAGAATAAAAACGGTCAGCTCTGTTCGCCGACCTACTAGGGAAATCACAGCATCTGTCAAAGTTTCCCATATCCTCCCTTGATGACTGTTCGCCTGACCAGCACTTACAGTCAAAACAGAGTTCAATAAGAGCACACCTGACTGGGCCCAATCCGACAAATCCGTTCGCTCTCTCACCCCTAAATCCGTCTCCAACTCTTTAAAAATATTCCGAAGAGATGGAGGTGGTGCCACACCATCAGGGACAGAAAAACTCAAGCCATCAGCCTGCCCCTCCCCATGATAGGGATCTTGTCCCAAAATCACGACTCGCGTCTGAGCCAAACTGGTTAATTCAAAAGCTCGGAAAACATTCTGCTTCGCTGGAAATACTTGTCCCGTATCATAAACTTCATCTAGAAAGGCTTCAAGTTGCTCAAAATAATCACTTCCTAGCTCAGCTAGTAGAGGCTGATACCAGTCAGTCTGTTTAAATTTTTCCATGCTTGTCATCCCCTATCCATCCTAGGCTTGATAAGACCAAAATTTGTGGTAAAAATTGAATCAAGTAGCGAGTTTTACCTCCTTCAAAAACTTGAAGAAAAAGAAAGCCGCCTAAAACTGCTAGCATCACAAACTGAACATCCGCTTGTTCTCCTGCAAAACGTCGACTGGCTCTAAAAATTCCCCAAGCCAAGGCCAACCATAAAATCTGCTTCATCCAGGCATAAATTGCAAATTCAGGTCTGTCATAGGAGATAAAATGCCGACGAATCCAGGTAAAGAAAGGCTGCGAACCTAAAATTGGGTAAAGGGGAGATACATAAGGAGTTTTCTCCCTTGAGATATCTTCGTAATAAATCCAGTTCAACGTCCCATTTTTTACAGTTCCTGTCTGCTTAACAGCTGTATGTTGAAGAAAGGTCCATGGTGTATAGGCTTGCAAACGACGGATAATTTCTTTTTTTACATTTTCCTCCGCAAACATCCCATTATTATACTTCTCTCGCTCCTCCGGTTCCAAATAGGCCAGTAAACCTTCCTTCATATCATCCTGATCCGTACCAGAATAAGTCAAGCCAAGATCGATAAACAGGAGGGGCGATTTTGCGAGCCCTTGACCTTCAAGCAGCTGAACTTCATCTTGTCGTTCCATCAACTGTTGAATCGGAATCGCGACCAAAGCAAATCCCAAACTAACAAGACTCAGTCCTAGTAGAAACTTCTTCCACTCTTTGGTAACCAATAAAATCATAAAGAGAGCTACTATTGTTACTAAGACTGTTGGTCTTAAAAGATAAGCTAGGGCTGTAAGCACCCCCAACTGGATTGCCAAGCGAATCATTAGCTTAGAATCATCCCTAGACTTTAAAAGCGCCATCGCAAAGAAAAATTGCAAACTGATAAAGGGAATCGCCAACATATCCGTATACATGGCCATAAAGAAAGGCGAAGCTACAAGTAAACCGGTATAAAAAAGAAAAACCAGGTCTGCACGCTTCCTCCCCCAAAAACTTTCTGTCCCTTTAAAAAGAATCAAAGCTGCACTGTTCGTCGCGAAAATATTAATGGATTGGAGAACCCATAGGCCATTCATTCCAAAAATCTTGTAAAACCAACGCTCATACAGAAACAGGGGCAAGTTATTAGGGTTGCGCGTAAGATAACTAGCAATGGAAAGAGGCTTGGAGAGCTCAAAAGCTCCCAAAAATACTACTGCTGCATCTCGGCGAATTAGAAGCTGAGCTGACAACAGTAAAAGTATTTGAAAAACAGTCAACACTCCAATCACAGTCAATTTATGCTGACATAAAAAATCATAGAGCTGTTTCCAAAACATCGGCTTTTTATAAATCCAAAAGACCAGCCCTAAAGCGGCGGGCATGGTCAACCACCATGGTTGTCCCAAGGTTATAAAGGCAATAACAACCCAATGTAGGGCAAGTAGGAATATAAACCCTTGTAAAATTCTAGTTAAAACAGGATAAAGTTTGGACACTTACTTCCGTCCTTTCCTTAAAAATTGGTGATCATAGATAGAACTAGAAATGCCTCGATCAAGCAAAATGAATCGCCGAAGAAAGACATTACAAGACTGACCGGCTCTAGAACTCTTATTTAAAACGAGAGGAAAAGCAGCTCTTATCCAAGATAAAACTGCCGATACCCACTTAAAAATCCACTCCCAGATTCCAGACTAATCGGGAATTTGCTTTTTTACAGACAGCATTTCATTTTCCATGATATACAATTCGAGGCTGGGCTATGCCCGGCCTCTTTTTCCATCATTAAGCTAATTTTGCAGCAATCTCTTCTGCAAATTTTTCAAGATTTTCAATATCTTCATCTTCGGCTGCCAAATCAACTTTAACATTCTCAGCAATTTTTACAGCGCCAGTTTCGGAAAAGACTTGATCAAAATCATCAACGGCCTTACAGAATTCGTCATAGAAAGTATCTCCAGATCCAACAACCCCGTAGAATTTGCCTTCAAGATTTACGTCTTTCAAGTCTTCATAAAAATCAACAATCTCATCTGGCAATTCCCCATCTCCGTAAGTATACGAAGCTACAATTGCAACATCAGCATCTACAAAATCCTCAGCTTCAACTGTTGTACACTCATCAATGTCAACATCCAACCCAAGATCTCGTAGTTTATCTGCAACAATATCTGCAATTTCTTCTGTATTCCCTGTCATACTTGCATAGACAATTTTTGCTAACGCCATAGCAGCCTCCTCTTTAATGCTTAAGAATACTCTACCTGGTTCCAAATCGAATAAAAAAGTTAATCAAAGCCCTTTAGCTAGAAACAATCTATGGAAGATGATTGATAAGACAAGCAATACGCACAATCCATCAGATTCACTAAAAAACGTAATAACAGTAATTTAAAACAATGTGAAGTATTCATAGTTCGCTTTCCATTATATCACAAGTCTCTTGAAAGTTTGCAATGCTCCTGCCTTATGTTAAAATGGAAAAAAAGCAAAAAGGAACAAACATGGAATCTATTTTTGAAAAAATACTAGAGAAGATTGTCGCCTATGACAAAATCATCATCCACCGGCATGTAAGACCTGATTTAGATGCTATTGGTAGTCAAGTTGGCCTTCAAAACCTCCTGCTTCTCAATTACCCAGAAAAAAAGATTTTGGTTACTGGATACGATGAACCCAATCTTCTTTGGCTTGCAGGAATGAACTATGTATCCGATGAAGACTATCAGGATGCCTTGGTCATCGTCTGTGACACTGCCAATCGAGAACGGATTGATGATCAACGTTACCAAAACGGAAAAGAACTCATTAAAATCGATCATCACCCAGATGACAATCCGTATGGAGACCTTTCCTGGGTCGATCCCAAAGCCTCTTCCACAAGTGAAATGATTACTCGTTTTTCCCGAGAGACCAATCTTCTGATGGACGTCCAAACCGCTAGACTTCTTTATGCGGGAATCGTGGGAGATACCGGTCGCTTCCTCTTCCCTTCAACCTCAAGTCTAACCTTTGAAATGGCTGCCTATCTTCGTCAATTTTCAATTGATTTCAGTGATTTATCCCGTCAAATGGACACTATCAGTTTAGAAGTTGCCAAACTCCAAGGATACGTCTATGACAATCTCGAAATCGATGAAAATGGAGCAGCACGTGTCACTATTCATCAAGACTATTTAAAAGAATTCAAACTAAAAGAAACGGATACTTCTGCAGTCGTTGGAGCTCCAGGACGCATTAAAGACGTCCAAAGCTGGGGAGTCTTTGTCCAACAAGAAGACGGTAGCTATCGTGTTCGCCTCCGCTCTAAAAGTATTCCAATCAATGAAATTGCAAAACGACATGACGGTGGTGGGCATCCCCTCGCTAGTGGGGCCAACTCAGCTAACCTAGAAGAAAATGACCAAATCTACGCCGAAATTCAAGAATTACTGAAAAAAAGTTAGAAATAAGTCAAAAAAACTTGCCAAAACCAACCACATTTGGTAAACTAGCTAGGTAATAATCTATGGCTCGCAAAGAGACCATGGCAGAAAGGATTTTTAACACAATGAAAAAAGATATCCATCCAGAATATCGCCCTGTTGTCTTCATGGACACATCTACTGGTTACAAGTTCCTTAGCGGTTCTACTAAGAACTCTAATGAAACTGTTGAATTTGAAGGTGAAACTTACCCAATGATTCGTGTCGAAATCTCATCAGATTCACACCCATTCTACACTGGTCGCCAAAAGTTCACCCAAGCAGATGGACGTGTGGACCGTTTCAACAAGAAATACGGCCTCAAATAAGCCTCAAAAACCTCAGCCAAATTTGGCTGAGGTTTTTGCTTGTTTTGGAATATGGAAAAAAGAGGTTGTTGAACCTCTTCTTTCTATGTTATTGCAATAATTCCTGAACTGGTTCAAAGATAATACGTTCCAAATCGCTGAGGTAAACTCCTAATTGTTGTTCCTTTGCAAAGAAATTGGATACCAGTTCATTTCCTTGAATTTTTTCAGAAAAATCACGCATTCTGCCTTCAAGATCGGCTTCCGGTGCTTGACCAGTTTGGGCCATTCGTTGCAATTCATTTTGGAATTGGATATATTCATCAAACATGGCTTGAGCTTCAGGATTTTTGGCAATCTCCTCCTTAGCTTGAACGACTGCTTGGTATTCAGGAAGAGCACGAAGACGGCGATTTAATTCATTAGCAACATCATAAATATTAGACATATAATTTCTCCTTTTTATAAATAATAAACTTATTTCCTAAAAGAAAACTTGCTTAAGCAAACACGATAGATAAAACAATAATGGCTAACACCAATAATGTAATCCGTATATAAAGCTGGTCCTTCTCTTGATAAAAAAAGATCAGGGAGGTAAACACCCGTAGAATCGGAGTCAACATCAAGCTCCAAATCCCAATCAAGAGAATTGACTGACCAAGCTGCTGCCAGCCCAAAAGATTCAGTAAGCTTCCCAGAGCTAAGAAAATAACTGTTAAGAATAAGCCAGTACGCAGAACCCATTGGATGGTCGTTTTAATGTGAGTCATCCTAACCTCCCAAGCCACGCAGAAACATTTGTACCCCTGTCACCAAGAGAACCATTAAAAACAAAACTCGTAAATACGCTACTGGAATTCTCGGCATCAGTTTACTTCCCAGCGTGGATCCTGCAATAACTCCTAAAACAATAGGGGCTACAATCTGCAAATCAACAGACCCCTGACTAAAATAAAAGATAGCGGAAGAAACACCTGTGACCCCCATCATAAAATTAGCCGTTGCAGAGGATACTTTAAGCGGTAGCCCCATCACATTATCCATGGCCAAAACCTTAAAAGCACCTGCTCCAATTCCCAGCAAAGCTGAGGCAACACCTGCCAAAAACATAATGAACGATCCCAGTGGAATATTAGCTGCTTGGTAGTTAACTTGCGTTTGCCTTCCTAAATCATAGTATGTTCCACTAAGGGACTCTTGCAAAGGAGTCGAGTTTTTTACTGCTGTACTTGTCAAATGATGGGTCTCACCACCCTTTATTTTTTTCCACATAGTATAGGCTTGGTAAAACATCAGTAAGCCATAAAGGATAAAGAGGAACTGACCTTGCACAACAGTCGATAACAATGCTCCCACAAAGGCACCTATAGTGGTAAAAATCTCAAGAAACATAGCTAATCTGAGGTTGAGCAAATCATCTTCCAAGTAAGCCAGAGCAGAGCCGGTACTTGTCCCCAATACTGCAAAGATAGAGACTAATACAGCCACCTTAATATCATATCCCATTACAATTGTGAGAATTGGAGTAAGGATAAGACCACCACCCAACCCCAATAAGGAGCCTAAAAGTCCTGCTAGAATACCAATACTGATAAAGATACTAAACTCAATCATGAGCAACCTCCATCACCAAGGAGCTATTCAGAATCATTTACAGCTTCTAGAATCGTCCGAGTCTTATGTAGGGATAATTGTCCGGAAGCGCTCGGAACTTCTAACGCTGCAAAAGTCCAAGCCGAACCTGTCAAATCACCTATCAGACGAGTCCAAACACCTAATTTCCCAGTAGAGATGGTCACATATTCCTGTTCTGGATTTAGAGATTTAAAACCACGAGTATAATTCATCAAATCAAGTACGTCCTGCTCATGTTTCGGTTGGACTGCTACTTTCACAATTCGAGGGTTCAAAGCTGTCAATTCTGACAGAATTTCCATTAAATTATCAGGCGTTTCCTCATAATTGTGATAGGTCAACACTAGATTTGAAAGATCAAGTACCTTATCGAATTCATCACGATAAGCATAAAATTCAAAATCAATATACTCAGGCTGATACAAAGTTTGAATTTCACGGAGAATCGCTACATATTCAGAACCGTCTAATTCCATTCTACCGCCCTGACGAGTCGTCCGTAAGGTAAAAACAATTTCACGGCCTGCAAATTTCTCAAAAATAGCCGGAGCCAGGGAGAAAATATCCTCTTTTTTACTTGCATAATCCGCACGCCATTCGATTATATCTACCGAGTCAAAACGATCGGTATCCAAGGCCTGCACATCCTCAAGACTGGTCGGCATGATTGGTACAACTATCTTCATTCATCTACCCTTATCTGTATTACTTTTAAATAATTACTAGTGCTCTCTAGAGCATAACTTGGAAAATCCATTGGTAAGCGATGAATCTTCTCAATCTTATAGGAAGAAGATCCCATTCCTTTTTGGATTTGAAGCTGAAATTTTTCTAAGGACAACTGAGCCGCATTGGTACTAAGAATCATTCGTCCTTTGGGATTCAAGAGTTTAAGAGACTCTTCTACCAATCGATGGTAATCCTTGTTTACGGAAAAGACTTGTTTTTTATTCCGAGCAAAACTAGGTGGATCAATAACGATAACATCAAAACTCAAACCTTTCCTTGCAGCATAACGCAAGTATTCAAAGGTATCCATTATGACAAAGGAATGGCCTTCTAAACTCATCTCATTCGCTAGAAAATGGGCTTGAGAAAGTTCTCTACTCCGTTTAGCAAGGTCTACTGAAACAGTTTCAACAGCTCCTCCTGCTACAGCAGCAACCGAAAAGGCTGCCGTATAGGAAAAGAGGTTTAATAGACGCTGTCCCTTAGCTAATCCATTTGCTAAATCATTACGAACCTCATGCTGGTCCAAGAAAATACCAGTCATCAAACCATCATTTAGAAAGACTTGATAGACCACACCATTTTCTTTAACGAGAAACTGCTCTGGTGCTTCTTCTCCATATAAATGAGCACTCTCATACTCTGGACCTTTAAAGCGGATTTTTTCATAAGCTCCCCTACACTCAGGGAACACCTTTTGAAAACCGGCAACAATTTCATTCCTATGATTGTAAACAAAGGAGTTATACCAAGAAAAGAGGAGATAATCTCCATATAAATCTACAGTAAAACCTGGAAAGCCATCCCCTTCTTGGTTAAACACACGAAAAGCCGTGGTATCAGAATCTTCAAAATAGCCCCGTCTTTTCGCCCTTGCTACAGCAAACTTTTCCACTAGATAGGATTCGGACCAGTTCAACTTATCTTTAGACAAGACCCATCCAACACCCTTATTTTGTTTAGAGAGATAACCTGAGGCTACAAACTTCCCATTTTGACTCTGAAAGTGAACAAACTCATTGTCCAAATTGGTCGGTTGAAGATCCTTCTCGTTGAGAAGAATACGCCCTCGGCCAATATCTTGCTGACAGCGAGTCGATATAACTACTTGCTTCATTCATCTATTATAGCAGAATTTACAGAAAAATTGGACAAAATTGCAAAGTCTTGCATAAGGTCTCCTTCTTTCCCAACAAATAGATCCTGTCTACTACTTGCATTCTCTAAAGAGATAACTTATTTCTGGATTCTTCTTCAAAGCATATCCACTAATATAGTCACTAAGAAAAAGACCAATGGAACGGCTGTCCCTTCCAAACTTAAGTATTTCTTAAAAAGAAATCACTCCATCACCTCTGACTAGTTTCCCACTTTTAATTTATGATATAATCAAACTTGAAATAAAATTGGGATGTTATTCCCAAAATACAACTGTCTTATCCAAAAGGATATTTTTGACAAAGTAAGGAAATTTTTCCGTGAAAAAAATTATACAATCACTTCTAAATACAATGAGTAGTCGATTAGGATTAGTCTTCATCCTCCTCATCCTCTACTGGTTAAAAAGTATCGCTGCCTATTTCTTAAGTTTTAATTTAGATATTCAACTGGGAAATATGCAAGGTTTTTACCAACTAGCTCTCGCTTTTCTAAATCCGCTCCCCTTGGGATTATTACTTCTAGGCTTGTCTTTTTACGTCAAACCTACCAAAGTATTCTACCCATTTTTAGCGGTTGTCTACCTCATCTTATTCTCTTGGCTTTTCTCCAATGTCATTTATTATCGAGAGTTTTCTGACTTCATCACCCTGAATACCATGTTGGCCTCTAGCAGTGTATCAGCTGGATTAGGAGATGCCGCAGTGAAACTCTTTCGACCATTTGATATCCTCTATTTACTGGATATTCCTATTATTGTTTATCTTTTCTGGAAAAAGAAAATCCGATTCGATAAGCGACCATTAAGCTTTAACGCTAGCTTTGCCATTACTTCTCTAGCGACCATGCTCTTCTCTGCTAATCTCTTCTTTGCTGAAGTTGATAGGCCTGAATTGTTGAGCCGCGGTTTCTCGAACTACTACGTAGTTCGAGCTCTAGGACTTCCAGCCTTCTTTGGCTATAGTGCTAACCAAACCTATCAGGCTGATAAAGAACGGGCCAAAGCCTCTGAGACTGATTTAGAGCCTGTTTTAGAGTATGTTAAAGAGCACAATGCCGCTCCAAATCCGGCAACCTTCGGTATTGCCAAAGGCCGCAACGTCATATATCTACACTTAGAGTCCTTCCAACAATTCTTGATTGACTACAAACTGAAATCAGATGATCAGGAATACGAAGTGACCCCTTTTATCAATTCACTCTACCATTCCAATGAAAGCTTTGCCTTCTCGAACATCTTCAACCAAGTCAAGGCTGGTAAAACATCTGATGCGGAAACCATGATTGAAACCGGCCTATTTGGGTTAAATCAAGGCTCCTTCATGGTTAACTACGGAGGTACCAATACCCAGCAAGCTGCACCGCATATCTTATCCCAAACTGGTGATTATACCTCTGCTGTGTTCCATGGAAACATTGGTAGTTTCTGGAATCGAAATACAACCTATAGACAATGGGGATACAACTATTTCTTTGATCAATCTTACATGAGTAAGGCTACCGATGAAAATTCTTTCCAATATGGATTGAATGACAAAATTATGTTCAAGGATTCGATTAAATATCTCGAGCATATGCAACAACCCTTCTATGCCAAATATTTAACCGTATCCAACCACTATCCTTATACAACAAGCTTAATTGGGGACGAACAAGGATTCCCCCTGGCAGAAACCAAGGATGAAACGATTAATGGCTATTTTGCTACAGCCAACTATCTCGATTCTGCGGTAAAAGCCTTCTTTGATTATCTCAAAGAAACGGGACTTTATGAAAATTCCGTCATTGTCCTCTATGGAGATCACTATGGTATCTCCAATTCACGGAATCCTTCTCTGGCTCCACTATTGGATAAAAATCCAGAAATTTGGTCTTCCTATGATAATGCCATGCTTCAACGGATTCCCTACATTGTTGTTGTTCCCGATATGGAACAAGGATCCATCATTGACACTTATGGTGGGCAGATTGATATGTTACCCACTTTAGAACATCTTCTAGGAATTGATTCCAGTGCCTTTCTACAAGTTGGTCAAGACCTATTATCTCCAGATCATGAGCAAATAGTTGCCTTCCGTTCAAGTAACTATTTCGTAACACCAGAATACACTTCTTATTCTGGACGCACTTACTACACAGCTACTGGTGAAGAAATCACAACTCCAGATGAATCCACCCAAAAAGCTATCGATCAGGCAAGAGAAAAAGCCAATCAACAATTAAAAATTTCGGATATGATTCAAACTGGAGATTTACTCCGCTTCTACAATGAAAACCGTCTCGGTAAACCGGATGTAAGTAAAATCAGTTACAATAAAGCTATGGATCAATTATTGAAGATTGAAAAAAGTAAAGGACAAGAAGCCACAAGTCTGTTTAGCCAACGCCAATCTAGCACCGTAGATTTGTTCAATTCACCTACTTACAAAGCCCTTCACCCTGAGCAATTCCTTGAAGACAGCTCCTCAAGTAACTCTTCAAGCTCTTCTCAGGACGAAGAAGCCGAACAACCATAGAGAAAAAAGGACTTAGTTATACTAGCTAAGTCCTTTTCCAATACCTTCATTACCCACTAAACTTATTCCAGTTCATTTTCTTCAGAATTTGACGCAGGATAACTCTGAAACTGAATCAAATCTAACAACTCCATCATTCGATTTCTTGAAATGGGACAACAATAACCTCTTGGAAAAAATGCCATTCTTAGTTGTCGATCAACATGGCGAATATTAAAAGGATTTACCAAAAAAGAACGATGACATGAAAAAAGAAAGGGAGTTTTAGCCTTAACATCTTGGAGATTTGCAATCACTGACAACTCTTCCTCACTGCTCACGATTGAAATATAGTGGGCTCGAACACTCCGTTCAACATAAAAGACTTTCTTAATCGGAATTTGAACTTGAACTTGTGAGTTCTGAATAATTATCTGCTCTTTAGGTGTGTCCAATATAAAATTTGAATGAACCTGCATCAACAAGCTAGCCAACCGCTGCCGAAAGAGACAAGGTTGTAAATCCTTCAAAATATAATCCAAGACTCCCACCTGTGTTTTTAAAACATCTTCCATATAAAATAAGGAGTCAGCAATCACAATAATCTGAGATAAAGGATCTAACTGACGAATTCTACGAGCTAACTCAAAAAACTCCTGTCGATTGCTATCCCCATAGAGAACTAAAATAAAAACTTGGTGACTTCCCCTTGTAGTCCAAGAATCAAGTAAGCCTAAAGTATCTGACTGAATTTCCAAAGACTTAACCTCTATGCCACAAGACATCAACGTATGGAGTAGTAAATCTTCCCACCAAAAATGATCTCGATACTGCTCCTCATAAACAAAAATATTCATAGTTCTCATCCAATCATTTACCCTTTCATCTTTCTATTCGAAGAAATTCGGAACAAATGAGTCCAAAATCAACCCTTTAAGAATACAAGAAAAAGTCACATTTCAAACCTCCATGTCCTGAAATGTAATGAAAACGTTCCGAATGGTAAATGAATCTTAGCTATTCTTTTATGTCAAAACGAAGTAGCCTAGGAATCAGGGAAATAAAACTAGCATCATTCCTATAATTATATCTTTCAAAAACAGAGTCAGAATTTTTCAATCCCTTATATAACTTCAACTTCATATACTTTCACATAAAAATGAAAACTACTGCGTAGAAAATATTCCTTAATCTGCTCAAAAACTATCCAATCTCAAGTAAGGAAGGTCCACAGACAGAAAAAAACTCACTGCTAGATTAATTCAATTGATAACCTTGCACACAAAAAAACACAACTGATTCTTGGTTTTGATCCCAATCATTCAATTGTGTTTTTTATATCTTTATAAGTTATTCGAACTTAATAACATTGGGGATTGCCCCATTTTTCAACGATGATTATAGTTCGATATCTCCGAAAAGATCTGCCATTGAGAAACCAGTTTGTGTTTCTGGCAATTCAAAGTCACGTTTTTCTTGACGACGTGGACGACGTGGACGTGCAGCACGTTTCTCTTCTTGGCCTTCAGCTTGAGCAGGGCGCTCTTCAAGTGCTTTGATAGAAAGAGATACACGCTCATCAGCAGCGTTTACATCAAGAACTTTAACATTAACCACTTGACCTACTTGAAGCGCATCTTTTGGATTTTCAACACGTTTGTGTGAAATTTGTGAGATGTGAACCAAGCCATCGATACCAGGAAGTACTTCTACAAAGGCACCGAAGTCAGTCAAACGCTTAACAGTTCCTTCGATAACGTCACCCTTAGCCAATTTTTGCTCTACACCATCCCATGGTCCAGGAACAGTAGCTTTAAGAGAGAGTGATACGCGACCTTCTTCTTCATTCAAGTCTAAAACTTTAACGTCAATTTCTTCACCAACTGTTACAACAGATTTAGGTGATACATTGCGCTCATGTGACAATTCAGTCAAGTGAACCAATCCGTCTACACCACCAAGGTCGATAAAAGCACCAAAGTTTGTGATACGAGCAACTTTACCAGTTACTACATCACCTACAGAAAGTTTACCAAATACTTCTGCACGAGCTGCAGCTGTTTCAGCCTCTACAACTTCACGACGTGAAAGGATGAAGCGATTTTCTTTTGGATCCACTTCTTTGATTTTTGCATCAAATTCTTGACCTACGAAACGCTCAGTGTTGCGAACAAAGCGAGTATCAAGCATAGATGCTGGGATGAAACCACGAAGTCCTTCAAATTCTACTGCCAAACCACCTTTAACAGCACGAGTTCCTTTAACAGTAACGACTTCTTCTTCACGTCCAACCAATTTATCCCAAGCTTTGCGTGCTTCAAGACGTTTTTTAGATACAAGGTAGGTAACAGTATCAGTGTCTTTACCTACAACTTGACGAAGCACAAGCAACTCAAGTGTTTCACCTGGTTTAACCAATTCGTGAATGTCAGCATCACGATCGTTAGTCAATTCACGAAGAGTCAAGACACCTTCTACACCAGTACCAGAGATTGCTACGTTAGCTTGTCCAGCATCAACAGTCAATACTTCAGCAGTAACAACATCACCTGGCTCAACTTGGCTAACGCTGTTTAGCAAATCTTCAAATTCGTTCATCTAAAAAATCCTCCAACAATCAAGTCTTAGACCTGATATACTTATAAAATTTCTTCCTAAGTACCGCATCACTTCAACAGTCGCCTGGATATAAAGAAATAAAATACCCAAAGGATATTTTAGCTTCCTCTATCCGATAAGTAACCTAAGAACTGGGGTAGCTGGATTCGAACCAACGCATGAGGGAGTCAAAGTCCCTTGCCTTACCGCTTGGCGATACCCCAATAATAAGAATGGAGAGAGAGGGATTCGAACCCCCGAACCCGAAAGAGCGGATTTACAGTCCGCCGCGTTTAGCCTCTTCGCTATCTCTCCGATATCAACAAGAATTATTATATCACACTATCTTTGGAATGCAAGCCTTTTATTTGGATAAATTGTAGTTTTCGATAATTTTTTCAATCGCTTGCTCAAGATTTTTATGAAACTCTTGTACATTTCCATTCGAAAGCACCGCAAACTGCTGATCTAATTCCGCAATCTCACCAACGATTTGCTTCCCAATCAATAATTGGTAGCCATCAAATGTATCGGTACCAACCTGTACCTTGTAATCTTTTAACTGAACTTCAATTTTTTTCTCTTTGCGACTCATATTACTCCTCACAATCTCTTATTGATTTTACACAAATCTTTTTAAAAAATCAAATCAGACTTTTCAAATAAATAAGTAAACATTTGACAAAAAAGACTCTTCCTTTTACTATAGGGCTATGAAAACAAATCAAACCTTAATCCAATACTTCGAGTGGTATCTACCAAATGATGGGCAACACTGGAACCGTCTAGCAGGCGATGCCCCTCATCTGGCTGAACTTGGAATCACACAAGTCTGGATGCCACCAGCTTTTAAAGCTACAAACTCAAACGATGTCGGTTACGGAATCTATGACCTTTTTGACTTAGGAGAATTTGACCAGAAAGGTACCGTTCGAACTAAATACGGAACCAAGGATGAATATATCCAAGCTATTCGTATTTTGAAAGACCATGGCATCTCAGCTATAGCCGATCTTGTTTTGAATCACAAAGCTGCTGCTGATGGACTCGAATCCTTTGAAGTGGTTGAAGTCGATCCTGAAGATCGTACAAAAGAATTAACGGACCCTTTCCTGATTAAAGGGTGGACCCACTTCTCTTTCCCAGGCCGTCATGGTCGTTATAACGATTTCCAATGGCATTGGTACCATTTTACAGGCACAGACTTCGATGCCAAACGAAATAAGAATGGAATTTACCAAATTGTTGGAGACAACAAGGGTTGGTCAGACGATAGCCTCGTTGACAATGAGAATGGAAACTACGACTATCTCATGTATGCTGATTTAGACTTCAAGCATCCAGAAGTCATCCAAAACCTCTATGACTGGGCTAATTGGTTTATCCCAACTACTGGCATTTCCGGATTTCGACTAGATGCCATTAAGCATATCGATTCCTTTTTCATGAAAAACTTTATTCGAGATATCAAAGAAAATGTTTCAAATGATTTCTATGTTTTCGGAGAGTTTTGGAATCCTGATGAAGAGACCAACACCAATTACCTAGAGGATACGGATCATCAATTTGATTTGGTTGACGTTAAACTTCACTATAATTTCCACAAAGCTGGTGAAAAAGAGGAAGATTTCGACTTAACCACTATTTTTGATGGTTCCTTGGTTAAAAATCATCCCGAGTCTGCCGTTACCTTTGTTGAAAATCATGATACTCAAAAAGGACAGGCTTTAGAATCTGTAGTAGCGGATTGGTTTAAGCCACTGGCTTATGGAATGATCCTACTCCGTAAACATGGAAAACCCTGTGTCTTTTATGGCGATTACTATGGTGTTCAAGGATCCCATACCCAACCAAGTTTCCAAAAAGTTTTGGACAAACTCCTACTCCTTCGTAAATACTTAGCATTTGGAGAAGAGACAGACTACTTTGAAGATGCCAATACGATTGGTTGGACTCGGATTCCGGATGAACTGGACCGCAGTCCTCTATCTGTTATCATCAGCAACAAAGATGACTCTAGTATCTCCATGTACGTTGGTACTCAATGGCAAGGCCATGTCTTTGCTGATCAACTCGAACACCACCCAGATACCGTCACTGTTCAAAAAGATGGCTGGGCTACCTTCCCTGTTCTAGGGCGTAGCATTTCTGCTTGGACCCTTCAACAATCAGAAAAATGAGGTTGGACAATCGTCCGACCTCATTTTTCTCATTTTTCTTTTAATAGCTGATTTAGTATTAAAGCTACAATAGTTCCTGTAGAAATTCCCGATGAGAAAATCATTTGAAGAGCTAATGGCAAATGGCTCAGTAAGTCTGGACGAACGGTTACACCAATTCCCAAGGCAAAGGCAAGGGAAATAATCAACAGCTCCCGATCTCCCATTTTAACTGTCGCAAGAGTTTTGACACCTTGTGCTGCCACCAAACCAAACATGATAACTCCAACACCCCCCAGAACAGGTTGAGGCATAATGGAAATAAGAGCAGACACCTTTGGAAAAACACCAAGGATTGCCAATAAAATTCCTGCCAACACCATGACTTGTCGACTAGCAACTTTCGTCAAGGTAATCAAGCCTACATTTTGTGAAAAGGCTGTGTTCGGTCCTGCCCCAAAAACACCCGCTAAGAGAGAACCAACCCCGTCAGCTAAGACACCATTAGCTGCACGCTCAGAGGTCATTTTTTGGCCAGAAGCTTCCCCAATTGCCATCATAATCCCCACAGTACCAATCAATGATACGACATAAGCTGGGATAAAGGCTAGAATAGCCGATAATTCAAAGCGAACTCCAAATCCAAAAACATTCGGAAGAGCAAACCAAGCTGCTTCATTAACGGTAGACAAGTCGACTTTGCCAAGGAAAATGCAAAGGACATAGCCGAAAACCATTCCGAAAAAGACAGAAGCTGTTTTCATCATTCCTTTTCCATAATGGTTCAAAAACAGCGTGAACAGCATAACAACAAAAGCAATGCTGACATTTTCAACAGAAGCATAATCACTAGCTCCTACACCGCCCGCAGCCCAATCCATGCTAACTGGTAAAAGCGTAATCCCAATTAAAGTTACAACAGTTCCCGTAATTAAAGGAGGGAAGAAACGCATAAGCGGTTTGATAAAGCGGCTAAGAATAATCTCAACAAAAGAACCGGCAATGGTCGCACCAACGACACCGGCTAAGCCAAACTGACTACCGACACTAATGGCTGGATTGGCAAAAGTAAAGTCTGTTCCCATCATTCCTGAAACACGCGCTCCGATTGGACCAAGTCCTTTAGACTGTATAATCGTAGCTAAACCAGCCACAAATATAGCTGCCGAAACAAGCGCCGATGTTTGTTCAACCGGAAGTCCTAGGGCAGAAGCTACAACCAAGGGAACAGCAATGATACCTGCAAAAGCAGCTAAAATATGCTGCAAAGCTAGCAAAACTGCCAATCCTTTCGGCGGTGTATCCTCTACACCGTATAACATGTTTTCCGATGGTTCTTTTTTGATGTTCTGAGACATAGCTCCTCCTTCTGTTTTAAAAAAGAATAGTCTCAGTTTATCAAAACAAACACCTAAAATCAATACGTTTATTGAATTTTCTCTCTATAATGTTCGCTTTTTTAGTTATAAACACGGGTTTCTTTTACTTATTTCACTTCTTTTTTTAGAAAAAACGTGCTATAATAGATTCCATCAATAATTGGAGGAAATCATGAAATTATTAGAAGAACGAATTCTTAGAGATGGGAATGTACTTGGCGAGAATATTCTCAAAGTAGATTCCTTTCTTACCCACCAAGTTGACTACAAATTGATGAAGGAGTTGGGAAAGATTCTAGCTGATGCTTATCGTGATAAAAGAATTACCAAAGTTGTAACCATCGAAGCTTCTGGAATTGCACCTGCTGCATATGTAGCAGAGAGTCTAGATGTACCAATGATTTTCGCTAAGAAACATAAAAATATTACCATGACAGAAGGAATCTTAACAGCTGAAGTATATTCCTTTACGAAACAGGTGACTTCAACTGTCTCCATTGCCAGTAAATTCCTTAGTCAAGAAGATCATGTCTTGATTGTTGATGACTTCTTGGCGAATGGCCAAGCTGCAAAAGGCTTGATTGAAATCATCCAACAAGCCGGAGCCAAAGTGGAAGGAATTGGCATTGTCATCGAAAAATCTTTCCAAGACGGACGTGAACTCATCCAAAAAATGGGAATTCCCGTCAGTTCTCTGGCTCGCATTGAGAAATTTGAAAACGGCCAAGTCGTTTTCACAAAGGCTGATCTCTAATCCAAAGAAAAGAAAAAGGTTAGTTTGTAGGGGTTGTCTACAATCTAACCTTTTTTATTATCGTGCTTTTAAAGCAGATAGAATTTGGGTTCGAATATCCTCAACTCCTTCTGGCTGCCCTGGTAGAAAGACAGTTGAATTTCCTGATTCTGCAAAACTATTTAACGTATCCAAGTATTGGTTAGTCAATAGAATCGACATGATTTGCTCTTCTGTTAAACTAACTTGAGCATCTTTCAATTCTCGGATAGATTCGGCTAAGCCATCCACAATAGCTTTCCGTTGTTGGGCAATCCCGACCCCATGAAGGCGGTCTTTTTCAGCTTCTGCCTCCGCAGCAGTAACAATTTTAATCTTATCAGCTTCAGCTAATTCCTGAGCGGCAACCCGTTTGCGTTGAGCCGCATTGATTTCATTCATAGACTGTTTCACTTCAGCATCTGGCTCAACCTTGGTAATCAAGGTTTTCACAATCACGTAACCATAGGTAGACATTTCTTCTGCTACTTGATTTTGAACTTCCAAGGCGATTTCATCTTTTTTCTCAAACAATTCATCCAAGGTTAGCTTAGGAACTGAAGATCGAAGTGCATCTTCAATATAAGATTTAATCTGGCTAACTGGTTTAATCAGTTTATAATAGGCATCCGTCACATTCGACTCGTTTACGCGGTATTGAGTCGCAATATTGAGGGTTACAAAAACATTGTCCTTCGTTTTAGTTTCCACGACAATCTCACTTTGAAGTAAGCGCAGCTCAATCCGAGCAACTAATCGGTCAATCCCCAAAGGCAAACGAACATGAATCCCACTCGTCGCCGTCTTCTGATAACGACCAAAACGCTCAATAATCGCAACTGACTGCTGCCGCACTACATAAATGGAACTTAAAAGTACCAGCACTAGAATCAGCAAGACAAATCCTAATACAATAAATCCAAACAACATGACGCACCTCCTTTTGATTATTATACCACGTTCCACTAAGAGACTAAGAAAAAAAGAGGAACTCAATAAAGCTTTTCTAACTATACAAAAAAAGGTTGCAAGCTTCTACAACCTTTTGACAAATCTAGTGTCCGATAAATCTTCATTAAATCCACAGTCTACAAAAAATCTCTGAACCCTTTGTTCCGTGGCTTTCACTTGGAGAATCTCCACACGACCTTGCTTCTTTAAAAAACCTTCAATTGCTTGATAAAAACGGATTCCATTTCCCTTTCCCAGATACTTCGGTTTAAGACTCAAAAATAAATCCGCCGTAGCCTCTGTCTGCAAAAGTCGGAAATAGCCCATCATGGCTCCGTTCCAAATTACAACGAAATAACGATTTTCACGCGCATCCGCTGATAGAATTTCTCGATTCACATCTTGTAAATCTATCTCTAGATACGATGGATACATCCAATCGCTTGCAATCTCAAGCGCTAAATCCTGAGGCATCGGCATAACATAAGTATAACCCATGATTCGAAAATTCTTAATTAAATTCTTAATCCTTCTCGCTTGAATATCTACTTTATCCGTTTGGTACACATAATCCATATACCCTTGTTGGTAACTAGGAATCATGTCCTTCAAAACCAACTGAACGTCCTCCGGAAAACGGAGGAGAAAATCACTAAATTGAGAATTAGTCAGCATTATTTCAACAAGACTGCTGCAGCCAAGGCTTTCTGAATAGCCACAACACTATCATCACTCTTAAATTGTAAAACTTCTGCTGGTTCAACTGCAGATGAAATCCATAGTTTTAACTCCGCATCCAAATCAAAATGCCCACTCGTCTCAACTGTAAAACGTGAAATAGATCCATATGGGATTGATTTGTAAGAGGCTTTTTTACCAGTCATACCTTGTTTATCCACTAAAATCAAACGATAATCTGTAAAAACAATTAAATCCCGAACAAGCGAAAAAGCCATCTCCACTTCTTCCTCTGTTAGCAGAATCGAATCCAATTCCGCCCTGACCTTTTGCGCATCTTGTTGGCTCGCATTGCCCATCAAACCTGAGAAAATACCCATTTAAACTCTCCTTTGTATTTTTTCAATTATACCATAGCTCAAAGTAATCGTTCTTCAACAAGATTGTCTCCATCTTTCAAATAAAGAAAAAGTCCCTGTACTCCAGTTATACCAAGTGCTAGGAGCAAACTCATAAAAATAGAATTGAACCATAAAGAACTTGTATTCAAAATAGGTAATTCCAGAAGAAAACCATAGTTTCCACCCGTTCCAGCTGCTACTATAGCCATTACCACAGTCAAACCAAAGGAATAGATTTGAATACTTCGTTTAGAAAGCTGAATACGATTGTCTTGATGATAAAGGTAAGCAGCTGATAGATAAAATAGTAATTGATGCAGAAGGATAAAACTGAGATTGGTAATGTGGAAAAATGGATACTGGTATAAAATAGGGTAACTAAAGGCAACGATTGGACCGATAATTCCTAAATAAGCCCAGTATTGCTTGAACTTAGAGCCATCTTTTAAAAATAAAAAGAACAACATCGCAAGGCGGCAATGGTAAAAAGGAAGGCTTGTCTGCCAAGAGAAATCTAGAAAAATAAAGAATCCATACAAGGCAAGTAGTAAAACCAAGAAAAATCCTCGTACCATCCTATCACCTTTGACTCTACTTCCCAAAATAAGCAATAGAGGCAGACTCAATAATAAAGCTAGGTGCGCTAACCAGCTAATATGAGGAGGATGTTCTAGCGGAATCGTCGAAAATAACTGAGTAAGTAGCTCCCTCATCCTTTAGTCTCCCTCCAAAGCCTCCACAATCTTGGCTAAATTCATAGAATTACTGCCTTTTAATAAAATTTGGTCCAAAGGCTGTACTTCTTCACAGATAGCTTGTGACAACTCCTTAAAATCTTTTGTCGGATAATAAAAAACACTACCAACTGGGAAGATCTCTGCAGCTAATTTGGCAAGATCCTCAATTTCTTCACCGTAGAAATAGACCTTGTCTAAATCTTCCGGATTAAGGCTCGTAATCATAGACAAATGAAGTTGATGAGACTCCTGTCCCAATTCCTTCATATCCGCTAAAACTGCAATCTTACGTCCTCCGTCTTCCCTCGCTAGACTAGCGAAGGTCTCCAAGATTAAACGCATAGCTGTTGGATTTGCATTGTAGACATCTGATAAAATCGCCGCTCCATTTTGAGCTGTCAACCATTCTGTTCGATTTTTTGTCAATTTCAAACTTTTAAATCCTTCAGTAATGTCTTCTTCAGATACACCTTCGTTTTTTGCCAAATAAGCAGCTACCAGTGCGTTCATCGCATTATACTTTCCAGGTAACGGAATTTGTAAGGTATTTTCTAAGAAATTCGTACGGAAGCGAAGCCAAGTACGACTTTCTTCCAAATTCGATAGAAACAGATCCCCATCTTGACCAAATCGTTTGACTTGAAGATTATTTGGAATAAACTCATCCAACATCGAATCTCCGGGAACTAAAAGAAGGGCTCCAGAAGACATACCATCTGCAATCTGCATCTTACCTTGAGCAATCTCCCGCCGATCCTTGAAAAACTCTAAATGAGCTTCTGCAACAATCGTCACAGCAGCAGCCTTAGGTTTAGCAATCTTAGACAGAAGCGAAATATCTCCTAGGTGATCTTGCCCCATCTCTAAAACAAGTTTCTCTGTATCTTCGGGCATATGGAGAATCGTATAGGGTAACCCAATCTCATTGTTATAATTCCCTTGGGTTTTATAGGTTTTAAAGGTTGTTGACAGCAGGTGAGCCAACATATCTTTGGTAGTGGTTTTACCATTTGACCCTGTGACAGCCAATACATCTACTTGGCTTCTCTCTAAAACATAGGTAGCAAGATGTTGCAAGGCCGCTAAGACATCATCCACCCAAAAGTAGACTTGCTGGGTATCCAATTCCCTGTCAGATAGGGTGGCTAAGGCTCCATTATCAAAGGCTATATCAATAAAATCATGGCCATCTCGAGCCCCTTTCAAAGGGACAAAAAGATCCCCTTTTCCCACTAAACGACTATCAAACTCTACCTTGGTAATCGATTGATCATCTTCAATCGCTATCAAGTTCTTTGGTTTCAAAACGTCCTGAATTTCTTTTAAGGTTAGCATCTGTTCCCTCTATCTAATTTATTCGTCATTAAAATGAAAAAGGGGTTGGGGACAAAAACCTCAACCTTCCTATTTCAGTTAATGAAATGCTTTTTGAAGCAGTGGTTCCTTTAACTGTTTTCGTTCGCCTTTTGGACGCCGAAAACAACTAATCCACTGTCCCACTTTCTTAACAATAACTAGAAGAAGTGGGATTGGCGTTTGTTATAAACATCGATAGCCAAATCCACCAGTGTTGAAATTAAGTCCGAATAGGAAAGTCCCATATTCTTCCAAAGAAGGGGATACATAGACCATTGAGTAAAACCGGGCATGGTATTCAGCTCATTCAAATAGATTTTTCCATCCTCAGTATAGAAGAAATCACATCGAGAAAGACCAGTTCCTCCTAAGGCATAATAGGCTTTACGTGCCTCTTCCCGCATGGTTGCTGTAACATCATCTGGAATCTGTGCAGGAATCGCCATCTCAATCTTGTTATCAATGTACTTAGCTTGATAATCGTAAAAGGCTACATCCTTTACAACTTCTCCTGGTAAAGTCGTTTGAATATCTTGATTTCCTAGAATCGCCACTTCAATTTCGCGTGCATCAACCCCTTGCTCTACAAGGATCCGACTATCATAACGAAGGGCTTCTTGAATAGCCGCCTCTAGAGATACTCGATCTTCTGCTCGAGAAATCCCAACACTCGATCCCATATTGGACGGTTTCACAAATACTGGATAGGTTAGTCTGGCCTCTGCCTCATCCAATGCCTTATTCAGATCTTCTCCCTCAATATAGGTTGTATACGGAACCTGAGTAATCCCCACAGATTCTAAAATCCGTTTCGTGGAAATTTTATCCATTGCCATACTTGAGGTTAAGATACCTGCTCCCACATAGGGCATTCCAAGGATTTCAAAGAAACCTTGAATACTCCCATCTTCTCCCATTGGACCATGGAGCAACGGAAAAATAACAGCATCTTTCTCATAGAGAGCACCAAAGCTCATGGCCTCTAGATCGCCAACCTGATCATTCGTCATCAATTTTTCTGTTTCAGTAGGTGTTGATGTGAATTCTTGCGTTTTATAAAGTTTTCCCTCACTACTAATGAAGTAAGTCTTAACGTGGAAACGATTATAGTCTACAGCCCGCATAACACTTTCAGCTGTTAGCACGGAAACTTCTCGTTCTGCACTACGACCTCCATACAAGAGAATCAATGTTTCTTTCATGTCTAACTCCTATAATTCTGTCCGGTTTTCAATGGCCCGAAGAAGGGTCACTTCATCCGCATATTCAATGTCACTGCCTACAGCTAAACCTCGAGCCAACCGTGTAACTTTAATTCCAGCTGGTTTTAAAATCCGTGAAATATACATAGATGTAGCTTCACCATCTGCAGTAGCATCTGTCGCAACAATAACTTCTGTGACCTTGCCATCCATTAAACGATTAATTAAAGACTTTAAATTGATATCATCTGGACTGACTCCATTCATAGGAGAAATCAGCCCTCCTAGAACATGATAACGACCATGATACTCCTGAATGTTCTCCATGGCCGTCACATCTCGACTGTCTTCTACGACCAAAATTTTTGTTTCATCCCGAGTTTCATCTTGGCAAATCACACAAGGGTCATCATCTGTCAGATTACCACAGATACTACAATAAGTCAATTCACGCTTAGCTGCAAGGAGGTTTTTGGCAAATTCTGCTACTTCTTCATCCTCCATACTGATAGTATAAAAAGCTAGACGTGTAGCTGTTTTTTTACCAATCCCTGGGAGTTTTGAATAACTTTCGATTAATTTCGCAATAGGTGTGGGATAAAGCATAGTTCCTCCTTACTATTTAGAATAATATAAAATTACAATATCCTTGGTGATACTGTGACTAACGGTGGATTGAAGATCCGTATTATGGGGAAATACAACTGCAATCGCAATCTCTGGATTGCTGCTTGGGGCATAGGCAACAACATTGGTATTTACCGCACGCACCTTACCTTGACTAACAAAAGTCTCCGCTGTCCCCGTCTTAGCAGCAATAGATACGGATGCCCCCTCACCAACGGTTCTACCGGTCGTAAAGGCAGATCCTCCGTAGACAACTTGATTCATCCCTGTTTGAAGAATCGACATATCCTCTTGGGAAATCTCAACTTGATTAAGCAGTCGTCCAGTCTTCTTCTCAACCTCCTGACCTAAACCACCACTTTCATCATTGGTATAAACACCCGCAACAATGTGCGGCTGGATCCGATTTCCACCACTGGCCAGAGTCGCTGCAAATTGCCCCAACTGCATCGGTGTATAGTTGTCAAACTGACCAAACGCATTATTCATGTAGTCCCCTACCGTAAATTCTGCCGGTAAGTAACCAAGAGACTCATTAGGAAGGTCAATCTCTGTTTTTGTTCCCATTCCATATTGAGCAAAAGCTGCTCTTAATTTTTCCATGGCTGGTTTTACAGACTCTGGATCATCCAGGAGAGCAGTCCCTAATGGACTTCCTAAAATCCTTAATGCTACTTGAACCATATAGGTATTGGAAGAGTATTCTAGAGCCTGCACCGCAGAAATCTCACGGACACTTCCTTCCGTAAACCAAGAATTAATTCCATAAACTGTCTGATCTGCCAAAACCTCATCTCCTGTGAGGACATTGTTTTGCCACCCAGCTGTGAGAGTAGCTGGTTTTACAACGGATCCTGGTACAAAAACATTAGTAATTGTCCCTAAAGCATCAGTGGATAAATCATGGCTTTCCAAATCTTGCTTCACTCCAGCCATGGCTAGAATTGAACCATCTTCCGGCTTAAGCACAACAGCATAGGCTCCCTCAGTCTCCAAGGCACTTCCCTTATTAATTTCAGATTGAAGAGCATTCTTCAAAATATCTTCAACCCCTTGCTGAAACTCAAGATCGACCGTCAGTTTGATATTTTGCCCCTTCTCACCATCAGACTTTGTCTCAATTTTTTCGAGATTTCCTTCTTTGTCTAAGTGGATTTCCTTTTCAGAACGCTTACCTTGTAAAACCTCTTCATATTCTTTTTCCAAATAGGAAGTTCCTACCCGATCATTCAGAGAATAGCCCTTCTTCAAATACTCTTCTACCTCTTCAGCAGGTATACCCGTCTTCTCACTTGAAACATTGCCGACAATACTAGAGAGAGCTGTGTCCAAGACCTTGCGTTCCCAGCTGGTTGAAATGGAAATCCCTGGTATCTCCTGACTACTAGAAGCCACAAGAGCCACTTGCTCTGGATTTAAGTCTTCTGTCCGAAGATTTCCCGTTCCAAAACTCGGAATAGCATTCAGCTGAGTAAACAGTAAGGCTATTTTTTTCTCCTCAGCACTTAAATCTTCCTGCTTCAGAGTCACCGTCTCAACAGCGTTACTGTAGATATTTTTTTCTGCAAGTGGATTTCCATCTCGATCCATCTTTTTATCTTTGGGAAGTTTCTCAACAACTTCCTTATAAACCTCAGGATCCGCCAGGTAATAATCTGCTAATTGACGTTGACTAAGATCTTCATTTTTTACTTCAACCAGTTGATCAATTTTTCTGGCAGTCTCTTTCAAACTCTCAGCTGTATCTTGATTGCTACGGGTATAAGATACCACCTGCTTGCTTTCGTTCTCTACTAAGGGTTTTCCTTGTGCATCATAAATTTGTCCACGTACGGAACTTCCCTTAATAATTTTTTGACTGGCTGTCGCCATTTTCTCCAAATAAAAAGCCTGGTTAAAAACCTGCATATGGGCTAACCTGACCCCTAAAATTACAAATAAACTGAAAACCAAACCAAGGATAAAATAGAGTCTTCCGGGGATGGTCTGTTGCTCAATAATGGACTTTTTTCTTCTCATTCTCTTCCTAAAACTTTCTAGAAAAACTCTCTTCATTTTACCACAGATTAACTCCTAAGTGGTTATCTCTTCTCGCTCCCATCTCATTTTTTAGAGGAAAAAAACTGCCCTAGCAAAAGCCAGGGCAGTATCCTTAGGAAAGATTAGTCTTGTCCAAGGTAGTATTCTTTTACAACATTCAATTTGTCATCCAATTCGAATACAAGTGGTGGGAAGTTTGGAATTTCAACATCCATGATTTCATCATCAGACAATTGTTTGATATGTTTTACAAGAGCACGGATTGAGTTTCCGTGTGCTCCTACAAAGACGTTTTTACCATCTTTAAGAGCTGGAGCGATTTTATCTTCCCAGAAAGGAAGAGCACGTTCCAAAGTAACTTTCAAGTTCTCAGCATCTGGAATAACAGTATCATCCAAGTGTGCATAACGACGGTCTGAGTGAGCTGAATGCTCATCATCACGATCCATGTTTGGAGGTAATACATCGTAAGAACGACGCCAAATGTGAACTTGCTCGTCACCAAATTGCTCTGCTGCTTCAGCCTTGTTTTTACCTGTCAAACCACCATAGTGACGTTCATTCAAACGCCATGATTTTTCAACTGGTACCCACAATTGATCAGCTGCTTCCAAAGCAAGATTGGTTGTTTTGATCGCACGTTTCAAAACAGAAGTGTAAGCTTGATCAAATTCGATTCCAGCTTCTTTGATCAATTTACCAGCATCAGTAGCTTGTTGTGTACCTTTATCTGATAAGTCCACATCAGCCCAACCTGTAAAGAGGTTAGCCTTGTTCCATTCTGATTCACCATGACGAGCAAAAACTAATTTCACCATCTTCAATTCTCCTTAGGTATTTTAAGTACTGCCTAGCAGTCCTCATTATTCTACTATACTTCCCACTCAAAAACAAGGGGCTACGTGAATTCTATCACGACATTTCCAGATAGCCAATTATTTATTGTAGAGGACTACATTACTTGAACTCGTATAGTAGGACTTCCCATTTTTAAAAGTCACACGAATATTATCATTGTCACTATCATGAGCCCACTTATCGACTTCGCCCTCAATCAAATCCCCATTCGGCATACGAATTTGTGCGGAATCAAAGGTGTATTCTGAGCTAAAGACATCCTTATTCCCACACCCACTTAGACTAACGATAACAAAAAGACTAAGGCAATATAAAACGAACTTCCTCATAGAAGAAAATCACCCCTCCAACTTCTGACATTCAGGACAAATTCCATAAACCAAAAGCTCTTGTTTGGTAAACTGATAGCCGGTTTGTTCTTCAACAAGATCCGACATATCTGGCAAAGTCTCCCCTTCAAAATCTGCAATTTTACCACAATTTTCACACACAATATTAATGTGCTCATGCCCCATAAAATCATAGTAGCGTGTTTGGTCATTTTTAATCTTAATCTCTGTCACTAAGCCTTCCTTAAGAAAGAGATTCAAATTATTATAGACAGTTGCCAAGCTAATCTGCGGGTAGACCTCCATCAAATCTTGATAAATTTTTTCTGCACTCGGATGCTCATGACTATTCATCAAATATTCCAACATCAAACGCCGCGCCTCAGTCACACGAATGCCATGCTCCCGTAGTTCTTCTAAAATTCCCTCGAGCTTGTGTACCATAGTATTCCTCTTTTTTTCGTTCATACTTCTTCCATTATATCTCAATTCTGCTTTTTTTGATATCAAAAACGGAAATATCTTGCAGTTCCCCCAAGCTAGTTTTATAATAAAAAGGTATATTGAGAAAGGTTGGTACAGATATGACCAAATACCCACAACTCCTCAGCCATTTCCTGGACTATGTTCGAATAAACACCCGTTCAAATGAATACGCTGATCGCACACCTTCAACTCAAAGTCAAGTAGACTTTGCCCTTAATGTCCTTAAACCAACCATGGAATATATCGGACTAGTAGATGTGCACTATCTAGAAAACGGCTTTATTATCGGCACCTTACCGGCAAACAGTGACAAATTTCCATATAAGATTGGCTTTATCTCCCACATGGATACAGCTGACTTTAACGCTGAAAATGTGAGTCCTCAAATTATCCAAGATTACCAAGGAGGGACAATCCCTCTTAGTGATAGCGGGTATGAACTTGATCCAAACCAATTCCCACAACTACACAACTATTTAGGGCAAACCCTCATCACAACAGATGGACGGACTCTGCTTGGAGCTGACGACAAAGCAGGAATCGCAGAAATTCTCTCCGCAGTCGAATATCTCGTTGCCCATCCAGAAATTGAACACGCCGAACTTCGGATCGGATTTGGACCTGATGAAGAAATCGGAACTGGAGCAGACAGGTTTGATGCTGCTGATTTCAATGTTGATTTTGCCTATACCGTCGATGGTGGTCCACTCGGTGAGCTCCAATACGAGACCTTCAGTGCCGCCGCTGCTCATGTAACCTTTAAGGGCCGCAATGTCCATCCAGGTACAGCGAAAGGTCAAATGATTAATGCTCTCCAACTGGCCATGGACTTCCACAGCGTTATCCCAGATGGCGAACGACCTGAGTATACCGAGGGGTATGAAGGTTTCTACCATCTTCAAAAACTCTCTGGTACTGAAGAAGAAGCACACGCGGACTACATCCTTCGTGACTTCGAGAGCCACGGTCTGACCAACCGTAAAGAAACGCTCCAGAGAATTGCCGGTCGTATGAATCGCAGTTGGGGTGAAGAGCGCGTCATCATTGACATCAAAGATCAATACTCCAATATGAAAGAAGTTATCGAAAAAGATATGCGCCCGGTTCAACTGGCTGAAAAAGTGATGAAATCACTAGATATCACCCCAATCATTGAACCGATTCGTGGTGGAACCGACGGCTCCAAAATCTCCTTTATGGGTATCCCTACTCCGAACATCTTCGCAGGAGGTGAGAACATGCATGGTCGTTATGAATTCGTCAGTCTCCAAACCATGGAAAAAGCCTGTGATGTCATCATTGGGATTGCCAGTCAAGAACTCTAATCCCTATCCGATAGTCTTTACTTAATCCAAACAAAAAGAATCTTGGAAAAATCTTCCAAATAGAAAATAGCTTAGAATGACGTCATTAGAAACGCTGATTCTAAGCTGTTTTTTCTATTCAAACTTCAAGCGAAGAAAGAAATTGTTAGTTTTGATCCAGCCCCTTTTTCTGATAGACACGCGCCATTAGCTCATAGATCACAAAGATCAAAAAAGAGACTGGCCAAAGAGTTACTGGGAAAAATAAAGAAACAAATATTACAGCCAACATTCGATTTTCCATAAGCTGTAGTGCAATAGCCAGTCCTACAACTAGAACCACAAATGCCACATCCAGTTGCTGCGACTCCAACAGTTTTGCCACCGCAAATCCCTGCAAGAGGGAAGCGAAGGTCAGAGGAAAAATATCTCCTCCCGTCCAACCTGCCCAGAGATTGATATCTAATAAAAGCAGTTTGCCAACCGCTAACAGACAAAGAAACAAGGCAGGTGTTGCTAGTCCCATATCAAATAAGGTATGTAGCGAATGTTGCCCTGAAAACAATAAATTAGGGGCTACTTGCGAGGTGATAAAAATCGACAAACCACCAATAGCAATCTTAATGGGAAGGGAAATTCTTTCCCCAAGTTTTAAGAGCCCAATCCCCTTTCTCACCTGTTGATAACAAAGGGCAAATAGAAAACCCGAAAGAAAGAGGGGAAGGAAGTAAAATAATTCCTTAAGTCCCCAGTGAGATTCTCCGATTTTTGTCACAAAAGAAGGCTGATCGGATAAACGCATTAGGAGCCAAAATACAAACAAACCATTAAGAACATATAAGCTACTCAGGAGCTTCTTTTGACCTAAATTCAAGATACGCATAGACTCATCAAAAGACTTCACATATTGGCCTGGATGAAAGAGCATACTGAATCTTTCTCGACTACTACCTTGATCCCAATTCATATAGACATAACGCATTTTATCAGCCTGCCATACAGAATAAGCAATCACTGCTCCCAGTAAAGGAGCTTCAGGACCAACACCGGCTCCTAGACTTAGAATCAACAAAGCCACAAGAAGGCTTTTCCAAGCCCGACTATAATTCAATGTCCCCTTTTCCTGTAATACATGCAACACTTGATGACTTGTAAAAGGCAAGGGCCCCCAGCTTTGTTTGAGGATATATAAGATCAGGCTTCCTACTAATACTTAACAAAAAACAAAAATAGCTGTATACTATAAGGTATGAAAGTCGAACTAAATGAATATCAAATTAGCGAATTGAAGCAAGCCCTGAAAGATAAAAAGAATGCACAGCACCATAGGAAAATTCAAGCTCTCATTCTCTACTCTGAATGTCAGAATTTAACAGCAGTAGCTAAATCAGTAGGTTTTGTTCATCAAACTGTACGAAACTTATTGAACCGTTATCTAGAAGGAGGTTTAGAGGCACTCCTTA
>NZ_SPPZ01000109.1 GCF_004570525.1 Streptococcus sp. WM07 | reverse complement strand
CTAGAAATCAAAATAACATCTGGTTGAATTTGTAAATGAACATTCTTACGGAAACGAACTGACTTTGGAACATATTTTTCATATAGATCAGTCACTCTCACTAAAATTTTATTGAAAACGACTTGTGCTTGAAAAGGATTCGCGAGATAATGTACTTGGCTTTGCATATCATGTCCTCAATTCGTGGTGGTTTTGAATTTATGATACGCAAAGTTTTTTATTATTTCTACAACTAACTAGCACAACGGGTAATAATAATAAAAAGTATAAAGCCATAGCATAACTCCATTTTTCAACATTAAAGACATAGGAACTTTGAATACCTCTCTTAAACAAGAGTAACTAAAAGTTTTCAGAAACTAGCTGTATATATAACAGAAGCATAAGTACCTGCACCGACAACACCGACAACTACTCCACCCCAGAATCCTGTAACCTAAAACCCCACTGAGCTGCTGTATACAAACTTCCAACAGCAGCTACTGCTGCCACTCCCGCAGCCTTACTCCACAAATTGATACTCATTGAATTTCAAAATCTGGCTTTGTCAAGCCTCCTTTATGAACTTATTGATTGCGTGCCTTACATGCCTTATCGATAATATTCAACAGGTCTCCCATATCTGTTGAACTATCACCATCTTCTTTCCTCGTCATTTTTTGAAATTCCGCGAGTATTCTGATTTGAAATTAGTTAATACTCATTTAGATTCAAAATCTGAAACCAGAGGCTGGGCAAAAAGCCTTCGAAATAGAAAACAGCTTAGAATTACGTTATTAAAAACGTTGATTCTAAGCTGTTTTCTATTTATTCAAATTTCAAGCTAAGCCAGAAATTGCTAGTTTTTGCCCAGTCTCTTTTAAATCCTCCCAATGTAAACTTCTGATAACCGTTTCTAATTGTTCGATAACTTTTTCAAGTGAAGAAAATACCTTATTCTTGAACCCTCGTTTCCGAATTTCAGCTCAAACTTGCTCTATAGGATTCATTTCTGGCGTATAGGGTGGAATAAACTCAAAGTCTATGTTAGTTGGGATAACAAGTTCCTGCGATTTATGCCAAACTGCATTGTCCATAATCAATAATATATACTCATCCGGATACTGTTCAGAGAGTTGCCTCAAAAATTCATTCATCCAAGCAGAGTTACATCCTCCAGCTATTATGAAAAATGATTCGCCTGTAAAAGCATCAACAGCACCATAACAATAGCGTTATTCTCGAATATGGTGACTCCCTACAACAGACCGATGGCCTTTTGGGGCCCAACATTTACCTAGCTTACTAATCCGACCAAAACCAGCTTCATCCTGGTACATCACACGAACTTTATTAGACTTCCTGCGAAACGTTTATAACCTTTCAAAATTGATAATACCAGCAATCAAGTTCATTCTTAAATCAAATCGTTGCTTACGATTGCGGTAAGTTGTTGAAAATATGTTGGGCACCTCTACCCCCTCTTTTTATCGAAAATTTATTTTAAGCAGGTCTTCATATATGGTAGTGCGGCTCAAGATAGCATTGTA
>NZ_SPPZ01000108.1 GCF_004570525.1 Streptococcus sp. WM07 | reverse complement strand
GGTTCTTTGTCAAGTTGTGTGGAATCCTTGAAAACTGACAATGTAGAATAAAGACAATCTTCTTCCTCCCCTCCTTAGAGGGGAGGGATTTTTAGATAGAGTGGACAGCAGGAGTCTGCATCCAGTAAATTCTGGCAAATAGATGCTCATGTTTCCGAAATCCAAAAGCAGAACGTTTCAACAGCTTAATCTTATTATTTGTTCCCTCAACGAGACCGTTATTGTAGGGTACCGATAAAGCCAAGCGTATACTTTCTTCCTTTTTCAAGAGAAAAGCGAGCTTATCACGGAAACTTTGTGGCAGAATCTCTGTGTTCTGACTCTCTTGAATCAAGTCAAAAAAGTAATCCGCATTTCTGACCTTGAAATATCCAAGTAATAGCTGATAAAGATTCCAAGTTTCTTTCAAAACAGGGCTATAATCAACCAGCTCCAAAGCTATATCTTGAGCTGATAAATAGCGTTGAAAGAGACTGTGATACTTAGCTTCAGATGATAAATCGCTATAGTTTTTTTGGAGAAGCTTCCAAAAACGTTTCAAACGACGATACTTCTTAGCTTCTTCACCAGAATAGCGCTTCAACTGATTCATTTCCTGAATTCGAACGTTTTTGAAGGCATTGCTTAACTGCTGTACAATATGGAAACGATCGATAACGACTAGAGCTTTTGGAAAAACTTTTTTGACCATGGAATCGTAGGCTGCATTCATATCCATCACAACAAATTCTACCCTACAGCGTTCTTCATAGGAATAACCATTGAAGAATTCGAGTAATTTATGGGTTCGACGATCATCTAGAACCGTGTGAATCTGCCTACTTTCCCAATCCATGGCAATAAAGGCCATAGATCCCTCACAATCTCGAGTAGCTTTAAACTCATCGATAGCTAATACTCGAGGGAGCGGCCTCGGCTCCAGATTTTTTACATAGTCAGTTAATTCTAATGACGTTCTATATACAATTTGATAGCCTGTTTTACAGATTGAGGCAATCTTTTTAATACAGGTTGTATCTTTTAATTCCAACAAGATTTTAAGATGGAGTTTGACACTAATACTTTTCCTTCTTTTAACAAAATGATTAGGGAGATGATTAGCAGATACGACAGAGCAATGACGGCACTTGAAACGACGGATTGTTAACTCTAGATAAACGGGCTTATTATCAATTTCTGTTAGCTGAATTTGACGCTTTTTAGGAGTAGTACCATGGGCATAGACATCTTTAGTAGATTCCCAGATGATTCCACAGGAGGGGCAATAGCTTGGTCGTTTTTCCAAAGAACCTTCAATGATTTGGGCAAGACGATTTCGCTTATCTTTACGAAAAGTAAGCCAATCTTCTCTAAAAGTAATGTTTAGGTCTTGAATTCCGAGTAATTTTCGAGTAACATAGTCCATATGAAGCAATTCCTATTCTGATGTTTTTCCACTTATCAGTTTACTAGGAATTGCTTTTTTTTGCATTGGAAATTACAAAAAAGTTGCATGGAGCGCAAGCTTTCCACACAACTTATTATAGAACC
>NZ_SPPZ01000107.1 GCF_004570525.1 Streptococcus sp. WM07 | reverse complement strand
ACAAAACAACTAGAAAGACATAAAATGTATAAACAGTATAACACAAATCAACTCAGCCTTGAACTATCTATTGCTTGGGACATCCCTGAAACTCATGAAGCACGTCTCATTAGCCAGTTTGTAGACTCTATTCCAGACTCTGTTCTCTTAGAGAAAAAATCTCATACTGGTCGGCCAGCTTTCCATCCAGCTATGTTATTAAAAATGACGCTCTTTGCTTATGCTCGGAAAGTCTATTCTGGTCGAAACATTGTGCAAATGAATGAAGAAGTGATTCCTATGAAATGGCTAAGCCAAGATACCTATGTCTGTTATCGCACAATAAACAGTTTCCGAGCTAGTAGGCATGCCAACCAGCTGATTAAGACCGCTTTTATTTACTTCACTCTACTCCTTCGAGATAATGGTATGATTGAGGAGGATGCTCTATTCATTGACGGAACAAAAATTGAAGCAGATGCCAATAAATATTCCTTCACTTGGAAAAAAGCTGTGGAACGTTATGATACAGCCTTGGACGGGAATATATCTGATTTATATGATCAACTTGTTCAAGAGGGAGTAAACACTGCTCTGTCTAAAGAAGAATGCCTCACTAGCGCTGGTCTTCTTCAACTTCTACAAGATACCGAACAAATCCTTGAGGAAGTTGAAGAAGCTATCTCTCAGGAGCCTAAAGTTATCAAAGGTGGATCCGTAAATAAGCAAAAACGTAGACGGTTAAAAAAACACCACAGAAAATTGAAAGAAGATTATCTTAATCGTAAGAAACGATATGAAAATAGTCGAGAAATCTTGGGAGAAAGGAATTCCTATTCTAATACTGATATAGATGCAACCTTTATGCGGATGAAGGAAGACCATATGAAAAACGGTCAACTGAAACCTGGCTATAATCTCCAAGTAGCTTCAAATGGACAATATGCTTTAGCCTACGGTATTTTTCCAAATCCAACAGATACGCGAACCTTGAAACCATTTCTTCAATCAATTCAAACACTAGATTTATTCCAATATATTGTCGCAGATGCGGGCTATGGAAGTGAGGAGAACTACAGTTTTATTATTGATGAATTAGAGAAGACTCCTTTAATTCCGTATGGAATGTATCAGAAAGAGCAGACAAGAAAATACAAGCAAGCTGAAACAAATCCAGCTAATTGGATTTATCTTGAAAAAGGGGATCAGTGGATAAAACCGGATGGAGTCCTTTATGGTTTCAAATATTATTCCAAAAGAAGAGATAAGTATGGATTTGAGCGTGACTTTAAAATCTATGAAGCCCTAGAATTTCAAGCTAATCCGGAGTTAGATCAATTAGCACGAACAGAGAAAGGGAATTTGAAGCAAATTCACTATAATCCAACTTGGACCTACTTTAAACAGAAAGTCAAAGAAAATTTGGAGAGTAAGGAAGGATCCCACATCTACGCCAAACGAAAGGTCGATGTCGAACCTATATTTGGTAGGATGAAGGGTGTTTTTGGCGTACGCCGAGTTCATGTTCGAGGAAATCAAAACGTGGAAACAGAGTTAGGGCTCCTCTTAATGAGCATGAATCTTACAAAATTGACTAA
>NZ_SPPZ01000106.1 GCF_004570525.1 Streptococcus sp. WM07 | reverse complement strand
TACATTTTTATCCCTAGAACAATTTGGTGAATAATAAAAATCATCAGAAATTCCAGTTGATTATTGGTTGTTTCTGATGATTTTTTAGGCATTTACACAGATTCTTCTGAGGTATGAATAATTTGGGTTTAAAGAAAAAGTAGATTTCTTCTAGGAATTGATTGACACTGAAATCCATCACATGAAGGAGACGTTCGCTAACGTATTTGATACTCTTCTACGAACCTACAACTTATTGGACAATCCCCACTCCAATGTAAGATTACAACCAATTAACAATCGCAGCTAGGTAATTAAGAGAGGCAGTTGTAGGAATCAAAGTATAAACAAGAGAGACGATACTCTCCCACAGCCAATTCTTTAGCTATTTCATCACCATCAATAGATTCAAAGAGAATCCAGATGAAAGACATGCTAAACATAAAAGGCTGGGATTTCCCAACCTTTTATGAATTATTCAACACGTGAAAATGTTCCTGAATAAGTTTCAACATAATCTGAGCCTAAAGAAATCGTTCCTAAATTGGGATTTATAAATAAATTAGGTAGACCTGAGGTATGACCATCATTCGCTAAACGATTACTATAAGTGCTACCATCCCATGAACCATATCCATTTCTCACATATAAATCCCGACTCAAATTTTCTCTCGCTTCTTCTGAAATATGATCCCCAGATGCCATCCTAATCTGAAGTGACCCATCCGCACCCATAGTTATCTGATTACCATACTCATCCTGCCATGTACCTGCTACAGAAGAGAAATCCCCTGATACCAAAGCATCACCAATATTTACAGAAGATGCCATCTCATCCCCTGAAACTGGGGAAGTTTCACTCGTAACAACAGATTCAGTAGCAGATACTCCTTGACTGACTTGTTGAGAAGAAGCCGCCTGCTCTCCCACTAGCGATTCACTTGAAAGTATCGCCCCAGAGTTCACCTCAGTAGAACTAGCCGGCTTAAGACGAATCTTAGAGCTAGAAGAACTACTCTTACTCATAGATGATGAACTCTTAGCTTGTTGAATACTACTAGATGAACTAGTTGATTTATTTTCAACCTTAGATTCCTTCGAACAAGCTACTAACAATAAGACTGCTAATAATAGAACACCACTTTTTTTCATCCGATAACTCCTCTAATTAATCGCAATATATCTTCTTACACCTGATCTTGAGATATAGCTAAGCCAGTCATGACCCTCAGACTTCAAGATTTTATCATAATTGACAGTCATACCTACATCATACCGAGCTATGATAACCGCTGACATCTTAGGCTCATCTCTGACATAAGATGTTTCTTTAAATTTATAGGTACCACTTGATGGCATTGAATGAGCACGTGATTCCTCAGAATTTGAACCTGGAGTTGTAACCACAGGTGAAGCAAGCATCACCTTTTCAAGCGGAATATAACGGCGATTCCCTTGGAAAGATAGATAGATAACTAATCCAACGATACCCATCAGCCTCTAGAACCTTATCATAGTTTACAGTCATACCTACATCATAATAAGCTAAATTTTCTGGTTCTATAATAAGTTGTGTGGAAAGCTTGCGCTCCATGCAACTTTTTTGTAATTTCCAATGCAAAAAAAAGCAATTCCTAGTAAACTGATAAGTGGAAAAACATCAGAATAGGAATTGCTTCATAT
>NZ_SPPZ01000105.1 GCF_004570525.1 Streptococcus sp. WM07 | reverse complement strand
TGGTCACCCCAACCTGACACCTTATCTGCTATCCACCTAGGAACTCCGAGTTTCAGTAAGCCCCAAAGGCGACGTGACTTCTTTTTCCACTGTTTCCAGATGATTACTCGCATTCTCGTTCGAAGTCGCTCATCTACTTTTGACATCACCGTTTTCATGTCAGTGATTGAAAAGTAGTTAACCCAACCTCTGATGACAGAATTTAGTAGCGTGATTCGTTCACTCAAGCTGATACTCCATTTTCTAGATGTCAGTTGCTTAAGTTTTCTCACAAACTTCTGCACACTCTCTTTGTGGGGGCGACTACGCCAGCCCTTTGGGGACTTCCAAAAGCCATAACCTAGATATTTCAGGTTTGTTGGGCGGACAATTTTGGTCTTATCCATGTTCACCTTGAGACCTAGCCGTTTCTCGATAAAGCGACTGACTGAGTGCATGACCCTCTTAGCCGCCGCTTGACTTCCGACCGTGATAACACAATCATCCGCATAGCGTACGAAGCGCAAACCCCGTTTTTCCAATTCCTTATCTAGTTCATGAAGCATGATATTAGATAAGAGTGGAGAGAGATTTCCTCCTTGAGGGGTTCCTACTAAGGTTTTCTGGCGTTGACCATTTATCACGACTCCTGAGTGAAGGTATTTTCGGATGAGGGACTCAGTATCTCCATCCTCGATGACCCTATGGACCAATGACATGAGTCTGTCCTGTGGGACTGTATCGAAGAACTTCTCTAAGTCAATGTCTATAATCCATTCATAACCTTCATTTAGGTATTCCAGTAGCTTGACCAGGGCTGTCTCACAAGAGCGGTTGGGACGAAAGCCATAGCTATAGTCTGAGAAATGAGTTTCAAAGATTGGACTTAAAACCTGTACAATGGCCTGTTGAATGATTCTATCCATCATGCTTGGAATACCTAGCTGACGAACACCTCCGTTGGGCTTCGGGATTTCCACCCGCAATACTGGCTGAGGTTTATATTTTCTTTCCGATATCTGCTTTTTCGTTTCTCGCCAGTGCTCTCTCAGATAATCATCAATCGTATCAACTGTGATACCATCAATACCTGCAGAACCTTTATTAGCTTTAACCTGCTTATAGGCTTCGAGAAGATTGTCTCTTGATAATATCTGGTCTAGTAATTTAGACATGCGCGTATTCCTTTCTTGTTTCGCTATCTCTAGGACGTCTTAAAATTGATGAACCTTCCTCTAGTCAATACGTGACTACCTCCGGTTCTATCAGACACTTATCCTTACAGATACAAGTGAAGTAGGTATACTTCGGTTAACTGTTCACCCCTTCGCTCCACTTCCATTACAGAAGTTTCCTCACTACTATGGGTTCGGCTGACTTCTTGTCGTTCGTTGTTACTAGGCTATTGCCTCGACAAGACCTCACGGGATAAGTCGTACATCTTTCCTCGTTTACTCTCGTGATTTACGCATATAGGTTACAATTACCTTCTTGGACTTTAGAGTTTACAGCCTCCTTATCCCCCATATACGCCTTACTATCACGTTTCTGTTCGTAGAGCCACGATTTCGCTATCCCTTCCTCTCCCCGCTACCTCACGATAGTCAGGCTTGGGATTCGCTATTGGGTTCACCGGTAGCAGGTGCCCACAGAGGACTTACACCTCAGATGTACGACATGCCCGTCGTACTG
>NZ_SPPZ01000104.1 GCF_004570525.1 Streptococcus sp. WM07 | reverse complement strand
ATTGACTAAAAGGTTAGTCCAATATGAAAAAGACAAAGAAAAATCACAGACAAATTTGTATCTTTTGGCGAAAACCAAATACAAATTCTCTGTGATTTTTCAATTATTGGCTAGTTTTTGCCCAGCCTCTTGTTTTAGTTTTCATGCTCTAGAAGCCAAATTTTCCGTTCAATTCCACCGGCATAGCCAGTGAGACTACCATCATGACCTAGAATACGGTGGCAGGGGATTATGATGCTAATAGGATTATGACCGACTGCACCGCCAATGGCACGGGGAGAAGTGGGACGACCTGTTTTTTTCTCGAAGCTCTGAGCTAAATCTAGATAACTTCGAGTCTGTCCATAGGGGATTTCTAGCAGGAGTTTTAAGACTTCTTGCCGATAAGGAGTGACCTTTGGTGAGAGGGGAAGCGTATGTGGACTTGGATTTTTATGGGCGAAGTAAGTGTTTAGCCAATCGATACCTTGTTCTAAGATGGCATTGTTTCCTTTGGGAATGGTATTGAGGTCAAAGCCTGCTCCAAAGTAGGTCTGATCTTTAAACCAGATACTATGCAGGTTATGATCATTTGCGACTAGAATTAGCTTTCCTAGTGGAGAATGGAATTCTATTTGTTGGAGCATGCTTCACCTCTGTTCGTTTTTTACTAGTATAGCAAATATAGGGCTTTGTTGGTATAATGGGGGGGATAAACGGTCGTCAATACGAGGTATTTGCGATTTTTTATCTGAAAAACTTTATGGAACGAAGATAGAAATGACCCTAAAAAATTTCCCCAAAGCTAATTAGGGAACTGTTATAATGGGCTGAAAAATAAGTGAAAGGTGATGTAATGACTTATACAATTCAATACCAATTGTTAGGAAAATTCTCCAAACCAAAGGAAATCTATCTATTGAGTCAGTCTCCAAGACGGCGAGAACTCTTAGCTTTTCTTTCCCCTAAGATTGTTGGAGTGGAAGTGGATGAAAGAGCTATCGAGAGAGCTTCTATGAATAAATTTCAAGCTTTTTCTTTCTTGGAGCGGGCAGGGAGAACGTGTTGTGACTTGGCATTAGCGAAAGCACAAGCAGTTGAGGTGACAGATCCGACTATCCTAAGTATTTCTGCGGATACTATGGTTGTATTTGGGGAGACAATCTACAATAAACCAAGAGATCGTAAGGAAGCTAATACGATGTTTCGCTCCTATTTTGGACAGACCCACCAGGTTGTGACGGGCGTTTGTCTCAAACAGGGCGATTCTTTGGATGTATTCTATACGGTAGCTGATATCCGTTTTGTGGATTATTATCCAGAATTAGAGCCAGTTATTCAAGCTTATTTGGCATCTGATACTCATTCAGAATCAAAATTAGCAGATATCCATTCTCTATGGACAATCGATCGTAAGCGAGTAGTTGATAAGCTTTGGATAACTTCTTGCAACTGATCAATGACGTCATTCAATGATTTAAATGCTTTGTTCTTAAATCCTAATTTCCGAATCTCTGCCCAAACTTGTTCAATCGGATTCATCTCTGGTGTATAAGGTGGAATAAATGTAAATTCAATATTGCTAGGAATATCCAATGTCTGTGATTTATGCCAAACCGCATTATCCATCACCAAAATAATATAGTCGTTAGGGTAAGCTTCTGACAGTTGTCGTAAAAATTCATTCATCCAAGCCGTATTACA
>NZ_SPPZ01000103.1 GCF_004570525.1 Streptococcus sp. WM07 | reverse complement strand
AGCTACTGCTCATTTCTGTCACTGACAGATTTATTGCTTTTTTCATTGACAGGTAGTATTTCTACTACCCACACATTGGTATTCGTCTTGTTCAGTTTTCAAAGGTCATGCCTCTCACGAGACAACTATCTAAGTATATCACCGACCTCAAAAACTGTCAACACTTTTTTTGAAAAAAATAATATTTTTTTGAAATTCTTTAAAATTCCTCCTGTAAAACTGATATCAGTCATTTGAAAGAGTTACTTTCTTGGATCAAATTCTTCAAAATAAGACGCCATCTCTCTCAGCATTTTTTTCCTCCCCTTAAAACATTGATTACTAATCAACCGTTGATAATTATCTAATTCTTGTTCTGTTAGTGTCTGTCTGTATTCTAACATTCGATTCTTAAAGAGAACTAATTCATCCATATATAATCCCGTTTCAGCTAATAAGTGTCCAACTTCAGAAACTTCTACATAAGTCTTATTATCGAGTGTACGTTTCTTAGCTTCCTGCATTCTCACCTTATCAATAATATGGTTCCGAAATTTCGTCTTAAAATATACATGTAATTTCTCATCATCTTTTAAAACAATTGGATTACTTTTAATTAAATAGTACAAAACCATCATTCCTTCTTGCTCCCAGTCACAGGTATCCCATAAGTGTAAATAAAATTCCCGATGACATTTCAAAACTGTTCCACGAACTTTTTTATACGTTGATTCAAAATTCATAATGTATCCTTTCCTTCTTATCCTATCAAATACTTATGAAGCTTTGGGCGATATTTCCTAAGATGTCGCTTTACTTCTTTATTCGAAAATAAAATTAGAAAAAAGGATCATTTGAGGCAAAAATTTGACATTTCAGGCAAAAGATCTATTAAGAAAAATCTCTCTTATTCATTCCATAGTACTCTTGGCTTTTGCATAAAACACGATCTTAATATTTTTATATATCAAAAATACCTCAATCCTTTAGAGTCATATCTAAAAGATTGAGGTGTTATAAAATTCTAGGGCACCTCTAAAAACCAGAAGTATTCCGTTATGTAAAAAAGAAGGGACGCTTACCCTCCAATTTCTAGCAAGCGTCTCTTTATTTCCCTTTATTTCCTAACCCTATAATAACGGTCTCGTTGAAGGAAGGAGGGGAGGAAGAAGATTGTCTTTATTCTATATTGTCAGTTTTCAGGGATTCCACACAACTTGACAAAGAACCAGAAAAACAAACCTCCTCTTCAAAAATTTTGTTGTAAAAACAAAAAAGACCCCTTGATGGGATCTTCATCACTCCGCCAGTAGGACTCGAACCTACGACATCATGATTAACAGTCATGCGCTACTACCAACTGAGCTATGGCGGAAAGTATAGTCCGTACGGGATTCGAACCCGTGTTACCGCCGTGAAAAGGCGGTGTCTTAACCCCTTGACCAACGGACCTCTTTTCAACAATAATTATTCTAACAGGTTAGAGAAAAAATAGCAAGCCTTTTTCAAAATTTTTTTGATTTTTTACATAAAATTCTTCAGGATAAATCATAGACATTGAGGATTCCTGCAAATATAGAATTTTCGTTTATCCCATCTTATACTCCGGAAATGAATCCTATTGAGCAAGTTTGGGCAGAAATTCGCAAATTAGGATTTAAGGGAATCTCTAAAATTCTAACAGTTGATTTATCAAGGTTTTAGCAACTCAAATTAGACTTCCTGCGAAACAAGGATATGATAAAATAGAAGCATGAATTATGAATCCAGTAAAAAACTTTCCGATTTACGCTTTAAACGCCTAGTTGGTGTTGAGAGAAGAACTTTTGACAAAATGCTAG
>NZ_SPPZ01000102.1 GCF_004570525.1 Streptococcus sp. WM07 | reverse complement strand
AATGGAGCCTAGCGGGATCGAACCGCTGACCTCCTGCGTGCAAAGCAGGCGCTCTCCCAGCTGAGCTAAGGCCCCTTCCTATTCATGTAGGATTTCTTTTTCTCTGTCATCTACATGACCTCTCAAAACTGAACAAGTACCAATGTGCTTCCTTTTTCCTTAGAAAGGAGGTGATCCAGCCGCACCTTCCGATACGGCTACCTTGTTACGACTTCACCCCAATCATCTATCCCACCTTAGGCGGCTGGCTCCTAAATGGTTACCTCACCGACTTCGGGTGTTACAAACTCTCGTGGTGTGACGGGCGGTGTGTACAAGGCCCGGGAACGTATTCACCGCGGCGTGCTGATCCGCGATTACTAGCGATTCCGACTTCATGTAGGCGAGTTGCAGCCTACAATCCGAACTGAGACTGGCTTTAAGAGATTTGCTTGCCGTCACCGACTTGCCGCTCGTTGTACCAGCCATTGTAGCACGTGTGTAGCCCAGGTCATAAGGGGCATGATGATTTGACGTCATCCCCACCTTCCTCCGGTTTATTACCGGCAGTCTCGCTAGAGTGCCCAACTTAATGATGGCAACTAACAATAAGGGTTGCGCTCGTTGCGGGACTTAACCCAACATCTCACGACACGAGCTGACGACAACCATGCACCACCTGTCTCCAGTGTTCAAAAGAAAAATTCTATCTCTAGAACGGGCACTGGGATGTCAAGACCTGGTAAGGTTCTTCGCGTTGCTTCGAATTAAACCACATGCTCCACCGCTTGTGCGGGCCCCCGTCAATTCCTTTGAGTTTCAACCTTGCGGTCGTACTCCCCAGGCGGAGTGCTTAATGCGTTAGCTGCGGCACTAAGCCCCGGATAGGGCCTAACACCTAGCACTCATCGTTTACGGCGTGGACTACCAGGGTATCTAATCCTGTTCGCTACCCACGCTTTCGAGCCTCAGCGTCAGTTACAGACCAGAGAGCCGCTTTCGCCACCGGTGTTCCTCCATATATCTACGCATTCCACCGCTACACATGGAATTCCACTCTCCCCTTCTGCACTCAAGTTGAACAGTTTCCAAAGCATACTATGGTTAAGCCACAGCCTTTAACTTCAGACTTATCCAACCGCCTGCGCTCGCTTTACGCCCAATAAATCCGGATAACGCTCGGGACCTACGTATTACCGCGGCTGCTGGCACGTAGTTAGCCGTCCCTTTCTGGTAAGTTACCGTCACAGTGTGAACTTTCCACTCTCACACTCGTTCTTCTCTTACAACAGAGCTTTACGATCCGAAAACCTTCTTCACTCACGCGGCGTTGCTCGGTCAGGGTTGCCCCCATTGCCGAAGATTCCCTACTGCTGCCTCCCGTAGGAGTCTGGGCCGTGTCTCAGTCCCAGTGTGGCCGTTCACCCTCTCAGGTCGGCTATGTATCGTCGCCTAGGTGAGCCTTTACCTCACCTACTAGCTAATACAACGCAGGTCCATCTGGTAGTGATGCAGTTGCATCTTTCAAATAGATATCATGCAATATCCATTGTTATGCGGTATTAGCTATCGTTTCCAATAGTTATCCCCCGCTACCAGGCAGGTTACCTACGCGTTACTCACCCGTTCGCAACTCCTCAAGAAGAGCAAGCTCTTCTATCAGCGTTCTACTTGCATGTATTAGGCACGCCGCCAGCGTTCATCCTGAGCCAGGATCAAACTCTCATCAAAAGTTTGAGCTACTGCTCATTTCTGTCACTGACAGATTTATTGCTTTTTTCATTGACAGGTAGTATTTCTACTACCCGCACATTGGTATTCGTCTTGTTCAGTTTTCAAAGGTCATGCCTCTCACGAGACAACT
>NZ_SPPZ01000101.1 GCF_004570525.1 Streptococcus sp. WM07 | reverse complement strand
CGCGAGGCGGGGAAGAGCAAGGCGGGCGGGCATTCGATTCGCTCAATCATCGCAGAGGCCACACGTGAGCCGGGGGCTTGCTATCACGTCGAGGCCCCGGCTCCTCCCATCCCTGTCTTCGGCTGCTCGCTTTCGGAAGTCGAGGCGTTGGCTACCGCTTGGGGGAATGAATCGAGGGACGCTCGAGGGCATGCTCTTCGCAAAGACGGCCTTTGCTTGCTTGCCGGGGTTGTCTCAGCCCCCGATGACATGGACGCCGAGGGCTGGGAATCGCTAAAGGCGAACACGGTTGAATGGTTGAATAGAGATGGCCGTCTCTTGTCGGTCATCGAGCACACAGACGAAAGCCACCGGCATTTCCATTTTTATAAAATCCCGGCCCCCGGTGCTCGCTTCGAGACGATTCACCCAGGGCGAGCTGCCTCAGAAGCCGCGCGAAAAACTGGGGCGACGAAGGGCGAGCAGAATCGGGCATACAAGAAAGCGATGAGCCGCCTCCAGAACGATTTTTTCGATGAGGTCGGCATGTTTAGCGGCCTTACCCGTCTCGGCCCTGCCAAGCGGCGTTTAACGCGTTCTGGGTGGCATCAGGAGCAAGCGGCAGCCGTCGCCGCGAGCAAAGCTATGGCGACGGCTGAAAAGCAGCTTGCCGAGGCCCGGGCCGCCATGGGCGAGGCTTCGGGGGCCAAGGCAGACTTGGCCTCTGCTATGTCGGAGGCGATGGCCTCGCTCGATAGAGCCAAGGCCGAGGCGTTGGCGGGGGCTGAGAAAGCCAAGGCCGAGGCCAAGGCTAAACGGCGGGACTGGGAAAAGGACGCATTGACGCAGCGTCACGAGAAAGCCGTTCGGGCGATTGACGCCGATCGCTTGAAAATGGGGCAAGAGCTTGAAGCTTTGAAAAAGCAGCCGGCGGGCGGCATCAAGCCGCCGCCCGCGAAGCGTCTTCGCAGTTGATTTTGGGGCTGCTTTTAGGGGCCGCCAGGCCCGGTTTTGGGGTGGCTTTCCTTAAATTTATAACTATGGCCATAAGTTCGACGCGTCGGATTTATAGCCAATCACCGCGAAACCCGCATGAATGCTTGCTATCCGGCCCTTTTGGGTGGGCCTTGACTTGTCAATGGGGGCGTGAGAATCTGGAGGAAGTGGGCGCCTGAAAAGTTGAAAGCCAAATCCCGGCAAGGATTCGGCTTTCGGGGCGGCCAGACTAGTCGGAGTCTGAACGCATGAAACATGAGAACACTTTAAGCCAAAATCCCTCTGTAGTCAAAGCCCCTGCTCTTTCTGACATGTCGGAAAAGGATGCAAAATGGGACAAACATCGAAGCAATACGCAAACCATCGGCTCACTCTACGACCGGGCCGGAGAAGAAAGCCTCGAGCGTCTCGGGGTGCGAATGTCGAAATGCTCCGGGCTGCTCAAGTTCGGGCAAGCTGTCAACCTTGAAACGGGCGAAATTTCAATCAAGCTCGATCAAGCATTTTTCTGCAAAGTCCGGCACTGCCCGGTTTGCCAATGGAGGCGAGGTATGGCGAGCATGGCAAAATTTTATGAGCGTCTGCCAGCCGTGGCTGCTGCTTATCCGAAAGCCCAGTGGCTGTTCCTGACGTTGACCGTCAAAAATCCGGAAATGGCGGATTTGCGGGTGACGCTGCGTGACATGAATGCGGCTTGGAAGCGGATGATTGAGCGGGCAGGCTGGCCCGCCAAAGGCTTCATCCGGACGACCGAGGTCACGAAGGGAAAAGACGGCAATCCCCATCCGCATTTCCATGCATTGCTGCTTGTCGATCCCGGCTATTTCGCTGGTCATTCATACATCTCGCAAGCAAAATGGGCTGAGATGTGGAGGGACGCTTTGCGGGCAGATTACACGCCGGTTGTGCATGTCGCAAAAGTCAAAGCAAAGAGCGATAAGGCTAAGGCGGCAGAGGCCAGCGGGGACAGGACTGCGGCCTTGTCGGCTGCCGTGGCTGAGACGCTCAAATACTCCATCAAGCCTGAAGACATGCTGACGGATGGGGCCTTTTTGTTTGGCATCCCAAAGCAGTTGGCCAAG
>NZ_SPPZ01000100.1 GCF_004570525.1 Streptococcus sp. WM07 | reverse complement strand
TATTCTCAAGTTTGGAACAATTCGGAATTGAAGATTTAAGATGTAGGAATCTTTATGCTTTAAAATTTAAAGTGGAGGCAATCTTATTAACATATTCCTTACTACTTCATCAAAGTCAAATGGAGAACGGTTTTAGTCTAAGGTATTCACTTGCTTATGGTTAATCAACTAGCACAACGGGTATTATTATTTTTATTTATATAAATAGTTGTTTACTGGAAATACCGTAATCTTTTTAAAAAGTTTCCTTAAAAATGCTTGGGTTACAAGTCGCCGAAGGAATTTCTTAGCGGTGGCTAACTTCAACTTGAAATTTAGCTTTTTCCACTTCTTTGGAGTCTTGTCCAATTTTTGGACGGCTTTCGTCTAGGTTATCTGATCATGGTTTTGATTTGGCTGGGATTCATATTGGCAGAAATTAAGTGGGGGAAGAGGACAGATCCTAGTTGAAATGAAATAGACTAAGTAGTTCTACCAGTGGTTTATTACCCGAGCGGATTCTTTAGAACTCAAAAAGACCATCCAGATACCTAGTTCGGGATGGTCTTTTTGAGAATATGTTGTAATCTGCATTTAGAGATGGAAATTGACTTTTAATCCACATGTTCGAAGATTTCAAAGACCATCATCGCATCATCTTTGAACTCTAAGCCTGCTTCTTGGAAATAGGGCTTAAAGAAAGCGTCATGAACCTTTCTCCAATAGGCATAACTCAGGTCTCCCTCTCCTTCCATCCGAGCTTGGTCGGGCGTGATTTCCTTGTAGGGAATCAGGAGAATCTCCTTTGTTTGTGTGATGCACACGGAATCTTGGGAACCATCAAGGATGATGTTGTATTCCCCGACTTGAGGTAAGGGTTCGTCCTTTTCATAGAGCTCAAAGGCGGATGTAGTGGCTGTCTTTTTTCCGATTTTAACTAAGTCGGCTAATTCATTGGCCAGCTCAGGCGTATCCCCGAAACTCCAAGCCTGGCATGGAGTTTGAAAAGGGAGATTCTTTTTGGAGCAGAAATTCTGCCAATATGTCTGTATTTCTTTTTTCATTTTTCTAAAAAAAATCGGGGCTGAACTTTTAATAAAGGTAAAACAACTAAAAGACTAAAGAGCAAGGTCAGAACCCCTGCGGTCCCGTTAACGCTCAGTGAGTAGAGGAAAGGTGACATTCCTTCTGGAGCATAGTCAGACCAAAAGAGGATTCCCGCCCAGAAATGAAAGAAGTAACGTACTAAGATGGCAGTTGTAGCAGCCAAGGCAGCAAGGCTAAAAGCTTTAGTGATTTCCTTTTGCGCCAAAGCTTGTTTCAGGGGAGTTGCATAGAGCCCCGCCAATCCCATAGTTAGAAAGGCTAGGATATATTCAATGATAACTTGAGGAAGGCTCAGATAGTAGACTTTGGAGAGTAGAAAATGAAGTAGTCCCCAACAAAGTCCTGCTAAAAGCCCTGCTTTTAAACCTCTACGGAGGGAAACTAAAATAAGAGGAACCGCTCCAAAAGAAGGAGTGAACCAGGAAGCGAAGTCAGGAATAAGGGATAGGGTCATGGCCAAAGCTGCAAAGATGGCAGCCTCGGTTAGAACAAGCATTTTTTTGGACATAGAAAAACTCCTTTCAGCAACAGCCAAGGAGTGGTAAGGTCATGGATAAGCAAGATCAATGAAATTGCAACATTTCCCTGCGTCAGTGTTAACTGCATCAGGTTCCATGGGTATAATCTCAGCCTCAGCACCCCAAATGTTTCGTTTCATCTAGTCTAGCATAGTAAGCGCTTTAATACAAGGGATATGGATGCTAGGTAGATAAAAAGAGGCTGATTAATACTTAACAAAAAACAAAAATAGCTGTATACTATAAGGTATGAAAGTCGAACTAAATGAATATCAAATTAGCGAATTGAAGCAAGCCCTGAAAGATAAAAAGAATGCACAGCACCATAGGAAAATTCAAGCTCTCATTCTCTACTCTGAATGTCAGAATTTAACAGCAGTAGCTAAATCAGTAGGTTTTGTTCATCAAACTGTACGAAACTTATTGAACCGTTATCTAGAAGGAGGTTTAGAGGCACTCCTTA